>MNXM01000288.1:0-23691 GCA_001872605.1 Armatimonadetes bacterium CG2_30_59_28 | reverse complement strand
CGCGAACTGCGTTACACAATCACTGTCGGGTTTCAGGCTACAGGCGCCTATGATTCCGGCTGGGGTAGATTCTCACAAATCTGACTTACACCCCGAAAGGATGAGTAGACGCGCGGCCGAACGCGCCACGGGACGGGAGCAATCGGCGCCGCCCCCGCGCCGACTGCCATGAATGGCCGCTCTCTGCGAGGAATGTCTGGGCCGAAGCCCACTCAACCAGAGTGAACACGCGAGTGCAAGCAGCGTCTAATCGTTGCATACGCAACAGTTGCGCCCGCAACTAACTTCTGGTATGCTCTGTTTCGTGTCCGATAACCGTTCACATGACAACGGGAACGCCCCCAGTTTCACACTGGGGGATTTTACTCCCATCGTCACCCTGTGAACGGTTACCTCCATGGAACAGGCAGTCGGAAACAGAAAGGAATCCGATCAATGTTTGCGCGCAGGACTCTTGCAGGGGCCTTCGAGGCGCTTGCGGCAATATCTCTGACCCTACCCGTTGGGTCTCAGGAGAACCGCTCCGTTGACCTGTCTCAACCAGCATCGCTGAAGCAGTGTCTCGACATTGCTGCGGTGAACCACCCGCGGCTCAAGGAGACGCAGGCGGACGTTGAATCTGCTCGGTGGAAAGTGGTGGAGAGCAAGTCCAGCCTCTACCCGTCTGTCGGCCTTGTCAGCAACTGGAGTCGGTTCAACTCTTCCCGACAGGGATTCTCGGTGGGAAGCGCGGGGGCGTCGGAAAATCGGGAAACGGCCGTCGGCGTTGCCTACGAATTTCTGGACTCCGGACAGCGCGCCAACGCCATTCGGCTATCCACGACTACCGCGCAGGCAACAGAAGCTGGACTGACCGTCGCCCGGCAAGCCATCGCTCTGGCAGTGGCGCAAGCCTATTTTGAGTTGCTTGCCTCCCAGGACATCGTGGCGCTGCGTGACCAGGTTGTCGCAAGCGCCGATGCGCATGTGGCGTCAGCAAGGGCTGGTTTCGAGGCGGGAACAAAGGCGCGAATCGACATTCTACGCGCAGAGACCGAACTGGCTAACGCCCGGGTCGACGTCATTACAGCGAGAGGAGACGTTCGGCGCGCCCAGGCAGCATTGCGCAACTCCATGGGACTGACGCAGGAGATTGAGTTGCAGGTGCTGCAAGAGGGTCCGCAGGTCTCTCCGGTGTCCTCTCTGGAAGCGGCCCGACAGGCGGCCCAACAGCGCCGCGAGGAACTCCGGCAGCAGGAACTCAACGTAAAGGCGAGCGGGCTGTCCGTGAAGAGCAGTGAGATTGATGCCGGTGTTGCGTACAGCCTCGCTGGATCCTATGACCAGTACCTGGATTCTTCCCGCGACACCACCGACGAATACGTGCTGCGCGCCGCTCTCAGCTATCCCATTTTCGACGGGAAGTCGAGCCGTTCACGTGTGAAGGCAGCCCGGGCCGATCTGAAGGCCGTTCAGCAACAACTGGAGCAGCAGCGCCAGGCCATCCTGCTGGAAGTCGATCAGGCGTGGATTACGGTGGATGACGCAAGGGCAAGGGTCGAAGCGGCGGAGGCAGCAAAGAAGCAATCCGTAGAGAACCTCGCTCTCAACGAATTCAGCTACCGGGAGGGCGTGGCCAGCATGGTGGAGGTTATCGATGCCCGGTCCGCGGCAGCGCAGGCGGATTCCAATGCCATTCGCGCGCGGTATGACTATGATCTGGCGGTTTGCTCATTGCGGTACGCGATGGGTCAGACCGTGATTGAGGAGGACAGACGGTGAAGAAACCCGTTCGATTACTGATTGCGGCGGGACTTGTGATTCTCGCGTTGGTCATTTTCTGGAAGCGACGACAGGCAGCAAAGGTGGAGGATGTCCCGGCTCTGCGCACCGCGAAGGTCGAGAGGAAAGATCTCCGCAGAACCGTTTCGGGTTCCGGTGTGCTGGAGCCGCTCACTACCGTGGAGGTGAAGGCCAATGTCGCGGGAGAGATTACCCAACTCCTGGTTGACACGGGCGACGAAGTAAGAACCGGTCAACTCATCGCAGTCATTGACCCCACCGATACCGAGTCCGCCTTTCGCGAGGCCAGCGCTGATATGCAGTCATCTCGGGCCAAAGTCGACGAAGCGCGAGTCAACCAAACGTTCCGAAGCACGACCGTGCCGCTCCAGATCGGCGTCGCGCAGCAGGAACTCGCCGCGGCGCTCGCCAGAGAGGATCAGGCGAAGAAGAATCTGGACATCCAGAGGAAGACCTCTCAAGCCGACATCCACCAGGCAGAGGAAGCATTGGCCTCAGCGAAGGCCCGCCTCGTGTCGACGCAACGTTCCGCAGAAGCGCAGCCTTCGCTGACCACGAGTTCCATCCAGCAGGCCGAAGCAAACCTGCAGTCGGCTCAGGAGGATCTGCGGGAGCTCAAGGAGGCGACCCACCCGCGGGCACGAACGCAGGCTGAAGCAAGTTACAGCCAAACGAAGTCGAGTCTGGTCAAGGCGAGGCTGGACCTGAAGCGCCAGAAGGAGCTGTACGCCAAAGGCTTTGTCCCGCAGAGCTCCGTGGACAACGCGCAGGTGAGCGTGGATACTGCCCAGTCGTCTGCCGACAGCGCCAAAGCCATGCTGGACGCAATCACCGCATCGCACAACGCGCAGGCACGATCATCCGAGTCCCGCGTCTCGCAACTGAAGTCTGCTCTGCAGTCAGCGAAGACCAACGCGGTGCAGAACGACCTCGCCGATCAGGAGGTCATCTCCGCCAGGGCTTCCGTCAGGCAGGCCGAAGCGTCATTAGCTTCGGCCACGGCCAACGCGGAACAGGTGAGAATTCGGGAGGCCGAGGTGGTTTCAGCCCGTGCTTCCGTCGAGCAGACCCGCAAGAATATCCAACTCGCTCAAGCAAATCGCTTCGAGACGCAGGTGCGCGGCCACCAGGTCAGAGAGGCTCAGGCCCAAACGGTCCGCAGCCAGGCGCAACTGGACCGGGCAGCGAAAAACCTGGCTGACACCAGTATCTACGCTCCGCGCGACGGCGTAATCATTGAGAAGTTCGTCGAACAGGGCACCGTTATTACTTCGGGGAAGTCCTCTGTTACCAGCGGAACCACTCTCGTCACGATGGCCGACATCACCCGGATGTTCGTTCTGGCGGACGTTGACGAAGTGGATATCGGCGGGGTGAAGCCGGGGCAAAAGGTGGACCTGACCGTGGAGTCTTTCCCGGAAGAGAACTTCTCCGGATCGGTAACCAAGGTCTACCCCAAAGGTGTCGACGAGCAGAACGTAACTGTGTTTCAGGTCAAGATCTGGCTTGATAACGTCGACACCAGGTTGCGGCCGGGAATGACGGCGGAGTCTGTGATTGTCATGGAGGAAAAGCCCAAGGTGGTGGTGGTCCCCAACTCCGCCATTCAGGTCCAACGAGGACAGCAGACGGTGATGGTCGTGAAGAACGGACAGCCCGAGCGGCGCCGCGTCGAGACAGGACTTGCCACCCTCGACGAAACGGAAATTTTGTCGGGTCTTCGTGAGGGAGAGGAGATCGTGACCGAACGCCCGGAAGGGCAGCGACCCGGCGGGAAGGGCCCGGGAGGGACATCGGGCAGAGGTCCCAATCAGGACGTCACCCGAATGATGAGAACGATGGGGCGATAGGGCCATGCCGATCATCGAGACTGAATCTCTCACAAAAACCTACCACATGGGCGACGTCGAGTTGCGTGCTCTGAACGATGTCTCATTCCGCGTGGAGCAGGGAGAATTCATGGCAATCATGGGTTCCTCCGGGTCAGGGAAATCCACACTGTTGAACCTCCTCGGATGTCTGGATGCGCCGACATCCGGTGTCTATCGCCTCGACAACGTGGATGTTAGTACGCTGGGCGAGGATGAACTGGCCCGTGTGCGCAACAAGAAGATCGGTTTTGTGTTCCAGTCCTATAACTTGCTCGCCCGGACTTCGGCGCTGGCCAATGTGGAATTGCCGCTGCTCTATTCGGGGCGCGGTCGCAGCCGGGATCGAGCAATCGCCGCCCTTCGACGCGTCGGTCTGCAGGATTGGGGGGATCATCTGCCGTCGCAGCTCTCCGGAGGGCAGCAGCAGCGCGTTGCCATCGCGCGAGCGCTCATCAACGACCCGGAGCTGTTGGTGGCCGACGAACCAACTGGAAATCTTGACAGTCGAACGGGAGAGGACGTCATGGGGATTCTCCAGTCGCTCAACGATGCCGGCATGACGATTGTGATGGTCACCCACGAGGACGATATATCCCAACATGCCAAACGGATCATCCACCTTCGTGATGGAGAATTGCTATCGGACCAACTCGTTGAGAACCGCATCATCTTCGGTAAGGAGGGGTCTGCCCCGTGAGCATCTGGGAAGCCGTCCGAGTAGCGCTATTCGGGATCAGCAGCAACAAGATGCGTTCGGGACTGACGTGTCTGGGGATCATCATCGGCGTGGGCGCGGTGATTGCCATGGTGGCCATGGGGCAGGGGGCATCCGCGGACGTGCAGGAACGCGTGAAGGGATACGGCGCCAATCTGCTGACAGTTTGGCCCGGGCAGGCGGTGACGGGCCGCCTTCACGGCGGCGTGGGGTCGGAGGACTCGCTGAAGCTGGAAGATGCTGAGGCTATTGCCGAACAATGCCCAAGCATCAAGGCAGTAACGCCCACCAGCCGTTCCGGTGGACAGATCAAGTACGGTAACAAGAACACCAACACCAGCGTGGAAGGGTACTCACCCGATTTTAGTGTCGTCCGAAGTCACTGGGTAGAATCCGGACGGATGTTCAACGAAGGAGAAGACCGCGCCAACCGCAAGGTAGCCGTCCTGGGTAAAACAACGGCGGAGACCTTGTTCGGTGACGAGGATCCCCTGGGCAAGCGCATCCAGATCAAGAAGGCGCGCTTCGACGTGATCGGCGTTCTCGAAGGCAAGGACAGCACCGGGTGGAGCGACCCGAACGACACGATCATCGTCCCCATCAACACTCTTCTGCGTCGCATCGAGAGCAAAGACTACGTGGATCGAATCTATGCCGCAGCGGTATCGGAGGATCAGATTGAGCAGGCCCGGGCGGAGATCGAGAAGCTCCTCAGAAAGCGTCACCGCATCCACGGTCGTGCGGATGACGACTTCAACGTCCGGACTCAGACAGAGATGCTGGACATGCTGGGTGGCACTACCAAGACCTTCGCTTCCCTGCTAGCCGGAATTGCCGCGGTGTCACTTCTGGTCGGCGGCATCGGGATCATGAACATCATGCTGGTGTCCGTCACAGAACGAACGCGGGAGATCGGTATTCGGAAGGCCGTTGGAGCCTCGCGCAGAGACATCCTTCTGCAGTTTCTGGTTGAGTCCATCGTCCTTAGTGTCATCGGAGGGTTGATGGGAATCGCCGTGGGGATCGTGGGCGCGCGGATGCTGTTGCAGTTTGCCGGGTGGCGCGTGATCGTGACTTCCGGGTCCGTGCTGTTGGCATTCTTCTTTGCCGCGGCAGTGGGGGTCTTCTTTGGTCTCTACCCCGCCCAGAAGGCGGCGGCGATGGACCCCATCGAGGCGTTGCGGTATGAGTGAGACCACTGCCAAAAAGCACCCAAACGTCGGGCGTTACGTCGGGATGCTCCATCGGTGCTCTCGCAAACACTTTGAGGCGGCCATGGTACCCATCGGCATTCCCGCGCGAACGTTTCCTTTCCTGATGCGCCTCTACCGCGAGGAGGACGTCAGCCAGGACGAGTTGGCGCACTTCTACCACTTCGACAAAGCGACCGTGGCCCGCGCCCTCGTCAGCCTGGAAGAAGCCGGGCTTGTCACGCGCGTCCCTGATGCGGAGGACAGGCGGTTCAACCGCGTCCGATTGACGCCCAAAGCATGTGACATCGAGCCGCAACTCCGCGCCATCCTCGACAATTGGAGCAGAACACTAACGGACGGGTTCACCCGCGAAGAGCAAGAGGCGGCCCTCGATCTGCTGTCCCGCATGGCGGAGAATGCGCGGCAAGCAGTTGATGACAGCCGCGCGTAGCCGTGGAAGAGGATGGCAACCCTCGTCAAACGTCCATTTGCGTTGCCCCGCGGGGCCTCTGGACAATCCGTTGTGCAATTGGTATTGTTGGCCGGTTGCCGAATGAGGCGTGGATGCGCGGCGCCAAAGTGGGCACTGCGTCACTCGACGTCTCCCCAATTCCGGGAAAGGTGGATGCCATGAATAGCCGAACCCTCGTGATCGCGTCACTCGTGTGCGCTGTCGCGCACTGTCATACTTGCGCCGCCCAAGAGGCGGGAAAGCCGCTCTCGTACCTTGTGCTGACAGGTTCGGTGCGCGACGGCGCGCCGGAATCACCTCTTCACGTAGCACAATGGGTCATGGCGGATCGCAGATACAATGTCCGTCTCCAGAAGCTTGGATTCACCGAAGGCGTGGCAGACATCACGTCGGAGCTGACTCTCGATTACCTCAAGCAGTTCAACGTGGTGGTGTGTCTCGGTCCGGTGGGCGCCGGCGGCGATGTTCCTTCCTCCGGGAAACTCGCCAGCATGGTGGGGGAGAAAGCGAAGTTGTTGCTGCAATACGCGCAGGAGGGCGGCGGCCTGCTGGTGATGCGTTCTCCCGGCTACCAATTTGGCACCGACATCACCGCCTTCAATCAGTGGCTCACGCCCTGCGGTATCGAGATACTGTCCGAACAGGTGCGGGACGAAGACTCATGGTACAGCGTGGAAAGCGGCGGAAATAAGCTGTACTGGACTGACAGCATTGCGGAAAGCCCTGTGACGCAAGGCGTGAAGGGCATCTTCTACCCCGACACCTTTTCGGTGTACGAGAGCGAACACTACACCGACTTCACCTCGCCCATACGCGCGGACAACAACTGGAAGGTTCTGGTGCGCGGCCGTAAGGCTTCTAAATCCATCGCGACACAAAAAGGCAAGGCGAAGTTGCCAGCGGGCCCCGGCGTTTATGACTCCAACCCTCCCCTGTTGGCGGTGCGCGACTACGGCAAAGGTCGCATCGCCGTTTGGCCCATCGCCGCCACCTGCGTGTGGCAGGATGGCTACCATCCGTTCTGGGGGCGCGGGCTGCTGATGGAAGGGCAGGCACAGGGGATGCGCGGCGATGCAGCGCAGTTGTTGGACAACATTTTTGTCCATCTTTCCGAGCCGTCGAAAGGCCGGTTCGGTGGTTTCATGCCGCAGAAGCAGGAACAACCGAAAGAATCAGGCTTCGTGCAGATCGACTGGGACAAGACCGTTCCCCAAGGCGCGTCCATGCCGAACTGCTATCGCGGACTCATTGGCGCGCGGTCTTCTTTATCCAGTGGGAAGGGGAAGCCGGAGGAGTTTGTGCAGGCGGCAAAGCAGGCCGGTTACCAGTTCCTCGCTTTCACCGAAGAGCTGGCGCGGCTGACGCCGGAGAAGTTCCAACAGCTTCAGGGGTTCTGTGTCAAGACGTCGGACGCGTCGTTTAGAGCTTACGCGGGTTTCACCTATGAGGACGAGTCGGGCAACTCCTGGGCTACCTTCGGACCCACGCTCAAGTATCCGGACAAGAACTGGCGCAGCGAGAAGTACCCCGATCGGCTCGCAGGCAACAATGCGCTTTCCCGAAGCTGCAACTGGCCGCCGGTGATCCTGCTGACACCTCACCACAATCCGGAGCCGCCGTGGCTGCAGGGCAACTATAAGGTGATGAGCGTCTACACCTATGAAAACGGCAAACTGATGGATGACGCCCTCGACCTCTATCTGCGCGCGGAGAGAGACCGCTTCACTCTCGCGCCGGTCGCCGTTCATCTGGTGGACTCGCCGGCCGCCGTGGGGCACGCGCGGGCGACCGGCTATCAAACCTACATCCGCTGGTTCGACGACAATGTCGCTGAAGCGCTCAGCGGCACCTATGGAATGTTCAAGGGCAGATACATCTGGTACCGGTCTTCTTTCGTCTCCGAGGGGCCGATTCTGGAGGACGCGCAGATTGTCAACATGGGCACTTCTGACCTCACGTTGCCGGGATGCGACAAGATTCGTGTCCATGTGCGCGCCGCGTCTACCGAGGGACTGAAGGAAGTGGCGGTGCTGGATGCCGACGCGCCGCGTCCGTGGCGAAGATTTCTTCCGGGGGGCTCCAGGGAGTTCGACAAAAACATCGATGCCTACCACGACCACGAATACAACCTGATTCTCACCGCGACGGACACTGCCGGGAAGCAGGCTTTTGGCTGGGTCTGCTGGACGAACGTGCAGGAGAACATGTTCCCGCGCTGCAGCGACAACTTCAACACCATGCCGCGCGGCAAATGGTTCGCCACCCCGAAGGAGATGCAGAACCCGCGCGGCTTCGAGTGCTACTCCGCAACGCGCAACTTCAGCTACTTCGGGCTGGCGGCGTTTGGCGTGCCCGACACGACGCGGTCCGCGGTGGAATATTACCCATATCACGTCAGTCGCTTCGCCAGCATGATCGACTGCAACATGGAGCGACACTACCCTGAAACCGCGACACCGAATCCCGACGTGACGGATCAGCGGGAGTGCGCCATCCCCAACGAGTTCGTCACAGGGAAGGCGCGGCACACCATGTTCACCGGGTGGAGCGACGGGCCACTGGCGGAGTTGGTGGAGGGCGATTTCACCGTCAAGAAGGAGTTCGCGCTCAAGCATGCGCCCGTACTCCGCGCCAACTCGGTGGCGGGCGAACGCCTTGCCTTCCAAGTGACGCGGGAAGGAGCGTCCGCTTACAGCTTCCTGCTAACGCCGAAGACGCCCTCTTCGAGCGGCAGACTCGTCCTGTACGGAGCCACCGCACTCTACCCGCAGCCCTTCTACGGGGCGCTGGGGTCCATCGCATTGCAGGAGGGGTTGGGCTACATCGTTCATGGCGGTGGCACACGTTACGGCAGTTTTGGGTTGACTCTGGGAGACGGCACCCCCCGGGTAATGAAGCCGGGGGATAAGATCGCCTACCGGTATATCGCCGTCATCAGTCAACTCGACGCGCCGACCGACTGTCGGTTCGTTACCGACATTCGCGACAAGATGGGGTTGGGTTCGCCGCCCGCCTACCGCGTCACACCTGCTGTCGGATCTGTTGAGGATACCTGTTTCACCCTCACGGTGCAGGCGAAGGACCACGGATTTGCCGGAAGGATCACGGAGGCCAGACTTCCCATTCAGCTTCCCACCCGAGTCCAGGGCCTCAACCCGCGCTGGGATGCGGGCATCTGGTACAAGGGCAAAGTGACGCGGCTGATCTCCGAGTGGTTGGTCAACGAAGTTGGCGAGCGTTATGTCGAGCGCCGACAGCGACAGGAAGCTGATCCGCTGCTGCACATCCCAGTCCTCGCGGACGGCACGGGTATTCTCCAGATCGATACGGACTTCGGAGACAAAGACATCTTCGTGGGTAACCTTCTTGTCTGCGACAACGCAGAGTTGTGCCTGACACTTACCGACACACGTCCCGGCAAGGCCGCCTTCGTCGCGCACAATCCGACGGACGAGCTCATTGCCTGCACAGTCAAACCCGCGCCCGGGTTCACCCATGTCGGGAGCTTTGCGAAAGCGGTTGAGGTACCCGCGGGGAGTTCGGTGGAGGTGTCGATTCCGTGAGAATCTACTTCAGTGACTCAAGCGCGTTGCTGATCGCTGCAATGGCGGCGCGGTCGCGTTCGCGCGAAGCTTCGAGTCGGGCTATCTGTTTCTGGCGTAACTCGCTGGTCCAGTCGTCAAAACGGTTCGGGCCGAGGGTCAGGTCCCAAGGGCACTTGAGACCTTCCATGCATCCTTCGGCGATCTGGGTGTAGTGGTAAGCCGCAACGCGCAATGAGCAAGTGAGAACCTTATGATACAATTCCAGAAGCGCGGCCAGGCGTTGCATGATAAAGTACTCTGGCGCCGACGAGCAGGGCGCGGGATCGTTTACGGTAGTATGTAGTTCAACCCAGACAAGAGGTGGAAGCAATGGTCATGCGCAGTGGGTGGTTTGCCGTTGTTGTGCTGTGTTTCTGCTCCGGTTCCATTCCGGCAGAGCTTGAGCTTCATCAGTTCACTTATCACGAGGGCTTCGAGGGTGACGCGCCCAGGGTCACCCTCTGGGCGAAGAACGGTGAGTCGGAGGAGAACTTCATCGGCCCTTCCGATGAGAAGGCGTTCGAGGGGAAGAGGTCCCTCAAGTTCGACGTTTCTCTCAAGAGCGGAAGCTACCACTATTGGGGAGTGGAGGCCCGAGTCCCCTGCGCGGGGAAAGTCAGGCTGTCGGCACGCATGTGGGTATCCGAGGGAACGACGGCTACCGTTGGATTCGGGACCAACTGCGTGTACCCGCCCACCGTTCTCTCGGGATGCGGGGCTGTCGAATCCTATTCCGCACCGACCGGCGAGTGGAAGTTGATCGAGTGTGACCTCGTCGCCCGCGGCAGGTCGGGCGCGGCAGATGTCACGGGCAACAATACTGCAACCACCAAAGGCGAGAACGTGGGCGCCTATCTGGACCGTTGGGTGATCTTTGTCTACGGCGGCGAGGGGAAACGGGCCATCGTATACCTGGATGACGTGCGGATCGAGGGCGAAGTGCCTGACCCGAATGACTATGACGCGGAGGTCCGGCGTCGCTGGGAGGTGGGACAGCAGCGTCTCAAGAGAGAGGTCAACCAGTGGCGCAACACCCTCGCGCAGGCGGAGACTGCCTTTCAGAAAGTTGGCGGCGGCCTTCCGCAGGTGAGTGAGGCGAAAGCTGCCATTGTGAAGAGCATTGAGAGGGGCAGGGAACTGATTGGGGCGCTCGAAAAACGCGGCTACGGATCACAGGCCGAGGTTGCCGAGATACAGAGCGCCATTGACACTGTCCGTTTCGCGCCCGAGACGATCGACGCCATCACGCGGGGGACGTCCGCCGGGCAGCCGTATCTCCTTTACGCACCGCCCACCATCACCAATGTTCGCTTTCCCGCCAACGTATTCCCCATTCCCGCGGCCATGGGAAAGGAGCTTTCGTGTTCCGGGTGCCGCGGGGAGTATGAGTCGGTCAGCGCGGCACTCTACGCGCTGGAGGAAATCAAGGGACTAAAGGTCTCGGTGACAGACCTCGCGGGCTCTGCAGGTCTCATTCTTGCCAGCGAGATTGACATCTTTGTTGTGAAGTCCTGGTATCAGGCCGGACGCGGCACCAGCGATCTGAAGAACAAGATGCTCGTACCGGAGTTGCTGCTCAAAGACGACCGGTTGGTGCGTGTGGATCTAAACACGGGAGAAAACTATCTTCGAAGCACCGCGCTGGATGGATCGGGATCTTATCTGCTTTGCTCCGGCAGGACGAGTGAGAACCTTGCAGAGGTGCGACCCATCGACGCGGCGATGCTTCAGCCGGTTGACATCCCGTCCCGCTCGTTGAAACAGTTCTGGATCAACGTCCACATCCCTGAAAGTGCGAAGGCGGGGGAGTACCGCGGCGCTCTGAGATTCACCATCGGGAACGGCAGCCGCGACCTGCCGTTTCGAGTAACCGTGCATCCATTCGACCTCGCACCATCCAAGCTGACTTATTCCATCTACTATCGTGCAACGCTGTCCCGAGATGGCCTGCCGACGATCACTTCCGAGTACAAGTCCGCGGAGCAGTACCGCGCCGAGGTCGCGGACCTCAAAGCCCATGGCGTCCTCTATCCGAGCAACTACGAGGGAATGGGAGAGAAGCTGCGGCGCGTGCTCGAGATCCGTCAGGAGGTTGGGCTCCCCGGCGGGAAGTTCTTTACACTGGGACAAGGAACCGGCGCAACCGCCGATCCTGGGCAACTCACATCTCTGCGGACAGCCTTCGGGCAATGGATCGATTTTTGCCAGCCTTTCGGGTATGATTCCATCCACTTTTACGGCATCGACGAGGCTGCAGGGGAAAGGCTGAAATCGCAGCAAGCGACTTGGAGAACGGCGCAGGAGGCGGGAGGAAAAACCTTCGTCGCCTGCTACGCGAGAACCTTCGAAGCCATGGGTTCGCTTCTGAACGTTGCCGTCCTCGCGGGACGCCCTGATCCCGAAGAAGCGAAGAAATGGCACAGCGTCGGTTCACAGGCGTTCTGCTACGCCTACCCCCAGGTAGGCAATGAGGAGCCGGAAACCTACAGGCGGAACTTCGGACTTGTTCTCTGGAAAGCAGGCTTTGACGGCGCCATGGACTACGCCTACCAGCACGGTTTCGGGCACGTGTGGAACGACTTCGACAACGAACGCTATCGCGACCACAACTTCACCTATCCCACCGTGAATGGCATCGTCGGCACCATCCAGTGGGAGGGCTTCCGCGAAGCCGTGGACGATGTCCGCTACGTTACCACGCTGGAGCAGGCCATCAAGAAAGCCCACACAGCAAAGAAGGCACTCGCAAAGCAGGCGCAATCCTGGCTGGACTCGCTTGACCCCGACCTCGCTGACCTCAATGCGGCGCGGGCGAAAATGGCGGAGTGGATTGAAAGGTTGATGCAGAAAACCCGCGTAGTTGACTGACCAGTCGCCAGGTTTGCACCGCTTCCCCTCATACGTCCGACAGGCGTTCCGCAGATACGTGCCGATAGTCTAACAAAAATCAGCAACAATCCACACCCTCCACCCGGCGCGCCGGAGCAAGCCGCCGCGGCGCCGGAGGAGGCTACAGCGACGACGAACCGGAAGGACCCCTGCGACGATCATCACACGATTGGCGGCCATGGTTCGCCACGACCGCGACCCCAAAGGAAGGTGGAAATACCCCCCTGAAAACCCGGCGAAAATGTCGCCGAATTTGTCGAACGCAAACCCACCACCACCCACCCCAAAGTCTGCTAATATCGCCTTGCGCGCAGATAGCGTTGTAAACAACATTGAGACTTGAGCGCCCCCGCATGATGGATGCCCGCGCGCACGGCGTCCGTGTGCTATAATCGTCTCCACTTCCATCTTCATTCACCAATTCTCCGATCGACATATTCGCACATTCGTCGAGGGGTCTTTGCTGCCGTGGAACTGATAACAAGTCATGTGGGCGCCGATTTCGACGCGCTGGCGTCAATGGTTGCGGCGCGTCGGCTCTACCCCGGCTCCGTCGCTGCCTTCTCCGGAGGGATGGATCGCAACGTGCGTGAGTTTGTGACCCTTTTCGACGAATCACTCAACCTGCGGGATGCCGCCGATATCGACCTGGACGCCGTGTCGCGGCTCATCGTCGTTGACACGCAGCACGCGGGGCGTCTCGGCAGGTTCCGTCCGCTGGTAGTGCGTGGAGTTCCCGTCCATCTGTATGATCACCACCCTCCCTCACCACCAAGCCCCTCGTCGGCGCCGAACCACGACGCTCTGTCTCCGGAATACGCCATCACCCGACAACTGGGCGCGGCGACCACGCTTCTGCTTCACGTCCTGCGGGAACGCAGCAACGCGATCAATCCCTTTGAGGCAACGCTCTTCGCTCTCGGGATCTATGAAGAAACGGGTGGATTGGTCTTCTCCCACACAACCGTCGAAGACATCGAGATGGCCGCCTATCTGCTCGAACAAGGCGCCAACCTCGATGTGGTCTCAGACTACACCCACCATTCACTGACCGAAAGACAACGAGACCTGCTGAACCGGCTGATCCTGAATACGGAGTACAGGACAGTCCGGGGAATTCCCATCGCCATCGCGCAGGCGGAGACGACAGCGTACGTTGACGAAATCGCGCTTCTCGTTCACAAGTTGTGCGACATCGAGAACGTGGGCGCGGTCTTCGCTCTGATTGAGGCAGACTACCGCCAACCCGGGAGCGATGAGAATCAAACAAACAACTCGGTATTCCTGATTGCGCGCAGCAAAGTGGACGCCATCAACGTCGCGGAACTCCTTGCCACGCTGGGGGGCGGAGGGCACCATCGCGCCGCTTCTGCCGTGCTCAAGCACACCGACTTGGGGATGGCGAGAACAGAGCTTCTTTCTGCGCTCGAACGACGCGTTGCTCCGCAGGACACGGCGCGCGACATATTGGAGTATCCGGTGCGCACCGTTGGGCCGGAAACCAGCGTGGAACAGGCCGGTCGAGTGATGCTGCGATACGGGTACAGTGGACTGGTGGTGGCGTATCACCATGAAGTCGAGGGGATCGTCACGCGCCGCGACGTTGACCGAGCAAAGCATCACGAGCTTCACGCCGCGCCCGTCAAGGCGGTAATGACTTCAGAGATTCCCATCGCGTCGCCGGAAACAACGGCGCATGAACTGCAGGAAATGATGGTACGCTCCAAGGTGGGTCGTATTCCCATCGTCGAGAAGGGCGCGGTCGCGGGGATGCGATCCCGGCTGGTAGGCGTAGTCACCCGCTCGGGGCTACTCAACGCCCTGTACGGACACACGGGGCTTACGCCCGGTCAGCGTCGCATCGAGGCTACGCTTCGTCGCGAGGACATCGTCTCTCTCCTTGAGAGGCGGCTGAGCGCCGATGAGTTGACGCTTCTCAGAGAGGTGGGACAGATCGGGGATGAACTGGGTCTCGCAGTCTACCTGGTCGGTGGCTGTGTGCGGGATCTCCTGATGGGCGAGCGGAACCTCGACACCGACATCATGGTCGATCCCCTACAGCGTCCTGGTAACTCGAACGACATGGGGCGCGGCTCCGAGCACAATGCGATCACTCTCGCCAGCGGGTTCGCGCGACGACGCGCCGGCCGGCTGGTTCGGCACGAACGCTTCGGGACGGCAGTGGTCGTGCTTCCCGATGGGCAGAAGGTCGACTTCGCGACCGCCCGTACGGAATTCTACCAGTTCCCCGCCGCTCTGCCGGAGGTGGAGTTCTCCTCGATCCAGGAGGACCTCTATCGGCGAGATTTCACCATCAATGCAATGGCCATCCAACTGAACCCCGCGGGTTTCGGTGAGCTGTGGGATTTCTTTGGGGGGCGCGCCGATCTCGAAGCCAGAACCCTGCGTGTACTCCACAATCTCAGTTTCGTGGAAGACCCCACGCGCATCGTTCGCGCGGTGCGACTGGAGCAGCGGCACGGCTTTCAGATGGATCAGCACACCGAAGACCTCATCACACAAGCAGTGGACATTGAAATGTTCTCTCGCCTGACGCGCGAGAGAATGCGCGACGAACTGATCCTCCTGCTCGAAGAGCAACACCCCATCCACGCGATCCACCGCATGTCTCATTTGAACGTCCTCAGCCGCGTGCACGAGAAACTCCAGTTTGACGAACAGGTCCTAACTCTGTTACACAAGGTGGAGGAAGAATTGCGTCGATTTGACCAGTTCTGCTCTGGCACACCGTCACGCCGGGTCCAGGCGAATCGAGAAATCAGGCGCTGGATGCTCTACTTTCTGCCACTGGTGGCAGGTCTCGACCTCGGCCAGGTTAAGGCGCTGGCGCAGAACTTGAAGCTGGGCAGCAACACCACTGCAGTTCTCACTTCTGCCGTCATCGACCTGCCGGCGCTCTTCGAGCGATTTGCGAAGAACCAGACGCCGAGCGCGGCTCGGCAGGCGCTGCTCCCGTTTCCGCTCGAAACGGCGCTGTTCGGGGCGGCCCAGGCAACTAAAGGCCCGGTGAGTGAGCTGTTCCATCTTTTTCTTTACGAATGGCGAGAGGCCAGTCCTGATATCAGCGGAAAAATGCTTGTCGAGAGAGGAATGGAACCCGGCCCACGGATGGGCCGTGCGCTCGAAGCTGCCCTGGCAGCGAAGCTGGATGGCACGGCCACGAGCGCGGAACTTCAGATGGAGGTTGCACTGAGCACAAACTAATGGGCGAACTCAATATCAGAGAAATTCTGGAGAAGCTGATTGTCGTCATTCCGGTCATCATCCCGGCGCTGGTGATTCACGAGTATGCTCACGCCTGGGTCGCGTACCGGTGCGGCGACACCACCGCCAAGGATCAGGGACGGTTGACCCTCGATCCCATGGTTCACATGGACCCGATGGGCGCCATTTTTATCGTGTTGATGCTGATAACGCCAGTGAAGTTCATCTTCGGTTGGGCCAAGCCGGTGCCGGTCAACTTCGGCAATCTGCGCAATCCGCTGCGGGACATGGCATTCGTCGCCGCGGCAGGTCCGGTAAGCAATATGCTCCAAGTGGGTGTGTGGTACGGTCTTCTATGGGTCCTCCACCTGAGTTTGGGGACATCCAACAACACCATGGTGGAATTGTTCTACCAGTTTGCCATCTACGGCATCCTCATCAACCTGGCACTGGCATTCTTCAACCTGCTACCGATACCGCCCCTCGATGGGTCGAGGATTGTGGTTGCGTTCTCGCCGCCCAACATCGGACGGGCGATGGCGCAACTGGAGCCTTACGGTTTCATGGTGCTGATGCTTCTCCTCTGGACAGGGATCATCGATGTTCTGTTGACACCCGTCTCGGCAATCTTCCACACGTTGATGTCGCCGATCATTGGGTAGATCGTGTCCGTCACTCAAGAACGCTACGAGAAAGGTATTGAAAGCCAACATGAGCAACAATAGGGGCAGAATTCTCAGCGGTATGCGGCCAACGGGTCGCCTGCATCTCGGCAACCTGGAGGGCGCTCTCCGCAACTGGGTTGCACTGCAAAATGACTACGAATGCTTCTTCGAGGTCGCCGACTGGCACGCTCTTACCACGGCATGGCAGGACACCGGCGAGATTCGCGCAAACGTTCGCGAGTTGGTGATTGATTGGCTCAGCGCAGGAATTGATCCGCAAAAAAGTGTGGTCTTCGTGCAGTCCGAAATAAAGGAACACGCTGAGCTGTTCCTGCTCCTGGGCATGTTGTCTGGCGTTGGCTGGCTGGAGCGATGCACCACCTACAAAGACTGGATCGCGAAGAACTTCGAGCCAAACTACGGACTTCTCGGTTACCCCGTGCTGCAATGCGCCGACATCGCCATCTACAAGGCGGACACTGTCCCCGTCGGCAAGGATCAGTTACAGCACTTGGAGATGTCCCGTGAACTCGTGCGCCGCTTCAACAACACGTACGGCGAGGTGCTGGTCGAGCCGAAAGAGAAGTTGACGGAATTCCCCGACCTCCCCGGAACCGACGGGCAGAAGATGAGTAAGTCCCACGGCAACGAAATCCAGATTGCGGAAAGCCCGGAGACCCTCCAGCAGAAACTCCGCGGCATGTTCACCGACCCGCAGAAGCTGCGGCGCGGCGATCCCGGACGTCCGGAAGTCTGCGCCGTGTTCAAACTGCACACGGTATACAACCCCGATGAGACCGCCGCCATTGACCCACCTTGTCGCACCGGCGATCTGGGGTGCGTTGAGTGCAAGGGGAAACTCCACGGGGCGATGCTGCAAGCGCTTGCCCCACTCCGCGAGAAACGGGCCGAGCTGGAGAAAAGCCCTAAGCATATCGATGACGTTCTCGAAGACGGTAATCACCGCGCCCGCGCGGTTGCTCAGCAAACCCTCGCAGAAGTGCGAGAGACGATGAAAATTTAGTGTGCCTTCACGAAACGTGCGAAGAACAGACTATTTTGGGGACCGTGGGGTGACTATGGTTGCACGGGAATGCCTTTCACCAAGGCTTCCACTTGGGGGATGACAGCTTCCGAGGCAACAGAATTGGTGATGAAGCGGACGATCCTCTGTCGGTCGGTGATGACCAGCTTGGGCAGGTATGCCACACCGAAAGCCATTGCCAGGGGAGAGCTTTGCTGCAAGTCGATGGACGCCCGCGCGCCGATGTCGGTGAGCATGGGAAAACGGTCACCGTTCTCGCTGCCAAAATCGCGCGCAGTGGAGTGCTCTTCGCCGATGCAGATGCCGATGCTGCGCACGCCCTGATTCCCAAACATCTCGTCAATCTGCTTCAGCGTGTCGAGGACCTGAACCGATACAGGCGCTTCGGGCGACCAAAGCCCGATGACGAACATATCCCCGGGGAAATCTCGCAGTCCCGTCCACCGTCCCTTCTGATTGGGCAAAGTGAACCCCGGGCACCGCATGTCGGGTTGCAGCGATTGGCTGCCCATCGCTTCCAGCATGGGGTTGCGGAACATCGGCTCGTCGTGACTGGTGCCGGCGATGCCAACCGCGCTGCGAACCGATAAAAACGCGCCAGCCAATATCACCAGCGAAAGAGACAGCGGCGCGCAACGCGTCCTGCGGTCGCGCTTGTAGACAATCAGGGAAACAGCAAGCAAAGCGACGGCGAGCGGAAGGAAGATGGGCGCGTTCTGCGTAAGAGAGAAGTTGAAGATCCGTGAAATATAGTCACGCCCTCCGAGAACCGCGAGATAGTACACAGCAGCCACCATGCCCGCGACCGGCGTCGCGAAGATGAGGCTGAAACTGTACCCAACGGATGCCATCACAAACACCGGTAACGCACCGCGCCAGAACGCGTGGTAGTAGGCCAACACAACCGGGGGGGTGCCCGCGAACGCAATGTGGGCGAAGGCTCCGACGATGATCTCGTCGACCAGGATGGCCAGCATGAGCCCCAGGTTGCCGAGGAACCGGCCCAACACCAGAACCTCGGTCGTCTGCGGCTTGGCGAAGAGGATATCTTCCGTATGGATCCACGTGTCCCGGGACGCAACGGAAGCCATCCAGAAGAGCGTAATAAAACTGAGAATCATCGCCGACCATTTGTCGATACGGTACGCCGCAAGGGACGCTGTGGTGCCGTCGGGGAGGCACTCCCGAAATACCAGGGTGCCACACACGGCGAGCGCGGCCCAGAACACCGGCGACCGCGAGCCCATGGAGAACTCGTGGCGGGCAATCCCCCACACGGCCCCTCCCGCGGGAACGAAGTCCAGAGTCGAACTTTGAGTTCGCGGTGAGTGAGGCTTCCCCGGAACGTCCCCTGGTACGGCTCTGTCGCGATCAGCCAACCGCGGACCCTCCCATCAGATGGATGTATGCGTCTTCCAGCGTCGGTTCCACCTGCCGCGCCCGGATGTGCGGCAAAGAACCACCGAGCTCGGAGCTCGCCGCGACAACTCTGATTTCCACCCCGCCGATGGAACGGAAAACACCGGTAATCTGTAGTTTCTCCTTGATTTGACGCAGCTCTTCACGCTCGACTTCAATCTGCCACGTCTTTCCGGCGATGGATCGCAGCAACTCCTCGTGCGTGCCCTGGAACTTCACTTTGCCGAGGTGCAGCACACCAATGCTATCGGCGACGGCCTCAATGTCGGCCACGATGTGGGTGGAGAGAATGATGACGCGGTCTCCCCCCAACTCAGCCAGTAGCGACCGAATGCGAATTCGCTCTTCCGGGTCCAGTCCGGAGGTTGGCTCATCCACGATCAGCAGCTTCGGCGAATTAAGAATGGCCTGTGCGATGCCGAGTCGCTGCTTCATTCCACCGGAGAATGTGCCGACCTTCCTGTCCCGGAGATGCGTGAGGTTGGTGCGCTCCAGAGACTCGTTGACAATTCTCTCGCGCTGGCGAGTGTCCTCGACATTGTAGAGGAGCGCCATGTAGTCTAGGAATTCCCACGCGGTCAATGACGGGTACAGTCCGAACTCCTGGGGGAGGTAGCCCAGCAGTTTGCGCACGTCGGACTGTCGCCGACGGACGTCGTTTCCATCAATGCTGACGGCGCCGGACGTTGGCTCAAGGAGCGTAGCGATGATTCTCATCAGCGTCGTCTTGCCGGAGCCGTTGGGACCCAATAGTCCAAAGACGCCGTCGCCGATCTGCATCTGCACACCGTCGAGCGCCCTGATGCCGCCTTCATAGGTTTTGACGAGATGATCGATCACGATCTGCAACGACAACCTCCCATTTCCCGCTCTTCGGTAACAGTTTGATCCGCCAGCGCGAACAACGCCGTTCGTATGACACTGGGGACTTTGTTCCTCCCCTCTGAACGGTTACGTTTTCACACTCTTCCAGGCATCGGGATCTCCACTCTCTAATACTCAATCATTCGAACGCAGTTGTTCCCGAAGTCGGCGACGTAGAGCTTCCGTCCGGGTCCGCACACCAGCGCGCCCGGGCGGTTGAACCTGGCTTCGGCGCCGTTGCCATTCACGTAGCCTGCCATATCGGCATGTTCATGGTGAGCGCCCGCGAGGAGCTCCAACGCTATCCCGCTGAGAGTGGTCGCGTAAACGCACTGCATCACCGAATCCGAGACGAAGAGATTTCCTCTCTGGTCTGTCGTGACGCCGGCGGGGTTCACCAGCCGAATCCCTTTTGGCGCGGGGTGAGCTTCGGGATCTACCTGAGCAACAGGAGCAATTATTTCTCCCGGTTTTACTCGCGGCGTGGGGAGGGATATTGGAGTCCCGAGAGCGGAAACGAGTCGGACGCCGAGGTTGCCCGCACCCACGACATACAACATCCCGTTGGCGCCGATGCACATCGCCAGTGGAGAATCCATCTCGGGTGGGTTCTGTGACGGGTCACTGCCTGCCAGCGTATCCATCCCACCCTTCCCGTCGATGGATACCACGCGATGATTCGCCGTGTCCGCCACCGCAATCCCGAGCGTGTCGTCAAATGCCACATCACCCGGCAGCAGAAGTTGCGGCGCGAGCGTCTCCAATCCCTTGCCGCTTTTGGCATCAGGGGGAGCGAAGACGGTGCTGACGTTCCCTTTCGGGTCGACCTTCCGGATCGCGCTATTCCCTGTATCCGCTACGTACAGATTGCCTTTGCCGTCAAAGGCGAGCCCCGCCGGGCAGGAGAACCGCGCATCCCGGGACGCGCCGTCCCTCAGGGAACCAGTAAGTCTTTCCATCGGTCCACCACCCGCAAAGGTGGACACTTTGCCTTCCTGTGTCACTATGCGAATGCGGTGGTTCCTGCTGTCTGATACGTACAGATTTCCAGTTGTGTCAACGGCAAGCCCGGAAGGTCCATCGAAGCGGGCCGTGCCGGCGCTCCCGTCTCGACAGCCCGGGGTGCCGTCTCCTGCAAAAGTGATGACTCGCGCATCGGCACTCCCCACAGGCGGGGGAGGCGGCATCGCGGGCATGGCACCCGCGGCCCCTTCTTCCAGCGCCACATCACTGAGCTTCGGCTTCCAGAGGAGTTTTCTGTAGTAAACCGCCTGGACGACGAGCAGCGCCAGCAGGATTGCTCCGACGACGAGTCTTGCAGACACATTTCTTTTCATCGGTCCCGATGCTATAACCTTCCGACCGCATTGCGGACCCAGGCAAACCCGCTCACCGGATAACGCATGGCGCGATACTTCGGTCCCTGGGGATCGCCGTACTGCTCGACGCAATAGATGTTGTGAGGGGTCAGGCAGGCAAGCCCGCCGACTCCGCCCTTCATCTCTGCAACCTGCGTGACGCGTCGATCCCCCAGCAGGCGAAAGGCCGCTGTGGGACTGACATAATAAATGCGACGTCCAACGGAGAAGAGCTTCCCCGCGGGGGGCAACCAGTCGGCGAAAATACTGGGACTGCCCTTTCTGGTATCTGTGCAATACACCGTAGCAAAACTGGCGGGGTTTGCCGCCTCGTCACACACTGCGGACCAATAGACTCGCGTTCCGCGCGCAGCCGCGCTCTGAAGCCCGGAGTCCTTTGATACAGTCCGTAACTCGCCTCCCTTGAGCGCACGCGTGTAGAGATTCCCGCGGCTCAGCGTGGGCGCGACCATCGGTATGGTCAACCACGCGATGCGCCGATTGTCCAGTGCTGCCAGCTCACCGTTGAACTGACGCGAGTCCGTCTCGAACGCGGCGAGAACTCTCGGCTGGACGGGTCTGGACTTCCTCTCCATGACCCGCAACGTCGTCAGCGGCATCAATGCAGGCACAGTGTGTATACCAGTCACCGAATGGTCGTGGGTTTCCGTCCAGGCGACGCGCCGTCTGTCAAGGATAATGTCTCCGGGGTTAACGAGACCGGACACGAGTGTTTCCGCGTTGCCCGTCCGCACTCGAAGCCGGTTGAGCGTGCCTGCCGTGAACTCGAGGAAATAGACCCACTTGCCGTCGGTAGCAAACCGGGAGATACCCGCGCCACGGCAGAGGGTGCGCGGGGTTCTGCCGGGTCGGCGGTACATCAGAATACGCCTCGCATTGCCGGAGGGACCTTCGTCGAGGAGGAACAGCCTCCCACCGGCAAACTCAATCTGCAGAGGTTTCCCGTCCAACTGGGCAATCTCAACTAAAGCTTTGCCCTTCACAATCGCGATCAGTGGATACCCGATCGCCGCGATTAAGATACCCACGCGCACGAGGCGCACAGCGCGCGCGCGCAGCGTCTCCGGATTCATTGCGTCGGATTCCAGATTTCCCACAGGGGTCTCGCTGTTTCCATTCATGCTGCCGATGCATCATGTTAAGTCATTATGGATACTGGTTCAAGCCTTCGCCCCGCGCCGTCAACGCAGTTTGGGAATGTCCGGTTTAGTCTATTGATAGGGCAGCCCCCCTCTAAGCGGGCGCTCGTCTCGCGGTTCCCCTGGGTCGCTGACGAGTGGCACGGGGTACCGCGTCACTCTCTTTGCTAACCCGGATTATTCATGAGATTTTGATACGTGATAAGCGAGAGGTCTGCTCACGTCAGTTGTCTAAAGGGATTGTAAGCGTCCTGAGGCACGGAGGGAGAGACCTCTCACATGATAGAGTGTCAACGAATCTGAGATCTCTTCCCTTTCCGCAACACCCCCATCGAGTCACCCGTCGCCTGACACACACCGCAACAGGGGCACTCCTCATGTGACTCACCTAAGCCGCGCGACGAGCACAAAAAAACCCCGGCATCCAGCAGAGACCGGGGAAACTTGTTGCTTATGCCAGCAAGCCTGCAATTATGTGGTCGAGGTGATGCTTGTATTCACCCGCACGAACAGGTTGCGGACTTTGGTTCCGAGTAGGGTCAGGATGGCGATGACCACCAACGCGATCAGCGCGACCAGAAGACCGTACTCAACGAGGGTCTGTCCCTCTTCCTCACAAACCAGTCTCTTAATCATATTGACGCTTACCTCCTTCCCTTCTTGATTGTGGACATTTTATCTCAGTCCACGACTTTCGTCAAGTCTAACCTGCCACACCGGAGCCCAATCCTGAGCAGTGCATGAAAAAAACACCGCCTCTCAATAGAACCGGGGAAACTTGATGAACTGCGACTGCAATCCTGACTATGTGGTGGAGGCGATGCTTGTGTTCACCCGCACAAACAGGTTGCGGACTTTGGTACCGAGCAGGGTCAGGATGGCGATGACCACCAACGCGATCAGCGCGACCAGAAGACCATACTCAACGAGGGTCTGTCCCTCTTCTTCACGGACGAGTCTCTTGATCATAGATACAGCACCTCCTTTGTTGAAGACATCGCCTGACATTATACAAGAGGGGACAGTAATTGTGAAGGGGTTTCTGCAAAGAGCTATTTACGAAATCCGCTGAGTTCAAGCGTGAAGGGCATTGCCGGGGAGTGTTGATGAGCGAATACCCTACGAGGTTGTGGATCAATGAAGGTGATTGATGGTCGGGGAGTTTTTTTCGCGAAAATCACCCCACAAAGGGGGCGCATCGTCCGTGTCCCGTTAGACGCGGACTCTGCGAGTCCGAGCGGACTCTGAGTCCGAGTCGATGGCGATGGGGAGGATCCACGCGAACCAGCAGGAGCATCTCCGCAGTCTGCTCAAAGCCGCCTGACCGGGTGGAAATGGAGCAACGAAAAAGACAGAGCCAAACGGACGAGACCCAGGGATGCGTCTGCCTGCCAACAGGCCGGAAGCGGTTGCCAACGCGCGAGGTTGGCATTCCCCTTGTAATTTGAG
>MNXM01000060.1 GCA_001872605.1 Armatimonadetes bacterium CG2_30_59_28 | reverse complement strand
AGCGATCCGGTGTCCTTCTGTGGGGGAACTTCCAAAGGGTAGCCTCCACGTGTAGCCGCCTGTGTGAGCTACCGGACGCTGAAGCGATCCGGTGTCCTTCTGTGGGGGAACTTCCAAAGGGTAGCCTCCACGTGTAGCCGCCTGTGTGAGCTACCGGACGCTGAAGCGATCCGGTGTCCTTCTGTGGGGGAACTTCCAAAGGGTAGCCTCCATCGTGTAGCTGCCTGTGTGAGCTACCGGACGCTGAAGCGATCCGGTGTCCTTCTGTTGGCAAACTTGCGAAAGGACGCACTAGCACCCGAAAGTGAGTTCGATGGGACTTCTCCGAATAGCACTTGAGCTGAGCGAACAGACACAATCACAAGTCTGACTTGTACCCACGACTTTCCTCGCAATTGACAGAACCCAGCTTCGGTCTCTACACTTGGCATGGTCAGTGGAGGGAACCGGACGGTCGATCCGATGCAATATCGGATAGGAAAGTCCGAACTCCAGAGGGCGCGGCGCCCCGGGAAACCGGGGGATCCCGTTTTTTCGGGAGACGGAAAGTGCCACAGAAACATACCGTCCCGACTCGTCGGGATAAGGGTGAAATCGTGCGGTAAGAGCGCACGTCCCGGTGGAGCAATCCACCGGGAGGGTAAACCCCGCCGGGAGCAAGACCAAATAGGGGAGGGATGACGCGGCCCGCCGACCTCCCGGGTTGGTCGCTTAGATAAATGACCGTCGGCCCCGATTCGTCGGGGTGCACAGAATTCGGCTTACAGGTTTCCTCCGCTGACAAATTTCCTCACGCCAAGCCGCAAAGACGCAGGGAATCGGTCCGAGCAATCCTTGGGGAATGAGTTTGGCGAAAAACGCTGCGCGGGTTTGCTGGGGATATGTATCCCCAGCGAAATCTCTGAATGGACATTCGTCCTGCTTGGGGTAAGAGCATCGTTAACGGTCAGGGTGGTGAATGGACTTGAAGAGCAAGTTTCTCAACGCAAAGACGGCCCGAGCAAGTCGGGGTAGACTCTGGCGCAAAGGCGCAAGGAGAAGATGCCTGAAGGGGCTTTGTGCCTCGGTGTCCTTGTTCCTTTGCGTTTCAGCCCTGAGCGCCGCGCCGGATTGGGTTCCCGATCCCGAGCACAGCCGCTGGATCACACTTGCTGAGAAGGAAGAAACCCACGGAGTATTTCAGTTGCTTTCCACCAGTGAAGGCACCCTCCAGCCAACCACACGTGCCGGACGGGCGTGCTGGGAGGTCGTCCCGACACCGAAGGAGAACGGCGGAGGCGGAGGTCGCTACTGGTACTTCCACGTCGGCGACTGGAACGAGTGGGTGAAGTGGATCGGCGAGAAGGATGTGCAACTGACTTTCGTATACTTCGATGGAAAGCCGGGGGGCGTCTACTTCTCCTATGACAGCCGCGACCAGAAGGTGAAGCTGGTTCCCCAGCATGTAGGTGCGTGGCGGACCGCGGAGGATTTAGAGAGCGGGCACGTCGTTCTCAAGGGGAGCAACGAGTGGAAGACGAAAACCATTTCGCTCCCACTGGCCCTGTTCCTGAAACGCTGCAACGGTGGCGACTTCCGGTTCGGCCCGGTGCCGAAGGACAGCGACTTCGCGCTCGCCGGTGTGGCAGTGACGCGAGTGGCTGCAAAACAGCTTGACGCCGCCCCTGCGCCGGATCGACTGGAACTGCCCGCCAGTTTCGTGAGAAGCGAGGGCGTGGTGGTGGAAGGAAGACGCGTACGCTTCCCCGGCCGGTTCGCGCAGGAACCGGGGAAGCCCATCGTGATGGAAGCCGAGTGCGCGACGTCGCTGCAGACCGATGGCCGCGGCGAGTTGGGCATCGACCCGACCGCCAGCGGTGGAGCTTACGTCCACTACGTTGTGGGCGCGGACTACGCTTTCACCGTGAAAACTCCGGGTAAATACCAGGCGTGGGAACGGGGGCGCTATCCGCACGATGGTAGCTGGAACCACAGCGAGATGCTCGGCAACCAGAGCGTCGCCACGGTGTCCGATAGCATGGTCGCCACCAAAGACTGGATCTGGGTAAAAGCTGGACTGTACGAACTGAATGCCGGAGAGCACACCTTCCAGATTTCCTATCACGCTGGCGCCCAACTCGATCAGATTATCTTCCTGCCCGTCGGCGCGCCGGGACCTGCTGAACCACTGCCAGCGTCTCCCAACATCGGGCCGAAAGAAGGCTGGGCCGAAACGAGCGATCTGCGTCCGCTCGATGTGAAGAAGTGGCTGGAGTTCGTTGCCGAGTTCCCCCTCGGAGACGCGGCCAAAGCGTTGGCGTTGGAGTATTCGCAGGACAATGGAAGAAGCTATCGTCCTCTGCCTGCGGACTGCAAACTCGAAAGCATCACCACCGAGGGATCGGGCAGAGACCGGATTCGGTTGCGGGTGCGATTGAAGACCGATGGCGGCGCGCCGCCGTTTGTTCAGAACGTCAAGGTTGCCTATGCCCCCGGGCCCAACAATCAGATCACCCTTGCCAACGCCGTTGCTTCGCTTGCATTCAATGCCGGCGGACTGGTATCGCTGAAGCACCTGCGCACCGAACACGCGCACAGTCGAGCAGGGGCCGTTGCGCCGCTGTTTGCTCTCGGACTCAAGAAGCCGGGGGACGCGCCTCTTCAGGAAGTCACCAACGCTGCCGGTGCGCTGGAAGGATATGAGCTAATCGAACTCAGTTCCTCCAAGCGATTAGACCTCACCTACCGGATGGCGAACGGGATGGTTGTCACCGCGCACGTGTTGCTGGACCCAACTGGTCAAAGCCGCTGGACGATGGACATCGACAATCCCACGGACCTGGAAGTCGCCGAAATCGAGTATCCCATCCTGCCCGGAGTGCGGTTGGGGGACGATCCATCCGATGATTTCCTCTTCTTTCCGAGATGCTGGGGACAAGTGTGGCCACACCCGGCCTCGAAAGGACTGCGAGGGTTGGAATGGGGGCCGCACATGCGGTGGATGGACCTCTGGGACAAGACGGACGGACTCTACATCGGGGTTCACGACGACGCCCTGAATGACACTGGTCTCGGCCCCGTTCCCGACACGGCCACCTCCCTCAGAATGTCCGTCCGTCAGCGCATCTACGTAAAACCCGGTGGCAAATGGACCAGCGCCCCGCGCGTCGTTGCGTTTCACGGCGGAGACTGGCATGAAGGCGCAGACATCTACAAGTCCTACACCGCGAAGGCGCTCAAGCAGCCCGACCCTGCGGAGTGGCTTCGCTGGATCGATACGTGGGACACCCAGGGCAGCAACGACATGCCCTACAAAGGCTGGGCGCAGCTCTACGAGGACATGGATCGCATGAACGCGCAGGGCATCGAGTTGATGGCTGCCAACCGACAAATGCTCGACGGGATGGACAGCGGCTACTGTGGACTGTATCTGTACCCCGCCATTGGCTGGGGGACGACGAAAGAGTTTGCCCAGGCGCTGTCCGCGTTGCGGCGACGCGGGATTCATTACACGCCCTACATGAACTGGCATCTCTGGTCGCCGGGTTATGGTCATCATCTTCGCTGTGGCATCACACCGTGGGCGTCCCTTCCGAAGGACGCGCCGCGCCGGGATGACGCGTGGTGGGAGAAGATCGCCGCGCGCAACTACGACGGCACGTTCTCGAAAGTGGTCCAAGACCGGTACGCTCAGATGGATGCCGACATCGGCGCGCCGGAATGGCGGGAGCGACTGGCCGACTGGACGCGCCGATACAATGAATGGGGCGGGGACGGCATGTACTACGACCAGTTCAATATGAACTACTTCAGCGGGCGACTGCCCAAGGATTACGATACCTACGGGTTCTGGACGCGGGGCACACTGGACACGCTGCGCAAGGTCAAGAACGAGGCGCGCAAGACGAATCCATACTATGTCTCTTCCGGCGAAGCCTACATGGATGCCCTCGGCCAGGCGGTGGACCTGCACATGACCTCCGGCGTGGTGAACCGTCTGGAGTTCTACATGTACTGCAACCCGCGGCAGCGGATCATTGATGGCGGTTGGAACGGCGGACTCTCCGAAGCTTTCGGGGGTCACGAGCGCCAGCGTTTCATCTGGCAGGTGGGCGCGCTGTTTGAGGGATTGCAGGGCAAGGAACCGTGGCGTTCGCAAATACTGGCGCTGCGGCGCAAAGTGAAGAGCCTCCTGTATCGCTCCGAGTTTCGTGACACGGTTGGGCTGACCATCCGCAAGTCCAATGCTGAGATTGCAGAGCCTAAGCCGGGCGGCTATCCGTTCGGTTCGGAGAACGCTCCGTATCGCGGAATGGTCGGCCGCTGGTTCCTGTTCCGCGACGGCAGCCAGCGCGCCGCCATCATCAACCTCATCAACACCCCGCTGGACGACACGGCGATACTGACCATCAACACGTCGGATTTCGGCCCCGTCCGCGCCGCGTGGGCGTTTACGCTGGAGGGAGAGTTGAAGCGCGTGGATGGTAAGCAGGAAGGGAACGTCTACCGTTTCAATCTGCCGAAGGCGGAGATGGCGAGCATCGTTCTGGTGAACCGCGTCGCGCCGATTGTTCAGTGGTCAGCGGACCCAACGGTCACCGGAGGGGAATCGGGCAGCTTCCGTCTGTCCCTGACGAACCTGGATCCCGATGCTTCGACCGGCGTCGCTACTCTCCGACCGCCGAAGGGTTGGCCGGTCGCCTCGCAGAAGGTTGGCGCGGTTGCGCCAGGAACAACGACGGAAGTCACATTCCCGATTCGGGTTCCTGCGAACACCCGGCCGGGACGATACGACGTCCGCGCAGAAGTGGCAACTCCGGGAGGCACGTTCACCGCGTATTCGATGGTGTCCGTTGCCGAACCCGTGGTCGCCGAGTTCCGCGGCAACCCGGGCGGCTACCACCTGCTCATCGAGAATCTCACCAGCAAGCCAGTAAAGGGGATGGTCACGGTCTCCGCTTCTACGCCACTGAAGGTGTCCGTGTCCGGAGCCTTTGAGCTTCTTGCGAAAGGGAAGGCCGAATTGCCTGTTACCGTTGAGGGACAGGACCAACTCACCCAGATATCGGAGATGAGCGCGCAAGTGACCACCTCTCTGGCGAAGTGGAACCTTGTCCGCGCAGTTATGCCGATCGTCTCCAACGGCGACTTCGAGATGGACGGCGCGGGTGATATGCGTCCCGACTGGTGGATGTGCCGCAAACTGCGCGACGAGTGGGACCCGGAAAGCATGAGGCTGGAACCGGACGCGCCATCAGGCAAATACTGCCTCCGACTCGATGCCAGTGACAATCCCGAAGGCTTCACCCGCGCGTACAGCGTCAACGGAGCGGTGAAGTCCAACACGAAGTACCGCTTCAGCGCTTGGATCAAGAAAGCCAGCGCGGAGAGATCGGTGGCCGTTCAGTTCTCGGGCTTTGGCTGGCGCAGCCTGTCGGCAACGAAGGTCGGCGAGTGGGAGCATCTGCAGGGCGAGGTCGCCACCGGGCCCCAAAACGGGTACATGGTCGTCTCCTGCATCAACCAGTCACGCGGCGCGGCGTGGTTCGACGGGATCAAGGTGGAGGAAGTCAAGTGACGCGCAAGATATTCAAGGTGTGTTTAGAGGATTGCACGGATGGGTATAAAGTTGAAAGTTCCGCGGGGGTCTTCTCCCGACGGAACAAATCATCGATCAGGAGGTGTCCATTGTGTTGACATGGACCAAAGGTAGTGCATCGTTTTGGAAGTTCCCCCACAAAAGGACGCCGGATCGCTTCAGCGTCCGGTAGCTCACACAGGCAGCTACACGATGGAGGCTACCCTTTGGAAGTTCCCCTACAAAAGGACACCGGATCGCTTCAGCGTCCGGTAGCTCACACAGGCA
>MNXM01000131.1 GCA_001872605.1 Armatimonadetes bacterium CG2_30_59_28 | reverse complement strand
TGCCTCTATTTTGCTCTCACACCCCACGTTTCAACGTGGGGTTCCTGACACAAGTGGCTACAGGAACGCTCCCGCTTTTTTCTTGCTCTCACACCCCACGTTTCAACGTGGGGTTCCTGACACAGGTGGCTACAGGAACGCGCTTGTCCCTATCTTGCTCTCACACCCCACGTTTCAACGTGGGGTTCCTGACACAAGTGGCTACACAAGTGGCTACGACGCGGCCCTCAAGGAATTCCTCACATGGTCCGTTGTCACCTCTCCCATCGTCCCCACATACGCCGACAACTCCCACACATTCCACGCATTCTCGAATTTCAGAGACCCCTCATAATGCTCCGTCATCCATTCCCATCCAGCAGTCATTAGTCTCTCCGCGAGCGCCTTGGGAGATGTCTTGGCCAGAGTGCGAGCCGACAGATGCACATGGTCTGGCAGAAAGGTGGCTCGCCGCAAAGCTCCCCCGTCTTTCGACGCCTCCTCGCGAAGCACCTCCACCAGCCGGTCAGTGACCTCCGGGCTGAACAGGGGCGCATGATGCTGAGTTTCCCAGACGATATGATAGCAGATATCAATGGGCTGCGTCGGGGCAGGGGTTTCAAAGCGATAGCGCATCTGTCGCAACGTCTCAGCCGTGTAGCCGTGATGTTCTGCTTGTTCCGTGATGTAGCCTTCCACGACGTCCTTCCTCGCCTTCCCAACACTCCGACAGAAGTAGCCGTCTCCCCAAACCTTCCCGTCGGTGACAGTGGGGAAAGCGTCGGGATGCTCCTGCTTCAGCCTTCGGGACAAGACGCCCTTGATGCGCTGAGCCACCTCGCTCGGTGTGTGCTCCGGGCGTAGGCTGAGCAATGCACGCAGGAAGACAGGCTCAACCTCATATTCGAGGGGATGATAGCCGTTCCCCTCGCAGACATTCTGTAGCAGCCCCACCATCGTGGATTTCACTTCCTGTTGCACGAACAGCGGCTTGCGGTAACGTGTGCGAAAGCCGCAGTGGAAGTGCAGTTGAGTTGATAGGCGAAATGAAGATCCGAGAAAGGATGTTGCATGTCAATGCCTCATTCTGACACCGCTGCGCTTCAGCCAGCGGTCGCTTCCCAGACACCGCTGCGCTTCAGCCAGCGGTCGCTCACACAGATGGCTACACTGCTCATTCCTCGCGAGAGCCTGAGAAAGAGAAAGCGCCGTTCCCCCTGTAGCCCTCCGTGTCAGGAACCCCATGATGAATCTTGGGGTGTGTCTCAGATGCCCCTGTAGCCCTCTGTGTCAGGAACCCCATGATGAATCATGGGGTGTGTCTCAAATGCCCCTGTAGCCCTCCGTGTCAGGAACCCCATGATGAATCACGGGGTGTGTCTCAGATGCCCGAGGTGTTTCCCCCCTTGTAGCCCTCCGTGTCAGGAACCCAATTCTGAAGAATTGGGTGTGTCTCCACCCACAGTTCCGTCTACCGCTTCGGCGGTTGATTGAGCAGCACCCAGTACATCCCCAGGTCTCTGACGGCGACCACGAACTTGTCAAAATCCACCGGCTTGACGATGTAGCTGTTCACGCCCAACTCATAACTCTCGACGATGTCGCTTTCTTCTTTCGAGGAGGTGAGCACGACCACCGGGATGATCCTGGTGCGCGAATCGCTCTTCAACGCCCGCAAGACTTCCAGCCCGTCCACCTTCGGCAGTTTCAAATCGAGAATGATCACCTTCGGTCCGTTCTCAACCTTCCTCTCGCTGAACGCGCCGCGCGCAAAGATGAAATCCAGCGCCTCTTCTCCATCGCCCACATGGTAGAGATGGTTGGCGAGGTTGTTCTTCTGCAACGCGCGCAACGCCAGTTCTGCGTCGTTCGGGTTGTCCTCGACGAGCAGTATTTCGACTTCATTCGGCATATTCATGGTCAGACTCCTTCTTCTGATTTGCGGTTTGGCATTCAATGTGCTATAAGATTGAGCAGAACCTTCAATAAAGGATCACTCGACGATGCCAACCTCGAATAACTCAACCTCTGCCTCTCAAGCCGTTGTCCTGGACAGCCGCGACCGGCAGCGCCCTCGCCTTGTAGTACACGTCCCACCGGAGCAGCAACCGTCCGTAGAGAAAGCCCTGCGAAAGCTGGCTGGGGCCAGGAACGGTATGTCTGCGCAAGTCGTTGTCCTTGAGGCTCTTCGGGTCGCCGCCGAGCAGTCCTATTTCTGGCGTCCCGAATGGCAGGCCCAAGAACTCGCCGCAGATCGGGCCATCGCTGAAGAGCGGGTGCAGACCTTTGACACGATGGATGATATGTTGAGCTTTCTCGATCAATCATGAAATACCGCCCTACGGCGCCTTTCTGGGAAGCCTATTCCCGACTATCCCCCACAGCAAAGCGAAAAGCGCGTCGCGCTTTCCGGCTTTTCCAGCAAGGCGCCGAAAGCCCTCCCTTCCATCCATCACTCCGCATACGCAAAATGATGGGACATCCCACCGTGTGGGAGGGACACATCTCTCGGCAATACGTATTTACTTTCCACATCGAACGTGATCCTGCCACCGAGGAAATCGTGTACGTATTTCGGAACATCGGCACCCATGAGATTTACCGGCAGCCGTGACCTTGCCTGCATTGCTCCTTTTTCTGGTAACGTAACCGTTCAAACAGTGTAAGCAAAGGAGATGTGGAGATAAGGGGATGTTCTGTCTGAAATTCAGCCTGAATTATCATCTCCCTATCTCCCTCATCCCCTTATCCCCCTTCTTACACCTCTGAAGCACACACTGAACGGGGACCCGAACGCTTACAGCGGCAACGAAAAGTAAAACGTCGCGCCCTCTCCCACCTTGCTTTCGGCCCACACGCGTCCGCCGTGGCGGTGAACGACGCGCTGCACAATCGCCAGTCCGATGCCTGTGCCTTCGAACTCTTCGGTTCTGTGCAAACGCTGGAATGCGCCGAAGAGTTTGTGAGTGTAATCGGGATTGAAGCCGACGCCGCTGTCTTTGACGTAATAGACGTTCGTCCCGTTTTCCGCGCGGCCGCCCACTTCAATTCGCCGCTCATCTCTGGGCATTGTAAACTTGATGGCGTTGGAAAGCAAATTAGTCCATGCCTGCCGGACCAAGGTTGGATCGCCCGCCGCCTCGGGCAAGGGTGTCACCGAGAACTCGAAACGCTCCTGAATCTCCGGCGAGGCGACATCGCTGAAGACGGACTAAACCATCACGGTCATATCAATCGGGGAGGACTGCATCGCACTGCGCGTCACCCGCGACAGCGTCAGCAGATCGGTGATAAGTTGATCCATCTTTTTCGCGTTGGTGCATACGACGTTCAGCAGGCGGATGCCTTCGGCGTCCAGCTTGTCGGTATACTCTTCGAGGAGGATGCGTGAAAAGCCGTCAACGGCGCGCAGCGGGGCGCGCAGGTCGTGCGAGACGGAGTAGGCGAACGCCTCCAGCTCCTTGTTGGAGGCTTCGAACTGCGCCGTCCGCTGGATGACGCGTTGCTCCAGTTCGGCGTTGAGTGTGCGGATTTCGTCCTCCGCCAGCTTACGCTCGGTGATGTCGCGAATGTTGCACGTAATCACCGGTCTGTCGGCCACGAGATAGACGTTGCTGACGAACTCCACATCAATCCGCCGACCCTCGGCAGTTTCCAAGGGCATGTCCTCATAACGGACGTAGCCCTGCCGCTGCAATTCCAGGAAGTTGTCCTGCTTGGCAATGATATCCTTGAGGAAACCCAGCTCCCACACCTGTTTCCCAAGGAACTGTTCGTGCGAGAAACCCAGCAGCTCGATCAGGAATGGATTGACATCAACGATCGTTCCCGTCTCGGCATCGAGGATCAGAATACCATCTTTCGCCGACTCGAAGAGCCGCCGATACCGAGTCTCTGAAGCAGTTAGCGTCTCCTCGGCCCGCTTGCGCTCGGTGATGTCGCGCGTGAGCTTCGAGTAGCCGCGCACCTCGCCGTTCTCATCGCGCATTGCCGTAATAACGACATTGGCCCAGAAGCGGGAGCCATCCTTGCGAACTCGCCAACTTTCATTCTCGAACACGCCCTTGTCGGCTGCGACTCTCAGCTCCGTGTCGCACTTGCCGCGTTCTATGTCTTCGGGGGTGTAGAAGATGGAGAAGTGCTTGCCGATCACCTCCTTTGCTGTGTAACCCTTGATATTCTCGACGCCGAGGTTCCATGTGAGGACGTGCCCCGTCGGGTCCAGCATGATGATCGCGTAGTCCTTCAGGCTCTCAATCATGAAGCGATATCTTGGTTCACTCTCCTTGATCTCCGACTTGCTCACTGCTGCCTCCGTTACAGAGACGGGCACCTTGTCTTTGCCTGCCTTGCTGGCCATCTTTCCTGCCCTCCTCATCTCGAATGCCCGTTTGTCTGTATCGTCGAAAGGATTCGACTCCTACAAAGGCTCGTCGGGGATATGTATCCCCGTCGCAACCTTTCCCGGGACATCCGTTCCCACACCACTCCCGGAGTAATCTCCGGCAGAAAGGCCGGTTGGGGATGCATATCCCCAACCAACACTGATCGACGGGGATAGGTATCCTCGTCGCAACCTTTCTCCGGACATCCGTCCCCCTATCCCATCTTTGTCTGTTGTTCCTATCCGCTCTCTCTGCTATCATATCCACGTGAGTGCTGGCGGAGCGACGACTCCACCAGGCCGGAGGAATGCCATGCCTACTACAGCATTGAAGCGCCAGTTCATCTCGGACACGGAGGGCAATCCCGTTGGAATCCTGCTGCCCCTCGCTGAGTTCAGGCTGGTTGAGCCCTTCCTCCGCCGGACCCTCGGCTCTGAGACAGAGTCGGAGAGACTCCTGCTCATGGAACAGGCTGCAACGGACCCTCTCTTTCTGACCGACCTGCGAGACGCTATGCAGGCGTTTGCGGTGTCCGACGGCGAGTGGTGGGATCCGGAACAGTGAGATACCAGTGGCATGTTTTTCTCGCATCCCTCGACCCGATCCAAGGCTCGGAACAAGCGGGCCGTCGGCCGGTGCTGGTCGTCAGCAGAGAGCGTCTCAACCAGATTCTCCCGGTGGTCAATGTTGTCCCGCTTACTGCCCGCAAGTCGCCCAGCCGCGTCATCTACCCCAATGAAGTTTTCCTGCCCGCAGGGGTCGCCGAACTAACCGTGAAGGAATCGCGTTGTGCTACCAGGTTCGCACTCTCGACAAGAAGCGACTGGAACGGCAACTGGGAGAGTTGGGTGACGCAGCCCTGCGCGAGGCCGTCCTCGAAGCCCTCCGATTCCAACTGGAGCTTTAGTTTCGCCATCAGCGTATGTTCGCCTTCGTCTCGCCTTGCGCTCCGACCGTCCGCGCCGTAGTGACGCCCGCGAAGTCGCGGCCACTCACTATGACGCCGCGATTCCGCGATATACATCCGCGGTGCCTCGAAATGCTCCAGAGGTGGGCCACAATGGCGCAGCAGCCCGGCGCTATACTCCCGCTATTTCGCGATAGGGTGCCGCCATAGTGCAAAATGGTCGGGAGGTTCCGGTTTTGTATGCAGTGGCTCATCGTTCGTTTCCGAATCACGGTGCGGGAGAAGCCCCCCTAAAAACGTTCTGCGGGCGCAAGTGCATTAAGCTTACATGAGTGTAAGCAATACGTCTATCAGAAAAATCCTGATTTGCTTATGCACTTAGCTCCGAAGACTGTGGATTGGAATCCCCCCGAAGCGAGTTCGGGGGGTTCCTTCCCCTGTGCGAACCGTTTCGGTTCGATAACGGGGGAAGGTGGTCGAAGACCGGATGGGGGTTGTTACTGTCCCCTTTCACTCGCGTAGGTTTCCC
>MNXM01000034.1 GCA_001872605.1 Armatimonadetes bacterium CG2_30_59_28 | reverse complement strand
CGCCTCAATCCGGGCTGCCGCAACGACGACCTCGGGTTTCGGCTTGCCAGGACTCTCTGAAGAATTACACCTTGCCCCTTTACGCCTTTACCCCTTGTGCCGCCGAGCAGAGCGAGGCGGACGCGATTTTTGAGTGGCGAGTGGCACATTTGAACCTTCACGCAATTTTGCGACGCAGCCGGGCAAACGGGCCGGGTGTGCGAACAGCAATTTGGTTTCAAGGTTGTTCGCTGGGTTGCCCCGGTTGCTTCAACCCGGACACCCACTCGCACTCGCCGCGGCTCATCCTGTCGGTTGAGGAATTGACCGAGGAAATTCTCGCGGACGCGGGGGAGATTGAGGGCATCACCCTCAGCGGAGGCGAGCCGCTGGAACAGAGCGAGGGGCTCGTAGACTTGCTGACCGGGATCAGGCGGAACACCGGTCTGTCAGTGGTTCTTTTCACGGGCTGGACGTGGGAGGAAATTCAGGAGCAGCCGGAGCGAGACGTCCTGCTTGCGCAGGTGGACGTGGTTTTGGCGGGCCGCTACAATTCCACCCGCAGAGTGGCCCACGGTCTGATGGGATCGGCCAACAAGACCGCGCACTTTCTCACGGACCGGTACACTCTAAAGGACTTGGAGTCTGTGCCGACGGGGGAAGTGGTGGTCCAGCCGGATGGAAGCGTTGTCTTGACCGGGGTGGCCCCCCTGCAACTCCACAAACCCAGGGAACTCCTCCGGGTGGGGAACGGGGCATTGTCGCAGGGAAAGTGTAAGGGATGACACGGGCGAACGTGTTCGGCGTGAGTCAAGTCTGCGCGCATGTCCCGGCGACTCCCGGGAACAATTGGCGGCAGTGTGTTCGTCAAAAGGGGCACCACCGTAATGAATTGGAGAGGTATTGCCATGTATCAATGCAAGGAAGGGTCGGGCGAGACACCATCGAGCCCACGGAACAACCTGATAGCCGTATTCGTTGCGGCTCTGCTCCCATTTCTTCTGGGGACTGCGCGCCCTCTGTCAGCCAACCCCCTGATACCCACACCCCTCGAAACCCGCGTCCTCGGACAGACGCAATGGTTGTCCGGCAGCAAGGCTTCACTTCGCGTGATCGCCTCTGACCATCAATCCGGGAAACCAGCAAAGGATGCACGAGTGCGCATCCTCCTCGCGGACCGTGAGGACAAGGAAGCCATGGATGAACAGACGCTGTTCACCGGATTCACCAACGCCCAGGGAACCATCGACGCTTCCTTTGCCGCGCCCAAGTGGCCGAAGGGCAACTACGACCTCACCGTCCGCGTATCGGCCTACGCGCTGGGGACGGATTCCATCAGCCGAACGGTGTGGCTGGATTCGGCCACGCAGATACTGCTGACCACCGACAAGCCGCTGTACCAGCCCGGCCAAACCATCCACCTGCGCGCGCTGGCGCTGGAGAAGCCCGACCTGAATGCCGCCGCCGGGAAACCCCTTCTCCTCGAGGTTGAGGATGCCAAGGGCAACAAGGTGATGAAGAGGAGCGTCACCACATCGAAGTTTGGCATCGGGTCGGTGGACTTCACGCTGGCGAGCGAGGTGAACATGGGACGGTTCACCCTGCGCGCCGCGCTGGACGATTCCATCACCGAGAAGAAGGTGACGGTGGAGCGCTACGTCCTTCCCAAGTTCAAGGCCGCGCTGAAGACGGACCGGAACTACTATCTCCCAGGCGAGAAGCTGCACGGAACTGTGCAGGCGGACTACTTCTTCGGGAAGCCCGTGTCGAGTGGCAAGGTTACCGTTCGGCTGTCGTCGTTCGACGTCGGTTTCAACCAGTTCGCGGAGGTGAAAGGAACGACCGACGACAAGGGAACCTACTCGTTCGACGTTGACCTCCCCAATAGCTTCGCCGGTACTCCTCCGGAACAGGGGAAGGCACTGGTGAAAATTGACACAGTGGTCACCGACAAAGCCGAGCATGAGGAGAAGGCGACAAACACCCTCCCCATTGCCAAAGAACCCATCGAAATCTCCGTCATCCCCGAGGGCAGCGAGATTGTTCCCGGACTGGAGAACCGCTTCTATGTTCTCACCAGCTACCCCGATGGCAGCCCCGCGGCCACTTCGCTGGTCGTTGAGGGGAGCGGCGGCAAGTGGGAGCACCACTCCAACCCGAGAGGCATCAGCGAGGTCCTCCTTAAACCGCAAGAATTGAGCCTCAAGTTCCGGGTCACTGCGACCGATGCGAAAGGACAGTCCGCGTCGGTTCTCCAGGAGTTCGGCGTCAACACCTCCAAAGAGGCGGTGTTACTGCGTGTCAGCAAGGCCATCTACAAGACCGGCGAAACGATGGACCTCGATGTCTTTTCCCCGGACAAGCGGGGGACGGTGTACCTCGACGTCATCCGCGACCGCCAGACCATACTCACGCAGACTGTGAACCTCGCCGACGGACGCGCCCACGCATCGCTGCCCCTCGATGAAGAGGTGAGCGGCACGCTCATTGTTCAGGCCTACTGCATCACGAAGGACGGACAGATCGTGCGGGATCGCCGCATCGTCTATGTCAATCCGGCCAACGACCTCAGCATTTCGGTGAAGGCTGACCGGAAAGTCTACCTCCCGCAGGACAAGGCGAAGATTGAGTTCAGCGTCAGCGACACGGTCGGGCATCCGATCCTCGCTGCCCTCGGCATCAACATCATTGACGAAGCCGTATACGGCCTGCAGGAAATGCAGCCGGGCATGGAGAAGGTCTACTTCATGCTGGAGAAGGAACTGTTGGAACCGAAATACGAGGTCCACGGTTTCGACCCGGGCGACATCGTGAAACCTCTCGTCCGCGGGAAACCCCTGCCGCCGCGCGCGAGTGCGCAGCTCGACGAATCACGCCAGCAGGTGGCGCGAGTCCTCTTTGCCGCCGCGTCCGCGGAAGTCAGCTACGGACTGGACGTGAACTCCTATCAGGAAAAAGCAGAGAAGGCCGCGGAGGCGTGGAACGAGGCGGTGCAGGCCGCCGCGCAGAAGATTGGGCAGGCCCTCAGTGAGTACGCGAAGAAGAACTTCGGCCGCTACCCCGACTCCGAGGTCGCCCTCCGGGAACTGGCGGACAAGGGATTCCTGAAGCCTGATGACACCCGCGACCCATTGGGGAATCCCTACACACTGACGGCCTTCGGCAGGCGAGATTTGAAGCAGGGCTTCAGCCTGCGCAGCTACGGTCTCGACGGCAAACCCGACACGCAAGATGACATCACCGTCTTCCTCTACCGGCAGCGGGGGGAGAAGGGAGATGAATGGGTGACTGCAGACCCTCGCAAAATGGACCTCCGCAGAAGGCTTGGTAGGGACTTTTTTGAGGCCGTGCCAATGGCCATGAATGGCGCAGCGGTGATGGAGAAAGCCGCGGATGCCACGCAGCCAACTGCCGCGCCCCCGGGTAAGAAGGACGGTGAGGAACCCGCGCGCATCCGCCAGTATTTCCCGGAGACTCTCTACTTCAACCCCGCCGTCATCACCGATGACCGCGGCAACGCCAGCATCGACGTGACCATGGCCGACTCCATCACCACCTGGCGTCTGACTACGATGGCTTCCTCCGCTCTCGGTGCTCTGGGTAGCACGACTGCACCTCTGCGCGTCTTCCAAGACTTCTTCATCGACATCGACCTGCCGGTCAGCCTCACTCAGAACGACAGCGTCCACATTCCCGTTGCCGTCTACAACTACCTGCCGAAGAAGCAAACGGTCCGGCTGGCCCTCCAGAAAGAAGACTGGTTCGACACCTCGGACGCTCTGGAGCAGAAGGTGGACATGGACCCGGAGAAAGTGGGCGTGGTTTACTTCCCCATCACGGTGAAGAAGATCGGCAACCACAAACTGTTGGTCAAGGCGTTTGGCTCCGACATGTCGGATGCCATCCAGCGGCAGATCGAGGTCATGCCCGACGGCGAAGAGCAGTGGAGTACCATCAACGACCGGCTGGAAGGGAACGTCGCGCAGACAATCAGCATTCCGGCGAATGCCATCGACGAGGCAAGCACCATTTTCGTGAAGATATATCCGGGCACCTTCAGCCAAGTGGTGGAAGGGCTGGACAAGATGCTCCGCATGCCCAGCGGATGTTTTGAGCAGACCTCATCCATGACCTATCCCAACGTCCTCGTCACCGATTACATGAAGCGCACCAAGAAGATCAATCCCGAAATCCAGATGAAGGCCGAGCAGTACATCAACCTCGGCTACCAGCGGCTCGTTACCTTCGAGGTGCAGGGCGGCGGCTTCTCCTGGTTCGGTGACGCGCCGGCGCATAAGGTGCTGACCGCCTACGGGCTGATGGAGTTCTCGGACATGGCGAAGGTGCATGAAGTGGATCCTGCAGTGATTACCCGTACCCAGCAATGGCTGGCGAAGCAGCAGAAAGCCGACGGCTCGTGGGAGCAGGATCAGGGCGGCATCGCCGAGGGAATCATCAACCGGCAGACCGACGTCCTGCGCACCAGCGCTTACATCGCCTGGGCGCTGGCCGATTCGGGATACAAGGGGCCGGAGGTCGAGAAGGCGGTCAACTATGTCGCGCCCAAGATTGATTCGGTGAACGATGCCTATGTTGCCGCGGTCAACGCCAACCTGATGGTGGCCTGCGACCGCAAGGGTGATCGCACGCTGAAGGCGCTGGAGAAGCTGGTGTCGCTGAAGGTTGAAAAAGACAAGGTGGTCTACTGGACCTCCTCCGCTCCCACCATGACCAACGGCAAGGGAGAAACCGCGGACCTCGAAACCACCGGACTCGCGGTGTACGCTCTCCTCAAGTCGGGTCGGTATCCGGGTCTCGTGAACAAGGCGCTGACCTACCTCGTGCAGAACAAGGACGCCTTCGGCACGTGGCAGACCACCCAGGCGACGGTTTGGTCCATGAAGGCCCTGACCCTGGCCACCGACAAAGCGACGGGTGAAACCAATGCGGAAGTGACCGTGTCCCTCAACGGCAAGAAGTCGGAATCGTTCGCCATCACCCCTGAAGACAGCGATGTCATGCGGCAGATAGACCTGAAGCCTCTCGTGCAGGAAGGGAAGAACGAGGTCGCCATTCAGTTCTCCGGTGAGGGCGGGGCTTTGTACCAAATCAGCGCGCGGTACTACACGCCGTGGACGAAGACCGGTCCGGCGGATGAGCTTCTGTCCATCGACGTGAACTACGACCGCACCGAGTTGGCCGTCAACGACTTCGTCACCTGCAACGTGCGGATCGCCAATAATCAGCGCGGCGCGGCGAACATGGTGGTCGTGGACCTCGGCATCCCTCCGGGGTTTGACGTGCAGACCGGAGACCTCGCCGAACTCGTCGGCTCCAAAGCGCTGACGAAGTTCGAGCTGACCGGACGACAGGCCATTCTCTACCTGGACCGCGTCGAGCCCGGTAAACCGGTTACCTTCGACTATCGGCTGAAAGCCAAGTACCCGCTCAAAGCCAAGACCCCCAAATCCACCGTCTATGAGTACTACGCGCCCAAAGTCGCCGCGGTGGCAAAGCCGGTGGAGATGGTGGTGAAGTGAACTTGCCAGGCGAATCGTCGGCAGCTTTGAGAGGAATCCTACTGGAAGGGCACCCCCTGTGTAACTGTCATGGCATCTGGGGCAAAGAGGTGAGGAGATTATGATGACCGCCACACGAAAGTGCCTTCTTGTGCATCCTTTCGTAAATTCTTCGACATTAGACGCCGGATCGCTTCAGCGTCCGGTAGCTCACACAACTGACTACCGAGCGCCAAGAAAGGACA
>MNXM01000135.1 GCA_001872605.1 Armatimonadetes bacterium CG2_30_59_28 | reverse complement strand
GGCGAATTAGCGAATGGGCGAATTAGCGAATGGGCGAATGGGCGAATGGGCGAATGGGCGAATGGGTGAATGGGCGAATGCACGGGCTGCACAACGCGGGTTCATTCTCTCGCCTCGAAGGTGAACAGCCGCGCATGAGTCAGGTGGAAGCGCAGCCGGATAGTGGTTCCGCGCAAGTTGCTCAACCCGTACTCTCCAGGCCACTGCACGATACCGCAGTGGTCTCCAATGACAGCGCTCTTGTGATACTCCTCCTCGGACATACGAGAGGAACTCCGCCAACGCGTGGCTTCCTCACTCCACACTTACCAGCGCGGTGTTGGCGGGGTAGGTGAGTTGAGTGCCGTAGGTGAAAACTTGGCGAGATTCGTCGTAGCCGTAGGAAATGACGCGGGCGGTGGGGGATATGCCGAGGATCTTGACAGGCGCGCCAGGGGTATCGGTAAAGAAGTAGCTCTTGTCGAATTCCATCAGCAGCTCCCAGGTGCCGTTTTCCTGGTAGACCTCGATGCCGCGTCCGTTGCCGAGGTCAATGCGGGTGGGCTGGGTGGAGATGCTTCCAAAGGTCTGGATGGGCAGGCTGCCGGTGGTCTCCAACTGATAACGGCCATACCACCCTTGAAAGACATCCTTCTGACCGGTGTTGGCGGCGTTGCTGACGCACTTCACGTGGATGCGACGGGATTCGTCCAGAGGTTTGAGGTCGAGACTGCTAACAACAATCACACCCACCTCAGATGAGGGAGTGATGTTGACCGTGCCCACTTGTACCTCCCTCGCGCCTTTCAGCATTCCCGCCAGAGCACAGAATCGAGGGGTGGAGATCGCCATCCGTCCGGTCTTCGTGTTGCGGCGAATCTGTCCGTTGTCAGACATCAGCTCTCCGCTATCAATCGTCTGCCGGGAAATCTTCTTCCCGTGGAGGAACCCGATGGCATCGAGTGCGACGCGTACGGCGTCGCCCTCCGCGAGTCGACTGAAGACGAAATTTTTTCGTGCCGGATCAAAGAAGCCAAAGGCGTGGCGTCCGTCGGGGGTCACGCCGATGGGGTTGAGTTTCTGATCGCTCAGCACTTCCACGGCGAAGGGAATCTGTGTCGATAGTTCCTTGCGCCCAACGGTGAGGAAGACGCCATCGAATGCGAAGGTGCGAGTGGAGACGCTCTGACCGGGGAAGGCGAGAATGCCGTAGGCCTCCAACGCTTCGCTGGTGGGCTTGCGAGCCCGGTCGTAGAGGTCGACGCTCTGGTCGTTACAGCGGATGAGGTTCTTAGCGCCGTCATACCGGCCCGTGGCGCTTCGACCGGAAGCAATCCGAAGGGTGGGCGCCTCTCCTCCATCACCGCCGGTGATCCTGCCCGCCGCATCAAACAAAGCATTCTGAACGCGAGAGACGAAGCCGAGCCGGTATACTTCCGAGGCATAGTCTGAGTAGGTGAATGCATCCGTTTGCGTGTAGGCGACGTCCACCTGGAAGTCTGCGGGGCTGATGTCGCGCTGGATGAATGCCTTGGCGGCCACACCGGTTAGTCCCCATCGGACGGGATCGAGGTGACAGTCGAAGAACTCCAGTTTGTTGGCGTCCTCGTGGGTTCCAAGGGTAAACAGGATCATCGCGTTAACGTCCTGGAGGCAGGCGTAGGCGACTGCCTCCAGCATGCCGGCGGCGCGATAGCGATTCGGCCAGCAGTACTCCCATTCTCGGACGACCAGGGGAATGTTGCGCACCTTGGACAGCATCACGGACGGGGCGAAGGCGTTGTTCCCGGGTTCGCTGAGAGGGTTGTGACTGAGGAAGTAGAAGGGCGGCTGCCAGTCGTTCCCGGCCTTCCAGAAGGGATGATCCCAGTAGAAATTGTTGCCGATGAAGTCCAGCTCGTCGGCGACGGACTTCAGGTCGGGGATGTCGTCACTGCGAGTGACCGCGGTGAGCGGGATGCGCACTCCCAACCCGCGAAGGTAGCTTCTCATCTCGGAGAAGTACCGACGTTGCACGTCATAGGCGAAGCGCGCCGCGTCATTCCGCCGCGCCGGGGAATCGAGACTGCGTGCATAGGTGGACGCGTCCTTCCCGGCCAGCTTCATCTCTGGCAACTCGATGGAGTTGTTCTCCAGTCGCTCTGAGGGCATCAGCGCCTTCTCGCCGCGGCTGTTGGTCCACGTTCGGGACAGTTTTTCGGTCGACGCGTATTGAGTCCGAAGCCACTCGTTCCAGAGCAGCTTGAACTCCGTTCCGTAGGGTTCCGGCATCAGGCGCCACAGGTGACGTTTCATAAAGAGACCGTTCTCGTCAAACAACTCCAGCATGACGACTGCGGGGTCCTGGGCATACGACAGACCGGTAAACGGGTTGATATGCTCAACCAGCAGTTTGCGCGCATACTCCTTCTGCAACTCGATGAGTGGACGGTTGAAGAGAGCATAGGGTTTGGCGCCGCGGCCGAGGGCCTCGGCATTCTCCACCCCATCTCCCGGCTTGAAGGTACGGTAGTCGATCAGGTCGAGATAGACATAAATGCCGCGGGCCTTCAGTCGGGCGATCCAGTAGTCGAGCAGTTGCAGCCGCGTCGCGTTAAAGTGGCGGGTATCGGACCCGGAGAGGTCGACGATGCCGTTGCGTTCATCGATATGGTGGATGCGCACCAGATTGAATCCGGATCGCGCGATGACGTCTACCACCTGGTCGATGGTTGCAGGGGGCTGAAACACGCTGCGGCTGGCGATGTTGACTCCCCAGAATCTGGACTGGGTTCCGTCGGAGAAATAGAACTGGCCGTCGTCGCGGGTTTCGAGAAACCCATGCCGTCCGGCCGGCGCATCCAGCATATAACTGAAGTCCACCAGTGAAGAGCGCGGGAACCTTGTCTGGTTGGGGTCAACGATGGGAGGAGGTCCTGGATCGCCGATGGCGCGTTGCGCACTGCCGACGAACAGAATCAGCAGGATAGGCAGGATGGTAACCACGGGAAGACTGGAAAAATGGTCATGCGACCCGCATGGGAACAATGGACAACCGGGAATGCCTTGGCGCGATGGCTTTGACATGTTCTGGCAAGCGTGTCGCAGATCGCTGTTCGCGCATTCTTCCATTCTTCCATTCTTCCAATCGTTTGAGTCTTCTCATTCCCACGCGAATTTCCGCGGCACGGGTTTGCCGGATTCCAGCAACTCCGTCAGCGTGACCATTTCGTATCCCAGCGACTCGAGCCCGGCAAGAAGTGTCGGCAGCGCAGGAATGGTCTGGTCCTCCCCGTTGTGCAGCAGAATGATACACCCCGGCTCAACCCGATCAATCAACGCCCGCGCAATCTGCTTCGGAGGGAGGTCGGGGAATGAGGTGATGTTCGGTCCCCAGAATACTGCTTTGTAGCCCAGGCGGGAAAGCGCCTCTCTGACGGAGCGGTCATAGTGTCCCCCCGGCGGGCGAAAGTACTCGGTGGTGCGGTCGGCGATGTCGCGGACGACGGCCTCGGTACGCAATATTTCGTCCTCGACCTCGATGTCGGTGAGCTCAGTCATCCGACGGTGGGTGTAGCTGTGACTCGCAAGCTCGTGACCCGCGGCAACGATGGCCCGAACCTGATCGGGGTACTGCTCGGCCATCTTCCCGACCACGAAGAAAGTTCCGCGGGCGTCGTGCTTCTTCAGCAGGTCCAAAATCTGCTGCGTGAAGGGAGGACGCGGTCCATCGTCGAAAGTGAGCGCCACTCTTTTGCCCGTGTTCGCAACGCTGTTGATTTCCGGTATTCGGCCCGGTGCATAGGACTTGCCCAAGTGTTGCTTGAGGGAATGGATCTTCGCCCGGGTATCCAGATAGTCGTTCTGTTCGAGGAACAGCAATGTATACTCATGCAAGGCAAACTCGGCCAGACCTTTGGACTCGTAGGACTTTGCCAGCAGATATTGGGCACGCAGCGGGTTCGCCCGAAGTTTGAGGTATTTCTTTAGCCTTGCAACCGCATAGGCTTCCTGCTCGGCGGTGTAGTTCGCCACGGATACAGCGCTGCGGGGGTCATAGGTGTTGCGAACTCTTACCGGCACCCGCCGTTCGCCGATGAGCGCCTTCGACTTGTCATAGGCGCGAATGGTGATCAGGTGCTCCCCGTCTCGGTTCTCGCTGGTGTCCCAGTCCCAAGCGTAGGGAGGGGCATTCGTGACTGCTCGCGTAACACCGTCCACCGCGAAGCTAACGTACTCGATGTCGTCCTGCCAGCGGTCTGAACCGGCGCTGGCGCCTGAGGCGATAAAGCGGGTCACCCCAACGACCTCGGTCCCGCCGGTCCGGTCGGATACAGAGATCCTCTGTCCATCTCCGGTGTTAACGCTCCCCGAATGACTCCGGAGTACCGCAGGCTGGACAGGGCTCCGTTGCGCGGCCTGCACTCGCCGGAGGATGTCGCTGAAGTCGGGTAATACCGGCGCGTCATTGACGACGATCAGTCTTGCCGATGGCGTGGTCAGCGTCAGTCCGTGGGAATCGTCTGCCTGCTGGCGCCGTTGCATCAGTCGTCTCAGGGCAAGGATGGCGTTGTCGCTGCTCCCCAAGAGGAAGTGAGCAACGGCCTGTACCTCAAAGAAGAACGGGCCTTCAGCGCCCGCACGTTGAGCGTTGACGCATTGCTCCATTGCGTCCCGAGGCTTGTTCTCAAGGCAATGGGCGTACGCGAGGTTCACGTAGGCGTCCGCATAGGTGAGGTCTTGCCGTACGGCGTTGCCGAAGTTGACGACGGCATCATTGGCCGAATTGTGGAGGAGGTAACCAATGCCAAGTCCGTTGTAGGCGACAGAGGCGTGCGGATTCAAGCGCAGCGCAGCGCGGAATTCCGAGACGGCGGCGATGTTATCTCCAAGGTGGAGGGCTGCGGTGGCGAGACCCGCGTGCGCCAGAAAATCCTCCGGTGCCAGCCGCTGAGCCACAATGAACGCGTCGACGGCGGCAACAGTTGCGCCGCGCTCCAAAGCATCGAGGCCCCTCGTAACATTAAGGTAGTAGTCCGTTGCCGCGGACGACCGTCCCAAGGCCAGCGGAAGCATCGCGACAGCCGCTGCCAACAGCGTGGAACATCTGGTTGCGCGTGGACAAAATAATGCGTTGTGGGGGTCGGACTTGCGGACGGTTCGTTTCCCTCCCTTGAAAATAGGTATCGCAAGTATCCTGCTTGCATGCAGACAGGATGTCTGCGGTACATCTTCATCCCGCGTGGCGCCGACAGATCGGCACGGATGATTCCTGTGTGAAGGCGGCTACTCCTCCTTCATGGGGGAAGGGGGTGGCAGTGAAGACCTCGGAAACACTGCTGCAGCCGCATAAAGCTGAGTTCCCTTGGAGGCAATCAATGACGCAAGGAACCCCATGGCGAACAGCAGCAATATCCGAATGCCCACCTTGGCCATCGCAGAACCGATCTCCGCACCGGACGGTTCGGTTTCGGGATTGGTCGGCGTCTGCACCCACACATGACTCGCGTCCGAAAGCTCGCTGAACATCTCGTACGCAAGCCGGAACGACGCAGCCAACAGCAGGATCCCGCCAACAAACAGCACAAGGCCCAACGCCTTGGCTAACACATCTACCCCGGAACAACGTTCTGCTCGGACCGAGTTCACTCGCATCGCTCACTCTCTCCATACAACGACGCCCATTTTAGACGTTCCAGAAAGGTGTGTCAAGGAGAGTTTCGACCGCCTGAGGCGCGGCACGAGTTGATGATTAACGGAAGTTAGGCTATGCTTCTGGAAATAGCGGAGGGGCATCGGGTTCACGCCGTGGCGAAACTGAAGCTGGACCTGCACGAGGTCTACAATAAGGGTGACCGAATCGACGAAGAACTGAGCCGCGTGATAGCGGAGGCTGTCGCGAAACGCATCGCGCTGGTTGAGATCATCCCGGGCAAGGGCAGTGGACAGTTGAAAAAGCGCGTCCTCAAGTTTCTGGACCAACCCGACATCAAAGCTCTCTATCACCGTATCGACAAGGACAGCAAGAACTTCGGGAGGATTTTCGTGCACTTCCGGCGCTAAGCTCACATGACCACCATTTACCAGCTCAACAGCAGAATCATCCACTGCCAACGGTGCCCGCGATTGGCAAGATACATCAGCGAGGTTTCGGCGGCTAAAAAACGCGCATTCAGCGCCTGGGACTATTGGGGGAAGCCGCTGCCGGGATATGGTGACACGCAGGCGAGGTTGTTGATTGTGGGTCTCGCGCCCGCCGCGCACGGCGCCAACCGCACCGGCCGGATGTTTACCGGCGACAGTTCTGGCGAGTTCCTGGCGCAAACGATGCACCTGCACGGCTTTGCGGAGAAACCCTACTCGCGGAACCGGGACGACGGGCAGGAGCTGCACGACGCCTACGTTACTGCCGTCGTGCGTTGCGCGCCTCCGGAGAATAAGCCTTTGCCGATGGAGAAACGGAACTGCCTGCCGTACCTCGCAGAGGAGATTCGACTACTGAAAAAAGTGTGTGTTATTCTCAGCCTCGGGAAGTTCGCTTGGAACGGCACATGGGAGGCGCTGGCAAACCTCGGAGCCAACCTGCCGCATCCCAGGGGCGCGTTCGGGCATGGTGTGGAGTCTCATATTCGTCATCCATTGAGGGATCGGGAGATTCATTTATTGGCGTCCTACCACCCCAGCCGACAGAACACCAACACCGGCAGGCTCACCCCTGCGATGTTCCAGGGCGTCTTCGCCCGCGCCAGCGAGATTCTGCGCCACGAGGAGGAGTGAAGGCACGGGGGTGCATGGTAAGTTTGACGAGCGGGACGGCCCTGTGCCCCGGTCTGCATAGCAGCGGTGAGTTCCCCTTTGCCATCCGCGATCACCCATCGCCTATCTGCCATCAGCGCCCATAATCCCACCTGATATCCTCCTTGAAGCCTATTTTCGCGGCGCGTTCCCCATGGCCGACTCTCGCGACGGTGAGATCGCGTGGTATACGGCCGACCCGCGAGGGGTTATCCCTCTGAACGAGTTCCACATTCCCGAGCGGCTGCGACGCGACCTGCGGCGTCGTCCTTTCGAGGTCACGGTGAATCACTGTTTCGAGACGGTCATGCGTTCCTGCGGAGATCGTCCTGACACATGGATCTCTGAAGAGATGGTTGAGAGCTACGCCGAACTGCACCGGCTCGGCTATGCGCACAGTGTCGAAAGCTGGATGGACGGCAGCCTGGTGGGTGGACTATACGGAGTGAGTATCCGGGGCGCGTTCTTCGGAGAATCGATGTTCCACCGTGTCCCCAACGCCTCGAAGGCGGCCCTCGTTTTTCTGCTGCAGCGACTCCGGGAACGCAGCTATCGCCTGCTCGACACGCAGATGGTGACACCCATCATGCGGCAATTCGGTGCGCAGGAAATCTCCTCCACCGAGTACGTGCGTCGGCTTGCCGAGTCTCTGAGAACCGACTGCCATTTCGGCTGACAATGCTCCTCCTGCAGCGGCGTTAGAGCGGCGCGACGCAATTGACAAATTTTCGCTCTCCCTGTTATACTTGCCCGTGTTGCGTCGGGATGGCGCAACTTTTTTTTGACACCTGCTCCACGGAACAAGGAAGGGCAGGTCCGCCGACCAACGGAAGCGATGCGAGACGTTGCAGATCGGGAGCAATGCATCACTACCGGGTTCTGGCCGTTTCGCAATTGTACGGAGGGTTTTCCGGAATGATTAGACGCCGTCGAGCATGGCTGCTGGTAATCGTTGCGCTGGTGGTTGCCTGCCTGGAGGTTGTATTCCAGCCGATTCGGCGCGCCCCGCGGTTGCAGGAGTTTGAGATCCACTACCGAGCCGACAGGGATATCAACAAACTCGTCAAGGAAGGCGAAGACTTCGACCAGGTCGGCGGGAAAGCCATTGACGATGTCGTGACTGCCTCCGGGACGGACATCGTTGTGACACCGGAAGCCTCCACGCGCGAGGGCGCGAGGAAACTCGAGCAAGATTACACAAAGAAGCTGCGCGAGCGATTCAGGAACCATATTACTTTCGTTCGCTCCACGGGATTGGACCTCCCCTCGTCCCCGCGCAAGATTATCGGGGGTCTGGCGCTCTACGACCCGCGACCCCAACTCAAGCTGGGGCTGGACCTCCAGGGGGGCAGCCACCTGGTTCTGCAGGTGCGGCGCGCTCTCTTCGAGTACCAGTTTGAGAAGACCACGGAGCAACCATCGGGGCCCGCCGGAGAAACGCAGGAGGAGCGCGACGCGTTCCTGGCAAAAATCGGCAACCTGCTTGAGGCTTCAGGATTCGAAGACGTCAGCGTCAAGGTCAAGGAAGATTCACCGGACCTCATTGATGTCGCAACTCAGGCCATGTCGAAGCAGCAAGCCACCAATGACCGAGACAAAATCCTCAACGCTCTCAAGCGGGAATTCGGCAGCGTCACGCTGGTGCGTGAAGAGACGTACTTCGGGGAGGAGAATATCCTCCTCCGCACCGTCGAGATCGTGAGGCGGCGTGTGGATTCCCTCGGTGTTTCCGAGCCTTTGATTCAGCCACAGGGGGACTCTCAGATTATTGTGGAGTTGCCTGGCATTGACGACCCCGACAAGGCCATCGAAATGATTGGCACCACCGCTCTCTTGGAGTTCCGCCATATTCCGGAGAAGTATGAACCGGAGGTGGAACGCTCTGCCGGCGGCAGGGAAATCGTCCACTTCGTAGACAAGGAAGGAATGAAGATCCCTACCTCCGTGGTCTACAACGAATCCAAAGAAATTGTCAGTGGTCGATCCCTCAAGCCCAACTCCACCGTCGGCATGGACCCGGCGGAGGGATCCGCAGTCCACTTCGAATTCGATTCTGACGGAGCCAACAAGTTCGGACAGTTCACCCGCAAGAACGTCGGCAAGTATCTCGCTATCTTCCTGGATCAGCAGCCGATCTCTTGTCCTGTCATTCGGCAACCCATCACCGGCGGGCGCGGGCAGATTTCGGGCGGCTTTGACACCATCGAAGAAGCGCGCGATTTGATGCAGCTCCTCAACGCCGGCGCGCTGCCGGTGCCCATCGATATCGTTGAGAATCGCACGGTGAGCGCCACTCTCGGCACCGACTCCATCCGCAGAAGTCTCATTGCGGGGCTGATCGGGTTGACGTTTGTCGTTATTTTTATGATCGCGGTGTATCGCCTCCCGGGGGCGATCGCCAACCTTGCGCTGGCGATCTACTGTCTGCTGGTGCTCGCCACGATGATTATCCTCAACGCGACTCTTACTCTCCCGGGCATTGCCGGGTTTATCATGTCGATCGGGATGACGGTGGACACAAACATCCTTGTGTTCGAGCGTATGAAAGAGGAGTTCCGAACCGACAAGACGTTCAAGTCCGTCATCCAGGCAGGTTTTGCACGTGCCTGGACAGCGATCCTGGACTCCCACGTGACCACCCTCATCGGTGCTGGAGTATTGTTTTACTACGGCACCGGCCCGGTGAAGGGATTCGCAGTGACGTTGGGACTGGGCGTATTGACCAGTCTGTTTACCGCCTTCACGATTTCGAGAGTCCTCGTTTACACTGTTGCGGAAACGGGACTGAAAAGATCCCTGCCTTTGTGGAATGCGCCACGGACCCGAACCACATAGAGAGCAGGAACGAGTGGGGAAAATTCATTGAATCAGAGATTTTCTTTTGAGGTCGTCGGCCGCAGAAAACTGTGGTATTCCATTTCGCTGGTGGTAATCCTGGCAGGCATGGGTCTAGTCAGCACGGGCAACATCCGGTGGGGTATCGATTTTACGGGTGGTGGTATTTTCCGCTACCGATTCGCCGCGGAACACGTTCCCCCTGCTGATCAACAGACCACCGTCATCAACCAAGTCCGGCAACACCTGCACTCCGCCAACATCACCACCGGCACCATTCAGTTCTCCGGAAGAGACGAGCTATACGTCCGCACCAGTGCCCGCAATGATGCCGAACGTAAGGCCGAATCCCGCCGCATCGTGGATGTGCTTGCCGAACAGTATCCCGGCATTGAGGAGTTGGGCAGCGAAGTCGTCGGTCCGGTCATCGGGAAAGACTTGGCGGCCAAAGCCATCATCGGAGTCGTGTTGGGATGCCTTCTGATTGCGGTTTGGATCTGGACTCGGTACAACTTCATGGGAGAAGGACTGCGCTATTCCGTTTGTGGTATTGCGGCGCTGGTCCACGATGTGTTTGTATTGCTCGGTGTTTTCGCCTTGGCCTGCAAGCTGAATCTGCGTATCGAGGCGGACAGCGCGTTTGTTGCCGCTCTGTTGACCGTTGTCGGCTACTCCATTAATGATACCGTCGTGATCTTCGACCGCATCCGCGAGAACCTCCATCTGCGTCGTCGGGATCCATACGCCATGATCGTGAACGATAGTCTCATGCAGACGATGACGCGATCCATCAACACGGTGTTGACCGTGGAGTTGACCTTGCTGGCGCTGTTCTTTTTGGGGGGAGAGACCATTCACAGCTTCATTCTCGCCCTAGTGATTGGCGTCACCGCTGGGACGTACTCATCGATCTTCGTTGCTGGACCGATGCTGGTTTCCTGGAAGTCGCTCGACGACCGGAAGCGCCTCGCCGCTGTCCCCACACGGAAGAGGGAGGAACAGTCGGTGTCCGCGCCCTCTGCCGCACAAGTTGCTCAATCGACTGCCCGTGTTTCCCGCGCTGCAAAACACGTTGGCAGTGGTGAAGAGGCCGAAGCGGTGGAAGCAGAGAAAGGGACGGGCACCGTGCCTGCAAAACCTACCCGCTCAGATGCCCATGCCCTTCCCGCTCCAGGGGGAAAGAAGAAGTCGAAAGGCGGCAAGCGCAAGCGTCGGTATTGATCGCGCGCGACCGCCAACTCGCGGCCTCTCAATTGCACCCCAATCGCTGCGCGATGTCCCCGACCAGTGCCCAGTAGATGGTCAATTGGGCAACCGCCGATGGCGGCAAAATTTTCACGTCGTACCCCGGAACCTCTACCACCGCGTCCCCCAGTATCCAGTGCTGGTCAATGATGATGTCGCCGCGCTCTAAAGCCTTCGCACTGTCTTCCGTTGGCGCAAGTATCCACACCACTCGCGCGCCGGTCTGGTTGGCGAAATCGAGGATCTCCGGCCAAACGCCGGTATAGACCAGCCCCACGATGAGGTCGTTCCTTCCGACCGCTTGCTCCATTTCCTGCAATCGTTTGCCGTGGGGCAGTCCCTGGAAGAAACCCGCGTCCCCGAAGCCTCCCACCTCGTCCGGCGGCATGTGACCGATGATGTAGAGGTAGGCTTGGCTCCCCGAACGGATAGTTTCCGCAATCTTCATCGCGGCGCGTCGGACACTCGGTATTTCCCTTTCTCGAATCTGTCGGACGATGCGGGCCAACTCGTCCAGGTATTGGCGCGCCAACTGCCCGGAGGGGACTGGCTCCACTTTCAATCCGTCATGGAAGTTCTTCCCGCGGTATAGAGCGTTGCGATCCCTCGCTCCTTCCACCATCACGCTCTGCCACAGAGTGGGCATCTTTCCTTGTCGGGTACACGCGGCCACCAACTCCGCCGTAAAAACCCAAAGGTTGATCGCGTTCCCCACGGCACTGGTGGGTCCCAGCTTCTGCGGGCGCGACGGAAAGGCCAGGATGCAGTCGTCTTTCGGTGCAAGGTTGTCGAAGAGGAATGGCAGCGCGAGTCCGTCTCCCACGTGCGACGGACTTCCGAAGCCAATGACCAGAGCACCGTGTTCCTTCAATGCCGCGGCAAGATCGCGATCCTTGTCAGCGTTCTGCGACGTGAAGCTCAGGAGCGCCACGTCGCCGGGTTTCACGTCCTCAACCTTGCCCATCAGCTTTGTCGCCATCATCCCCCCCGCGCGGTTCAGCGCCTCCAGATTGAACCCCCGATCCGAGCCCGCCGCGTACAACTCCCCTCCCGCAATCAGCCGTGCGCCCGCTACCTCCGCAGCGATTGTCATGTCGGGGATTTGTTGCCGCGTTTGGCGAATCACGCGCAGCACACGATCACAGTACTGCCGCGCGGGAGACGGCGCAGCGCTCGCAGAAAGCGGGGTCAGGATCAGGGACAGCAGCAGATACCGATGTACTTTGTCTCGCAGGTTCTTCATCCTCAACGCTCCCAATGAACTCCCTGAGTTCTCGCAGACTCCAAAGAGAATTTACACGAACTGCACACGCGGAGTCAATGGAGGGTACACTTAACGCGCCCGGGGTTATCCGACGGGCCCGCGGGGTTAGTGAAAAAAAACGGGGACGAGGGTGGATCACTTCCTTGGCTCATACACCAACGGAAAAAACTGACCTGCCATCTTCTCCCCCGTTCTGACGGGTGGGACGCCTTCGAGTGGTGGTTCGTCGCTGTCGGAGACGACGCCGTCCCGGAACATGTTGACCACGGTGGCCCTACGGGGCCGGTCGGTGTCGTTCTGGAAGGAGCCGTGCATGGTCATACAGTGATGGAAGGCACATTCCCCTCGCTCAAGCTCCACCGACACAGGATGATCGAAGGCTCGCTTCTGGTCGGCTGTGAGGACTTCGTTCACGGCCACCATGTCTCCACTCAGTCCGGTAATCGGCAGCAGGTCCCACTTGTGGCTTCCGGGTATGTACTGGACGCAGCCGTTATCCCTCGATGCGTCATCCAGGCCCAGCCAGCAGGTGAGGTGCGCCTGAGGTTTGGTGCGCGTCCAGTATGAATAATCCTGATGCCACGCAACGACGCCGCCATGCCGCGCCGGTTTGCAGAACAACTGGTCATGCCAGAAGCGCACCGAACCGCCCAGCAACTGCGACGCGGCGACGGTGATGGCTGGATGCCAGAGGATGTCGTGGAAGCCCGGCGTGATGCGCCACGCTCCCAGAGCATGGAACAGGACGCGGCTGGCATCGATCGACTCGTTGGAGTGGAACTCGTAAAACAGATGGTGAGATGGATGAGAGGGATTCATCAGCTCACCCAATTCGTTGAGCAGCACGTCTACTTGCGCGTCGTCGAGCACTGGAATGCCGGACAGGAAACCGTTCTCATGGAAGAACTCCACCTGGTCGTCGGTGAGTTTGTACCGATCCCATTCTTCCTGAGTCTCAGGCAAACGGATCAGATTGCCCACCCGTTCATGTCGAGTTGACAGATCCTGCGTCATTTCAGTCGCCTCCGGCGTGGAGTTTGTTGCAGGCATAGTATCTGTCTCGCAGGGGGTGGTGTGAAGGGCGGTATGGGAGGAGTTCTCCGGGGTTCACCGGTCTTATGTCGGAGAACACGGAGCCGAGATATCGCGTGCGGTTGCGAGGCTGCGGGGGAGGGAGTAGAATACCAGCGTGGTTGGGGGCGCAAGCGCTCCCGCGGTTCCTGTCGAGGTCTCAGGTTTCCCGACCTGAATTGTTGAGCGACTACCGGAAAGCGTCCGTAGGATAAGACTGAAATTGGAGAATCGTCCCATGCACCCTCGCTACCAACTCTCAAACCCGAATGAAATCCTCAGCCCCGGCCTGTTGTTCTATCCGGCCATTATTCAGCAAAACATCGATCGGCTTGTCGCAGTGGCAGGCGGGGCGGAACGCTTGCGGCCGCATGTGAAGACGCACAAGACGCGGGAGATTTGCCGGATGCAGATGGCTTCTGGAATCCGCAAGTTCAAGTGCGCGACGATTGCCGAAGCGGAGATGTTGGGGGAAGTCGGCGCGCCGGACGTGATGATCGCGTACCAGTTGATCGGCCCGAATGTTTCACGGTTGGCCGCGCTGATCTGGCGATTTCCTGACACGAGATTCAGTTGCATCGTCGACCACCCCGACGCAGCGCGTCCGCTTTCGGAGGCGATGGCGAAGGCGGGTCTGACGGTCGGTGTGTTCATCGACCTCGATGTCGGCATGCATCGGACGGGGATTGCCGTGGGCGATGCCGCAGTACAATTGTATGAGCTACTGGGCGCCCTCCCCGGAATTTCTCCTGCCGGAATTCACGCCTACGACGGCCACAATCGACACACCAACCTCACAGAGCGCCGCGCCGGATTGCTGGAGGTTATGGACCAGGTGCTGCAATTCCGGGAGTCTGCCGGGAAGAAGGGCCTGCCGGTTCCCTCGATCGTTGCCGGTGGCACGCCCACGCACACGCTGTGGCTGGAGCATCCGGGGGTGGACGTGAGTCCCGGGACAATCTTTCTCTATGACGCGGCTTACGCGGAGATTGCTCCCGACTTGGAGTACGAGTGGGCGGCCCTCGTGCTGGGTCGCGTCATCAGCAAGCCGCTGGCTCACCGGGTTACCCTCGATATCGGCAGCAAAGGCATTTCTCCCGACCTGCCCGGGGAGCGCGGCGTTGCCCTCAATCTAAAGGGAGCGAAGTTGGGTCCGCAGAGCGAGGAGCATTGGGTGGTGGACATGCCGGAGAGCTCCGAGGCCAGTGTTGGCGACGTGGTCTACATCGTGCCCAAGCACGTCTGCCCCACGGTGAATCTGTATCCTTTCGCGAACATCATTGACGAAACGGGCCATTGTGTTGACAGGTGGGAGATCCGGGCGAGGACGAGGGTGATAACCATTTGATGGTCGATGGTGAATGGGAAGCGAAGTTCCCGATACCTCTTCCGCCACTGACCATTCTGGAAGATGGAAGGTACGAGTACGATGTTTCTGAAGATCGGCGAGAAAGAGCTGGAGCTGGGCGGCAAGTACCTGAGCGCGCTGCGTGAATCCACTGACCTCGTTGGCGACTTTGGCGCGCTGCGGCAGCGGGTGGAGGAGGACGGATATCTGCTGATGCGCGGTCTGCAGAAGCGAGAGAACGTGGAAGCCGCGCGGCGCGTCATTTTGCAGAACCTCCAGTCCAATGGTCAGATCGACGAGTCTCACCCGCTTCACGAAGCCGTCGCGGCGGAGGGCAAGAGGGGCGCATTCCTCGGTGGCGCGAGGGCGATCACCCATACCCCTGAGTTCCTTCGTGCGGTGGAGTCCCCGGAGATCATGAACTTCTTTGAGGGCTTCCTTGAATCGCCTGTGCTCACCTTCGACTACAAGTGGCTACGCGCTGTCGGGCCCGGGCAGTTCACGGGTGCCCACTACGACATCGTCTACATGGGACGCGGCACCACGAATCTCTATACTTGCTGGACGCCGCTGGGAGACATTTTCTTCGACCTGGGTCCTTTGGCCGTGCTCGTCGGCCCCCACCGCTTCGCGAAGATCAAACAAACATACGGGAAGATGGATGTCGACCGAGATCATGTGGAAGGCTGGTTTAGCAGCGATCCCGTTGAAATTGTCGATGCCCATGGTGGTCAATGGGGAACCACCGAGTTCCGTATGGGCGATGTGATGATCTTCCCCATGTTCACCATGCATGCCTCCGTCGTGAATTCCACCAACCGATTCCGAATCAGCGCCGACACACGCTACCAGCGAACAGATGATCCTGTGGACGAGCGTTGGATCGGTGACAACCCCATCGCTCATTACGCCTGGGAGGAGGGCAAGAGGGTGAACATGGAGGAGATGAGAGAGAAGTGGGGAGTGTAGATGTGGCAAGGCGAGGAACTACATTCCCCATTCCCCATCAACGCCCCGGGTTCACGCTGCTGGAGGTAGTGGTGGCATCGGCGATCCTTGCGATCGGCACGGTGGCCGTTCTGGAGGCCATCACCCGCAGCCTGCAGGCCGGCCAGATGAGTCACGAACACACACGCGCGGTGATGTTGGCCGAAGGAAAGATGGCCGAGTTGCGCTCGCTGCCGCAACTGGATTCCGGTGCACTGGAAGGGGCGTTCGCTGGAGAAATTGCTGCGCCGCCATCGTCGCCGGACTACCGTTGGAGGGCAGAGGTGCAGGACACGGGCGAAGACGCGCCGGCGCTGGTGCGAGTGACTGTCTACTGGGAGAGCGGGCGGCACACGCGAGAAGTCTCCATCGATTCGCTGCTCCAGAAATCATCCTCCGATCCCCAATCCTCTCCGCCGCAGTGAGCCAAAACGCGACGGGAACCGCGCGGGAGCAACCATCGCTGAATGCAGCAGGGATCCTGCCAAAGGACCGATGACAGATATGAGAGTTGCGGTCGTGGTATTTCTTGGGGTTGTCACTCTTGCGGCTTGCAGCCAGATGAGACGCCAGAACGGGCCGGCGCCATCGTCCGCGCAGGCGAAGACTCCTCCCCCGCGCGCTTCCCCTGACGCAGCGAACAGGATCAGGATTTTCTCGGTGCAGAAAAAGGAGTTCCTTGTCGTGGAGAAAACGCAGAAATCTGAGGAAGAGTGGAAGGGGAGTCTCACTCCCGAGCAGTACCGCGTCGCGCGAGAGAAAGGCACCGAACGCGCCTTCGCTGGCAAGTACTGGAACAACCATGCAGAGGGAATCTACAAGTGCGTCTGTTGCGGGACTGATCTCTTTTCCTCCGACACGAAGTTTGACTCCGGCACCGGGTGGCCCAGCTTCTTCATGCCGGTGGCGAAGGAGAATGTGAGGGAGGAATCTGACACCAGTCACGGGATGCGTCGCACGGAGGTTCTGTGCGGGCGCTGCGATGCCCATCTTGGTCATGTCTTCCCCGACGGCCCCGAACCCACCGGACTTCGCTACTGCATCAACTCCGCTGCGCTGGACTTTGACCAGGGCAAGTAGCTCGTCCAACAGCAAGGCTTGCGGTTCCACCCTGCGCGCCGCGCCACGCATTCTACCCCCTTCAGACTCCGCCGAGAGCTTGCCTACTTCTGTGTCACGGTGTATACTACCGCCTCGGTGGGCGCGCGATGCAAGCGTCGCCTGCAATCCACATTTGCACAGGAGACTTTCATGAAACTTGGTGTCATTCACTACCCGTTCCGCGAATTCAGCCTGGAGCAGTTTCTGGACTACTGCCAAGATGCGGGGTTCGGATACGTCGAGCTGCAGTGCCGCGACGTGTGGAAGGAAGAAGAGTCCGACGACCCCGAGGCGAATGCCGAAAAGGTGCTGAAACTGGTTGAAAATCGTGGGCTTAAGCTTTCCGCTCTCGCCTCCGGGAACGACTTCGTTGTGCTGGACGAGGAGACGGTGAAGTTCCAGGTCGAGCGGATGAAGCGCGTGTGCGGGCTGGCGAAGATTCTCGGCACCAACACGATCCGTACCGAAGGCGGGCAGCCCAAGGACTCCGTCCCCGAAGAGAAATGGGTTGAAGCGATGGGCGGTTGCTTCCAACGCTGCGTCGAATTCGCGGAGGAGATGGACATTAACTTTGCCGTGGACAATCACGGCCTTTGCACGAACGATGGCGACCGGCAACTGAAACTCATCCAGATGGTTGGCTCGAAACGCGTCGGTGTCAATCTCGACACGATGAACTATCGCTGGTTCGGACACGAGATTCCCACGATCAACCGCTTCTACGAAATCCTCGCGCCGCACACATTCCACACCCACCTGAAGGACGGAACGGGCGCTCGCCCCAACTATGTGGGCGCGGCATTGGGTGAAGGTGAGATTGACCTCGCTCACGCAGTTAAATGCCTCAAGGAAGCCGGATACGAAGGCGTGTGGTGCGCCGAGTGTGAGGCCGCAGAACCCAGCGATGTCGCCTACCGCCGTTGCCTCCAGTGGATGAAGACGAACTTGTAGACGGTTGACCGTTGAGCGGTATCCGAGAACGCGCGAGGTCCCTCGTCGCGAAATTTTCTCGCGCAACCTGGCGGGAGCGCGCACGCCCTTTTGGGGAGGAAACTCCATTGACTGACCGGGAACGGTTTCCCCTCCGAAAATAGCGGCTATTGGGAGGGCGAAGCTCCGCGAACTCGGAGAGTTCGAGTTGAGCCGCATGGTTTGGATCGGGAGGTCCGTCGCCCTCCCAGTATTTTCATCCTGCGTGGTCCCGACGAGTTGGCATTGATCACTCCCTCAGTACCGCACCCTTGCCCGATAGGTGAGTGTGACGGTTTCCTGCGAGGGCACGTCCACCGGGAACTCCACGGAGCCATCCGGCTGCTTCGCATATGGGTGAGTGTTCTGGAGGATTTCGTAGTTTCCCCACGGATGCTCGATGGCGATAGGTGATGCGAGTTCCCGCGTGTTGTTGCGGAGGACGATCTCGATGTCCTGTTCCTGCACACGGTCAGCCACCTGACGAAAGGAGGTCTGCTTGCGTTCCCCCTCCAGCCCCGGCGCTTCCCCAATGCTCAGCTCAAAGTAGTCACCGACGCCTGTTGCAGGGATTGACGCCTCCGTGATTGTCTGCGCGCTGAATGGGGCTGAAAGCAGCTCGGGAGGAATCGACCGATAGAGCAGCGCTTTCCCCGCAGGAATCGAGACCCCAAGGCCGTGTTGTACGTCGTTATGAAAGCGCGCCACGCGACGCAGCTTCTGAGGCGGTGTCGGTGCCGCGGGCCCGGAACCAATGGGATCAAAAATCAAGCGCGTTTCCGCGATGATGTCGGGCGACTCCGTCAACGGAAGGCGGAGTGCGCCTCCGGCAGCGAGTGAAAGCGGTTGCTGTAACCCGGCCGGTCGGTACTCCACAATCACCTTCTCGTCGACGGGCTGCAGACTGTCGATCCGACGAACTTCCTCTCCAAGGACGCGCCAGTAGGCCGCGTCGTAGCTGGCGTTGGTGGAGTTTGTCAGGGAGACCCAACTGGCCAACCGGGCGCGGGAGGCGTCGCCATCGAGGAAAAGATTGTACTGGACGGCCCACGCGATGCCGCGTGTCACTGCCGAGAGTTCCAGAGTCTGTCTCCCCTCCTGACGTGCCCTGATCCGGAACAACAGACGCGGCTCCAGAGTGAGCGCTTCTTGACGCGTGTCGAGGATCACCTCTCCCGGAGGGTTCAGTCGAATCTCGCCCCCGTCCGTTTGCAGCGCGGCAACGCGGCCGCCCTGTGAGCTGAGCAATACCCCGGTCAGTCGGTCGGACTCGTTCCCTTCGTCGTCACGACGAATCAGCGTGACGGTCTTGCCCACGTAGCGATCCAGCAGCGCCTGGAGATTGGCGAGGTCGAAGTCGTAACGCTGACTCAGCACGGTCAGTTCGCCCGGACGGTCGACACTGCGAAGCTCCACAGAACCGAGGTCGAGCTGCGTACTGACACCATCCCAGGCAATCTCGTTCAGTCCTGCTTTCAGGTCAAAGGATCGCTGGTCCACCACCAGCGCCTTGCCGGTCTGGTCCACGGTAATCCGCAGACGCTGAGCATACGACGATGGGCCGCAAAGCGAATCCCAGGCAACCATCAACAGAATCAGTCGGAGAAAGGTCTTCATTGCCACATTCTTCCCTTCCGTGCATCGATAATGAACTTCTGCGGCGCTTCCATGTTGCCCATCGCAGGAACGCCGCGGTTGGGCATTTTCTCTGCATCGTAAACGAACTGTCCGCAGTTGTCGATAGCCCTCACGCGTACTTCCACACGGTCGCGCATCTGCAGTTCGAGCGGCCGCTCGTACCGTCTCCAGTCCTCGCTACCCAGTTTGTACTCAATCGCCTGCACCCCGAATCCTCCCGGCGCGTCTGCCGCTTCGAGAGTCACCTTCGAGAGAGGCGGGTTCCCGGAGATGGATGCTCGCGTCACCGGCGGGTCGGAATCCAACTGCCAGTTCTCATCAAAGAACCCGGCGTCCAGGAACGCGTCTGGCAGGTACTTGAGTGGGGTTTGCACGGTCGGAGCGGGTTCGCTGCGCGCGTCCCACACGACGTAATCCGGCCAGTAGAAAGGTAGCGCCTCCAAGTCCTTCCCTACGTTCCACGCGGTATAGACGCTCGGATCGATGTCGCTCGAAAGGTACCCGCGGGAGACGACAACATACCGCGTGGGTGGCATACGGTTCTCCTCTTTTACGGCGGCAAACGGACTGGGAGCTACAAAGAAGTAGTTTACATACCGGCCACGGTAGACGCGCTCGCGAACGCGCACCTGACACGAGGCAAGCTCCAGAGGAAGGCGCGGTGCCGCCTGAGCAATGATCCAGTTAGTATCCACGTCGCCAAAAAGAATGAGATTTGCGTCACACGGCAGCGTATCAACACCAAATTGCGTATCCGGCAGCGGCTGCACCAGTGGCTGGTTTGCTGGAACGTACGCGCCCGGGCGGAACGGGTACGGGGGGATCCACCAGTTCTCTTTCCGGTTGGCGGCTGGTTTCTCGCCGCCCCAGTGCAGTGAGGTCCAGTTGTTCCACTCAGTGGAGAACTTTTGAGCAGCGACCCAGTCAGGGTTATTCTCAGCAGCTCCCAGGAATCCGCCTCGTGTCCCATAGACGACGACAAACCGAGAACGGAACGCGTCACTGATCGGCCCGGAAAGTCCGGGCCGCTTTCTCACTTCTGCGGCCGAGGGGAGCGTCGCGCTCGCCCGCCATCCGATGACCTGGTGACGCGCATCGAGCAGCGCCTCCACATGGACCTCGGGCGCGCGTGGCAGGTGAATGGCCGAAGCCTCATCGACAAGGAGGCGGACGCCGCTCGCCGTTTCACCGGGGCACGTCCTCATGTCGAGGGAAAACGCCAATACGTTGTCTGTCCGTACCCGCATCACCTCACCTTGCGCCGAAGCCTCGATACGCGCCCACTGATTCAGATACCGCATCCGGCCAATGGTCACCCAGTAGGCGCGGTTGTACCGCAGATCGTTGGTCGTGTAAACGACCGTTGCGGGAGTGGCCTCTGCTTTCTTCCCGTGGAAGAACTGCCAGTTGCATCGAACACAATAGCTGCCACAGTGGCCGCGTTCGCCCACTCGCATGGCGTAGCGATCGCTGCCGATTTTGCGCAAACCTTCAATGACGGGATTGTGATTGACGGGCGGGTTCACACTGTCATTGCGATCGAAGGTTGTGAAGGTCCACACCCAGCGCGCGTTCTCTGTCTGCAAAGCAGACGAAGCCGTTTCGAGCACGGATCGCCGTGCGGGGTCCACGTACTGCGGCAGATTGGGCGTCGCCGTGGCATCGTACCAGTGGTCGTAGAATTCCTTGTAGGTGGTCCATCCCGCGCCGGGCGTGATGGCCGCGAATCTGTCCGGATACCGGAATCCCTCGCGGAACGCGCCATGACCACCCATCGAACAACCCTCGATGTAGATGCGCGATTGGTCAACATTCAGCGCGGGGTGATGCCGCGTCGTCCGCGTGAGATCCTCCAACACGAAGAAGAGGTCGTCTTCCCCGATGTCGTCCCAGTTCTGGCTGCCTCGCCCGTCGAGGTTGACCACAATCCACCGATAGCTGTCGGCCCAGTTCTGCCGCCAGGGATCTTCCACCGGAGGGTGCGTTCTCCCACCGAATCCGTGCATGGACAGGACGACGGGGGATGGCAAATCGGGATCGTAGGTCCTCGGGATATAGATGTGATATGGCTGCTCGGTTCCATCTACCGGGGAGGTGTAATAGCAGAGGCGATTGCCTGGCTGGACGACCTCATATGCGCATGACACAGCCAGACTGCCGACGGATGCCACATGGACAAGAAGAGCGGAGACAGTCAGATGAATTCGCTTGGAGTGCTTCATGTCTATGAGGTCTGTGATCTGAATCTACGCCCCCAAAAACCCATCATCGTGTTGCACAGATCGGTACCCAGCTTCCGTCAGCCAGCGAACGCAGGTCTCCACACGGTCCGCATAGTCCGGAAGGTAAGCGCGATAGTCGGGGTAGAAATACTGCTCGTGGATCATGACCTCCATAAGCTGTGAGTGATGGGGGTCTGCTGCGCGGACAGCCAGGCGGCCGGGGATGTCTGCGGCCGCGACACCGTTGCAGTTGATGTCGTATGCGATGAAAATAAGGTCCTCCTCGGCGTCCCACCAGTAATCCCGCGACTGAGCGTGGGGGATGACCTCGTTGGGCAGGTAATAGGCGATGTGGGGATCGACGGGCCAAGTGTCCGGGAACGGACACGCCAGACCTCGAATGCCTCTATCCCGCACCGCCCGACACGCTTCCCGAGACGCGCGCCCCCAATGGAGCGTTGTGTAACTGGTTAGCACTTCCTCTCCCGCGAACCGAATGATCTCTGAAGTGATGTCCTCAAAGACGCGCGCGACATCTTCATAGGTCGCGTTCTCATGCGGATACGCCGGTTCGTTCGCCAGAGCGTGATACGCCAGCTTCAGCCAGTGGGCGTTGTCCTGCCATTCCGCCCGAAACTTGTCTGGCATTCGCGGTAGCTCGAAATCGGCCTCGTCCTGCCAGTAGATGTTGTGCTGGACACTGGTTCCGTATAGGTCTCTCAACCGCTTCCACAGGGCGAGATACGGGTTATCGAAAATCGACTTGTACGTGTCTGCATTCTGCGCGATGTCCCGCAGGAACCAGATGTTGTCATCGGTGGAGAATCGGTACCGCTTGAGGCAGTTTCGGTCCCAGAGCACCTGGATGTCGTCATGGGGGTCGTCTTGCCGCGAGCCGACGCAGGCGCGGATGCGTGTCTTCTCGTTCACGATCAACAGCATCGATTTGAACGCGGCACCGCGGACCGTGGCGTTGCGTCCGTTCACTCTGACTTCTGCATTCGAAGGGCATGTGCCAGTGACCTCGATGAGTAGACCGCGCTCTGCTTGCTCGCCATCAAGATGATTCAGGATGTCGCCGTTCTGCGGTGACGTGATTATGATGCTTGCTGTTCCATCCATGGCAATCCAAAGACTCCCTTCCAAAGATCGGTGTTAGAGTCTACCATACTCCCAAGCTTCATCATACATTGCGACAATGTTTTCAACCGGGGAGACGGCTTGTAGGTTGTGGCAGGGAGCGAGGATGTAGCCAGCGCCGTCACTGGCAAGGGTGTCGATGGCGTCGCGCACTTCCGCTCGGACTTCCTCCACGCTCCCATAAGGCAGCACGTACTGGTTGTCGATGCCACCGTGGAAGCAGAGATGGTCACCAAAGTCTCGCTTCAATCCCTCCCGCTCCATTCCCGGGCAGGTCGATTGAACGGGATTGAGAATGTCGATTCCCATGCCCACGAGGTCAGGCAAAAAATCGCGGATGGCGCCATCATCATGGTGGAAAACCTTGATGCCGAAGCCGTGGCACAGATCGATGAATCGCTGAACATGGGGCTTGTAGAACTCCCGGAAACACTTCAGGCCGATGAGCGGTCCGGTCTGGCTACCATAGTCATCTGTGACCTGGGCAACATCAATCAGCCCTTCGCAGGTTTCGAACATCCGCAGGTGCTGCTGATAGAAAAAGTCGCAGACGCGGTCCAGCAGGTGACGCGTGAACGCTGGATCATCAATGGGGTCGATCAGCGACTGCTCCAGTCCCCGCAGAAGGTTGTGCTGATAGAAGGGCGTCATGTATCCGCACTGGACCACGCGCATTTCCCGAGCGGCTTCCGCCGCGCCGCGCATTTCAGAGTAGTCGAACCAGTCGGCTTGCGGCCAGGAATACTGTTCCAGGTCGTCAATGGTTTGTGCCTGCGCAAGCGGATAGAAGCTCTGCTCGTAATAGACTCCTGTGGGGTAGTCCACCCGCTTGTGTTGCATGCCCCACAGGTTGATCGATTCGTTTTCCGGAACTTCCGGCAACGAAGGGCCAGTGTATTGCGGGCCGACTGAAGCGAATCCGTCGATGTGCAGCGCGGCGCGAGTTTCCGCCTCCGTCTCGAAGTGCTTCCGCAGCTTCTCCCAGACTTCCGGTGTTGCCCAGATGTCCGTGGGAATACGGTCGAGTTTTTGATGGTTGATAGCGGCGAGGACACGTTCGCGTGAGTTCATCATGGTTGATGGAGTCCTTTCGGTGTCAGGAGAAGACAACTGGTAACTACTTCGCTGGACTTTATCCAATTCGCAGGTTGCCAGAAAGTGGCGCTGTATAAGGTTTTCTGGGTAGTTTGGCTTTTTTGAATGTCGAGTTTCGGGGACGATATTCAAAAAAGCCTGGACGATTACCGGCAAAATGGCTGTAATCCGTGACTTCACTGATTCCAGAAATGGATAAAGTCCAGCTAAGACAACGCAAGTGACGCCATGAACTTGTATTCTTTCGGTGGCATCAATCATGCTGACCTGTTGGTGCCACCGTCGCTGTAAATGAAACAGCTATCAACCACTAGTGCATCGTTT
>MNXM01000309.1 GCA_001872605.1 Armatimonadetes bacterium CG2_30_59_28 | reverse complement strand
ACCGCGCAAATGGTCGGAACGATGATGTCCGGAAGCTTGTGCCGGATCTTGCCACCCATCCGTGAATCCTCAAGCTCACCGAAACACGCCTGAATCGAGGCGTTGGCATTGCTGGTATGGCTGCTGCTGCTGTTGCTGAGACTGCTGCTCATGGCTGTGACTCCTGCTGCGATTGGCTTGACACCCTTGCCAAGCCGGCTTATAATCCTGCCCGTTAGTCTAACACAACTGGGCAACGCTCATCGGCGCCGGTAGCCTGTCTCGACCACCGCAATTTCGTGCGATTGCCCTGCACACAGACCACTATTGAAAGAGTACTCCTGCCGCAGTTGCGTCAGCGCTTCCACAGTATCATCGTCCCCGAGGAGCTTCGCCACCTGCGACAGGACATACAGCCCGACGCCGTCATCGGCCCTGTCGGGATTTTCACAGCCAACAAGGAGGACTCGACTTCATCCTGCTCACACCGCGCTCCAGGCGCAGGTTGTGACTCGGTCATTCCCCTCCTCGCGCGCAGCGATCCAGTACCGCGCCGTCCAGCCCCACAAGCGCGATTTCCATCGGCATCTGTCCCACGGCATGCGTCGAACAGGAGAGGCACGGGTCGCAGCACCGGATCGCCGCCTCAACTCGATTGAGCATTCCTTCTGCCAGCTTATCGGCTTTGACGTACCTCTTCGCGATGTCCAATACCGACAGATTCATGGCGCGGTTGTTGTGCCCGGCAGAGACAATAAGGTTGACCTTCTCGATACGCCCGGTTTCGTTATACGCGTTAAGGTTGAGAATCCACGTTTTCTGCCGTAGGATAAAGCTGGAGCTTTATCCTACGGCAGGTGCATGTTGGGGCAGGACAGCGTCCAATCAGATTCCGCAGGGCCATTCCTCAACCTTAACGAGTATATGTACTCAGCCTACCATCCAGCGATGTCTGAAGCCCTATGGCGCACAAAGCACGCCTTTAATTTTTGCCACGAGGTCTTCAGGCTGGGCGGGCTTGTCGATGAAGCCCTGTACCGGTAGAAACTCACCGGACTTGTAGGTGCCATCCGTCCGATCAGGATAGATGCGAAGCTTGGTCTTGTCGTGAATCGCCGTAACCATGAGAATCGGTGTGTCGGCAATATTCCTGTCTGCGTGCTGCCGAAGGGACCACACAAAGTGGAAGCCCTCGGTTCCGTCCGGCATCATCACGTCCAAAATGATGATGTCGGGTCGATCGGATTGCACCTTGGACAGTCCTTTCTCTGCAGACCCGGCCACATTACCACTTCATAACCCGCGCCTTCAAGGACGAGCGACATCGCTTCGCGTATGTCAGGATCATCGTCAACAATCAATATTTTCTGGGGCATCCCATTCTCCCTTCAACTTGGTTTGCAGCTCGGTGCAGACATTGACCTTCAAACAAACTTGACGTCCAGCAAATGGACCGAACATGAAATGCAAGGGTCATAGGCGCGCACAAGCATCTCAAGAAACAACTGGATTTCATTTTGGGGTCGGTCCAGAATCTGGGGAACGAACGCCCGCATGTCCGCTTCAATATTTGCGTAATTCTGACCGGTAGGGATGACCAGGTTTGACCCGGTGATCGTGCCATCTTCGTCAACGGCATATTCATGGAAAAGGATTCCCCGCGGCACGTCTGCCGCACCCACGCCTGTGCCGGCTTTAACAGTCACGTTCCGATGACCCTCTTCCTGCTTGACGCCCATATCGAGCAGTTCATCGATCAGTTGAACGCTATGTTCCGTGCAATGCACGCACTCAACCACCTGAGCGATGTTGTTCATGAACGGGTTGCAGTTGGTGGGCTGCAGCCCAAGCTCTTCGGCCACAGCCTTCGCTTCCGGGCAGAGCGCACCATAGTTGTTGTTAAACCGCGCGAGTGCGCCCACCATGTAGGCATTACGAGACGCCTTGGTGTGTTTTCCCGTGGAGTGATCTTCAACCCATTCGTGCATCCACTCGCGATATTCTGGAATGGGACGTTGCCACCCGTCGCTGGACTTGACCTCGCCGCGGATATAGGCGTATTCATGTCCGTGATCCGCCAATGAGATGTATTCGGTCTCCCTGGAGAAATCGGGGAGCGACAGCGTTTTCAATACATCAACGATGGTCCGCAGGTCGGCCCGGGATGCGACCAAGCGTTCCTTCAGGTCCTGCAGTTCCCTCGCTCTTGGGACGTGCGAAAACCCGTTGACCTTGCAGGCCACCGGGTGTATGTGCCGCCCACCAATAACGCACATGATGTCATTCGCCATTCGTTTGACGCGCAACGCAAGCTGGACGATGTCCGGGTGGGTTGTCGCAAGCGGAATGACGCTGCCAACGCCCAGCAGGTCGGGCGCTACCAGGTAGAGCACATGCAGATAGTGGCTCTGCAGTTGCTCACCGTTGAATCCGAGTTGTCTCAGCTTGAGTGTCTGTTCAGAGGGAGTAATGCCAAAACAGTTCTCCATCGCATTCAACGACGCGGTGGTGTGTCCCCAAGAGCAGATACCGCAGATTCGGCAGGTGATGTCCGCCGCCTCATACCACTTGCGGCCGCGGAGCATTGCTTCGAAGAAGCGAGGGGCCTCGACGATATCAAACCTCAATTCCTCAATCTCACCGTTCTTTGTATTCAGGATGATATTGCCGTGCCCTTCGACGCGGGTCACATAGTTGGATTGAATATTGACGTCTTGTGGCATACTATTCTCCTCCCGCCTGTATGACAGTGACGTCGACCCCTTTGTAGCCGAGATCTTCTCCGCCGCCAAACTCCCAACCGTTGAACAGACGCGACTCACGGAGGATGTCTTCGACCGTCAGTCCATGCTCCTCCAACACGTCGCGCTGTGCGTTAACCTGTGGATCGTTCACAAGCCCGCGGCATCCCTCGCACTTTGTGCCGAAGGTCGGGCAGATTGCGTTGCAGCCGGCGCGGGTTACCGGTCCCAGGCAGATTTCCCCAAGATGAAAACGGCACTCATTCTCGTTGAGCTTGCAGTCGACGCACATCGGGTAGGTGGGGATATTTGGTGTCTTGCCGAGCAGCAGGGACCGCACCAACTCCACAAACTCATCCCGGTCGATGGGGCATCCGCGCAGATAGAAATCAACTGGCACGACGGCGCTAATGGGGCGGGTCGGAATCGAGTCATGCACTTCCCACTTGTCACCATAGACATATTTTCGGACTTCCGTAAGGTTCTGGAAGTTCTTCATAATGTTCAGTCCACCCGGCCACGCGCAGGCGCCCAGCGCCACCAGGATATCAGCCTGTTCCCGGATCTCCTTCAGCTCCTCGATGTGTTCAGTGGTCGTGATGCTGCCTTCCACGAATGCGATCCGGTAGTCGTCGCCGATCTTGTCCATCGCTTCCCGGAAGTTCACGATCTCAACCGCGCCAAGCAGATCGAGCAGTTGGTTCTCACACTCCAGCACAGCCAGTTGGCATCCTTCGCAACAGGCAAAACTGAAAATGCCTACCTTTGGTTTTCCATTGGTGTCAGCCATACGAGACGTTCCTCCTGATTTACAGCGCTTCGTCGAGTCTCTTGATCTCCGCATAGGAGAACACGGGACCGTCCATACAGACGTACTTCCCGTTGATCTGACAATGCCCGCACTTGCCGATGCCACATTTCATATGTCGTTCGAGCGACACGATAATCTGGTCGTCATCCAGTCCCCGGGCCAGCAGGTCGAGAATGACGAATCGGTACATGATCGGCGGACCAACCACATTCGCTACCGTATTGCGGGGATCGATCTCAACGTGGGGGATCAGGGTAGTGATGACACCAACGTTGCCTGTCCATGCATCTCCGCCCTGATCCACCGTGGCGAGAAACTCCACGTCCGAGCGCTCTTCCCATTCCTTCATTTCATCCTTGAAGAGCAACTCGCCGGGATTCTTGCACCCATACAAGATGGTCACCTTGCCAAACTCGGATCGCTTATCGAGCACATACCAGATAAGTGAGCGCAGGGGAATGAGTCCCAGACCGCCGGCGACGAAGAGCACGTCCTTGCCCTTCATATTATCCACCGGAAACTGCGACCCAAACGGCCCGCGTATCCCGACTTTAGCGCCCTTGTCCAAGCGGTGAAGGGCGTTTGAGACATTTCCGGTTGCCCGCACACAAAGGTCAAATCCATAATTCCGAGTCGGTGACGAAGAGACAGAGATGGGCGCTTCTCCAATACCAAACAGCGATACTTCCACAAACTGCCCCGGGCCGTGACCCAGAGGCGCCTGGTTGGGCAGCACCAGTCGAAAAAATTTCTCTTTTTCGGTCAACTGCTCGCAAGAGTCAATCGTTGCCGTTTGGGGAAAATAGATGGAAGCTCCCATCGCACCCTCCGTGATTACTTTGCTTGTTTCCATTTGCTGTTATTTCTCCCACCTGTCACGAAGGTTTGCCGGTCCTGGACCCCTCCAACACTGCGTTCAATACGGTCACAGGGTTGGCTATGTCCGGCAGACAGTTTACGCTGCAGCGACCGCACCCACAGCAAAACACCCTTCCGAATCGCACGGGCAGGTAATCAAATTTTCGGTAATAGCGATGCCGATAGCGGGCAAGCCCTGTATCGCGGAAATTCTCACCCGAGGCGACAACGGCAAACTCCGACAGAAGGCAACCGTCCCAGTGCCGCTCCCGGATGCCTCCATCCATGGTCAAGTCCATGCGGTCAAGCACGTCAAAACAGTAGCATGTCGCGCAAGTGGTATTGCAGGACGCACAGCCCAGGCACTTCTCGGCAAACTCCTCCCACACGGGGCTATTTCGCAGTGAGGTGAGCGCCAGGGGGAGGTTCTCGGGCTGTGTATACAACTGCTGCCGCACACTATCTACTTTTCTGTTGCGGAAGTTCACGACTGCAGCATCGTCTGCCGACGCGGAATCACGAACAACCGGTGACTTTGCCAAGAGGGAGCGCCCCTTCTCGCTACCAATCTCAACGACAAACTTCTCCCCAATGTCAGTCAGGAAGAGGTCGAAACCGCCCGGGGGAGGTAGATTGGTCCTCATGCTCGTGCAGAAGCAGTGTGCGTCGGGAGTGCAGTCTACCCCAATGATCGTCAGGTTCTCTCGGCGTCTCACCCAGTGGTCGTCAACATTGTCCCCACCCATACTGAGGTCAAGCATTCGCAGAGCGTGCAGGTCACACGGATGCGGCCCAATCAGAACCCTCGGCGCGCCCTCCTCCTCGTCCTTTGCGGAAACGTCGTCGCCGATGGAGAATCTGAAGAGTTCCTCGCGGGGGGGGAAGCAGTACTTCTTGGCGGGGAGGAGTGTGCGTACATATTCGCTATCGAGATACAGTTGGTCTGCACTCTCAAGGTTTTCGTACGCGAAGTGCGCGCCCTTCTTCGTCACACCGCTAACTGTCCCCTCGCTCACAAGAGTCCCCACAAAGTTAGTGAAATCCGATTTGCCTATTATCCTTGTATTCATGATGGAAACTCCTCCCCATTCTCAACTCGGTTTATTATGCGAGTTCGTCACGACGCCAAACTTCTATCGTGGGGTGAATATTGGCATTCAGGGCGTAGGAGGCATTTCCGCGGACTCGCGGCGAGTCCGCTAGCGGAAATGGATTCCACCCCATGGGTTCGGCTTCTGTATGAATCTCCTACCTCGAGCGTAAAACAACGTTTGCAGAACAAAGTACATTTAACATTTGCCCAAAACCGCTCACTCACCACGAACATTGTTCTCAAAGGAATTGCCTTTTTTGTTCGACTTGACACGCAAGTCCTTGTGGCACACGGAGAAATTGTGGACCACGAGCAACTTGCTCACGCGTCTGCCAGCGTGTATGCTGACAGAATGTCGAGTGCGTTGACAGCATAAGATGCACTGTTTAATGCGGAGTTAAACTTTGCTTATACTCGTTACGGATGAAAATCCACCTTCCCTTTGTGCCTATAATGGTTGGGACACCTCCTATGCTGTAATTAGTGTAGCAGACAAGGAGGAAAGGAACGATGGAGAAGATGAAGGAAGTAGAGAT
>MNXM01000039.1 GCA_001872605.1 Armatimonadetes bacterium CG2_30_59_28 | reverse complement strand
AACGGGGGAAGGTGGTCGAAGACCGGATGGGGGTTGTTACTGTCCCCTTTCACTCGCGTAAGTCTTCCCAACCTTTCGTTTATGCCTGGCCGACCCTAGGGGGCTGATTACCTCCACGCGTCACAAATCTTACTTACACCCGAAGAGGTGGTACGGGATAATGGAGTAAGAAGAGCGGAACGGGCGGAGAGCAGCGTTTACAATTCCCGGCTGGCCGGAGTCAGGTACGGCATTTTTGCGGGGACTGCATCGCTGTGATACAATACCTCACATTGATTGAGTAACCATTCAGGGAGGGCACAGCGTGCAAAGGCATGTTTGCTGGATTATTGGCTTAGTCGGATTATCGAGCCTCGGGTTGGGGTGTGCCCGGACGGACGGCCCGGCCGGCAGTGAAATTGTTATTGGCGAATTTGGTTCGCTGAGTGGTAGTGAGGCGACATTCGGGGTGTCCACAAAAGAGGGCATCGACCTTGCTGCATCCGAGATTAACGCGGCCGGCGGTGTGCTGGGGAAGAGGATTGTGGTCAAAGTTGAAAATGATGAAAGTCTGGAGGACAGAGTAGCGGCCGCCGTACAGAAGCTGATTAACTACCACAACGCAGTAGTGGTCATTGGCGAAGTTGCCAGTGGGCGGAGCATGGTAGGCGGTCCCATTTGCGAGAATGCCGGCGTACCGATGGTAACTCCGTCCTCCACAAACCCAAAGGTAACGGAACGGAAGAAGTGGGTGTTCCGGGTATGTTGGACAGACGATTTCCAGGGCGAAGCCATGGCAAGGTTTGCCTACGAAACCCTCGGCGCTCGGAAGTCCGCGGTGTTCACGGCGATCAACCAGGCCTACAGCCAGGGACTGGCGGAGTATTACGAGAAGACCTTTAAGGATTTGGGGGGGAACGTGGTGGCAACGGAGTCCTATCAGGGCGGTAAAGACAGGGATTTCAAGGCCCAACTGACGAATATCAAGTCGATGGCCCCCGATGTGTTGTTCATTCCGGGATACTACACAGACGTGGGCGCCATCGCCACTCAGGCCCGCCAAGTGGGGATTTCGGTACCGTTGCTGGGTGGCGATGGCTGGGAAGCAGAGGAGTTGTTCACCCAGGCAAAAGACGTGATTGAGGGTTCGTATTACAGCACTCACTACTCATCCGACGAGGAACGTCCGGAGGTATCCAACTTCGTCACAGCATACAAAGCGAAGTTCAGCAAGACCCCGGATGCAATGTCAGCACTGGGGTATGACGCCATGAAGGTGGTTGCTGATGCCATCCGGCGCGCCGGATCGGTCGACCAAGAAGCGATTCGCGCTGCACTGGAAGGAACGAAGGAATTCCCTGGCGTTACCGGCAGCATTACCATCGACGAGAATCATAACGCGCGGAAGCCTCTGGTGGTGCAGCAACTCAAGGGCGGTAAGCCGACCTTTGTGAAGTCGGTACAGATGTAGAACCCATGTCCCATCTGGATTTCTTCTTTCAGCATTTGGTCAATGGTATCTCTTGGGGAGCCATCTACGCCCTGATTGCGGTGGGCTACACGATGGTATACGGGGTGCTGCGGTTCATCAATTTCGCTCACGGCGATGTGTACATGCTGGGGGCCTTCATCGGACTCTTCGTGGCGCGCGCAACGGGCTTGTCCGCCTCAACCCGGTCACCGGCGTTACTGCTCCTGTTGTTTCTCGTGCCGATGGTCACTTGCGCTGTGATGGGCGCCATCATTGAGCGATTGGCCTATCGGCCCCTGAGGAATGCTTCCCGGTTGTCGTCGCTGATCACCGCCATTGGCGTCTCGCTCTTCCTCGAATACGGCGGACAGATGAAGTTCGGCGCCAATCCGCAATACTACCCCATCGTTTTTGACGTCAGTTCTGCTGCGGCTACTGGTCAGACCACTCGCCTTCATATCACCGACCAGCAGGTATTGGTGCTTGTCGTATCACTTTTCCTGATGGTTCTGCTGAACTACATCATTTTTCGCACCAAAGTGGGCAAGGCCGTACGCGCTGTGTCGCAAGACTTTGAGGCCGCGAGTCTTGTGGGCATCCCCACGGATTTCGTCATTTCCTGCACCTTTGCATTGGGATCGGCCATGGCTGCGGCTGCGGCAGTGCTGGTTTCTCTAAGCCCCGACTACCGCGTTATTGACCCTCTCATGGGGATCATGCCGGGCATTAAGGCTTTTGTCGCTGCGGTAGTGGGTGGCATCGGGAACGTCACTGGGGCGGTGGTGGGCGGACTGCTGATGGGAATCGCCGAGAACCTTGTAGCCGGGCCGCTGGGGCTTTCGGGGTATCGAGACGCCGTAGCATTTGCCGCTTTGATCCTGATTCTACTGTTCAAGCCCGACGGGCTTTTCGGCAAGGGGAAGGTGGAGAAGGTTTGAAGAGTCTTCTTCTGCCTACACTGATCGCTGCCGGCGGCATCTACCTTATAGAGCGGTTCTGCCTGCCATCGGTGAACCCTTATTACGTGACAGTTATGTATGCTGCCGGGTTCAACATCATTATGGCTGTAAGTCTGAATGTGATTAACGGTTTCACCGGACACTTCTCACTTGGGCACGCAGGTTTCATGGCCGTGGGTGCGTACGCATCGGCGGGAATCACGTGTAAACACATCGAAGCTCTGCGTGGCGCTCTCATCTTCTGCCCTGAACCCGTCGCAAACTCGCTCATTTTGCTGTCGGTGCTCTTGGTGGGCGGCGTCTGTGCTGCGATGGCCGGTCTGATAGTTGGGTTGCCAACACTGCGTCTGAAAGGCGACTACCTGGCGATTGCCACCCTCGGGTTTGGGGAGATCATCCGCATCATCATCAACAACATCGGCTCTCTCGGAGGCGGACGAGGATTGCCCAACATCCCCCCGCTGACCAACTTCTTCTGGACGTTCCTTTGTGTTGTTGTCACCATCCTCACCCTCCGCAACTACACCCGGTCATCGCACGGGAAGGCTCTGCTGGCGATTCGCGAAGATGAGCTGGCCGCGGAAATGGTTGGCATCAACACCACGCGCTACAAGGTGGTTGCGTTCGTAATGGGGGCCTTCTTCGCTGGAATTGCGGGAGGGCTTTTTGCGCACTACAACAACTTTATCTCCCCAAACGGATTCGATTTCATTCAATCCGTCATCTTTGTGGTGATGGTTGTTCTCGGGGGAATGGGAAGCATCACCGGATCCGTTCTGGCGGCCGTATTCCTTACTGCGCTCCCTCAGTTTCTAAGCCCGCTCACCCGGCTGATGGAAACCTGGCACCTGGCGGGGGATCCGAAGAATGTGATCTACCCACTGCTGCTCATTGTGATGATGCTGACTCGCCCGAAGGGACTGCTGGCGGACAAGGAACTGAGTTGGGCAGGCGTGCAATCGGTTTTCCTTCGTTTGAGGAGGGGACATGCCGCTTCTTGAGATGGAACAATGTGGCGTGCAATTTGGCGGGCTGACGGCCGTGGAGGATTTCTGGCTTTCGGTGGATGCAACTGAGCTGGTGGGCATCATCGGCCCCAATGGCGCCGGCAAGACGACCATTTTCAACCTGATCACAGGTATTTACCAGCCGACCCACGGCGACATCCACTTTGGGTCGCGCCCATTGATGGGACTGAAGCCACACCAAATTGCGCGCCTCGGTATCGCTCGTACATTCCAGAATATCCGATTGTTTAAGGAACTGACTGTCGAGGATAATGTCAAAGCGGCGTGCGCCTTCCGGTGCGGTTACAGCGGGGGAGCCGCTATCCTCGGCAGCGCCAGATATACCCAGGGAGAGGCGCACATCCATGACAGAGCGCACGAATTGCTGAATCTCTTCGGACTCGAAGGTCGGAGACATTCTCTCGCTCGGAATCTTCCCTATGGTGACCAGCGGCGTCTGGAGATCGCGCGAGCACTGGCCACGGAACCCAAGCTGTTGCTTCTCGACGAACCGACGGCGGGGATGAATCCAGTCGAGAAAAATGAAGTTGTTAGACTGATCGACTTCGTTCGGACTCGATTCCATCTGACGATATTGCTCATTGAGCACGATATGCGATTTGTGATGAACGTATGCCAGCGGCTCATCGTGCTCGACAATGGGCAGACGATCTCGAAGGGGCTGCCCAACGAGGTACAGCAGGACGCCAAAGTGATTGAGGCGTATCTCGGAGCCGAGGTAGAGGCGAATTCCGAGCCTGACAGCGACGATGCCCAAAATCAACCAATGGCAAACGCACATAAAGTGGCTGATTGAAATGCTTGTCGTCGAATCCATTGACGTGTATTATGGGGTCATCCGAGCCTTGACCGAAGTGTCGCTCAATGTGAAGGAGAGCGAGATTGTAACGCTCATCGGCTCGAACGGCGCGGGGAAGAGCACAACGCTCCTGACGGTGTCCGGGTTGCGGATTCCGCGAAAAGGGAGCATCCGCTTCCTCGGAGAGGACATCACCCGTCTACCGCCGCACAAGCGGGTAGAGCATCGGATTGTGCAAGTGCCGGAGGGAAGACGCATCTTTCCAGATATGACCGTACAGGAAAATCTGGATATGGGAGCGTTCTCTCGACCGCGTGGGGCCATTCACCAGGAACTGGAAATGGTCTTCCATCTCTTCCCAATTCTGCAGGAACGGAAGAAGCAACTGGCAGGAACGCTGAGCGGGGGTGAGCAACAAATGCTGGCCATCGGGCGCGCCCTCATGGCCAAGCCCTTGGTCCTGCTGCTGGATGAGCCTTCACTCGGGCTGTCGCCAATCCTTGTGCAGGACATCTTTCGAACGATCGTCCAGATTCGACAGCAGGGAGTTACCGTTCTGCTGGTTGAGCAGAACGCTTTGCAGGCTCTGAGAATAGCGGATAGAGGGTATGTACTGGAAACCGGAAGAGTTGTGCTGTCAGGCAAAGCGTCGGATCTGCTTAACAACGCGGAGGTGCGCAATACCTACTTGGGAGCGTAACGCCCTCCCGAACGGGATGGTGGAAGATGGAGGATTGCGGAGCTATGGTGCCTGCAGCCTTCTGCGCCTCCAATTGCCATGTGTTCTTTGTATACGTGGATGTTGCGAGATGGGGTTGTGTTATGCCAGTTCTTCTCGGTGTTATTGCCGGTTTGCTGATCTTCAACGCCAGCATTACGCCTGAAGATCTTGCACGTCAAGTCGAGAAGGGCCTGCGCCAGCGCGTAGGAAAAGTGGACGAGCTTCACGTTGCCCTGAAGGGACCGAAAGGCTATAAACTGAGGAAGGGCAACCTGAGGAAGGCCGATGTGTTCATCAAGGGGTTTGACGCAGACAGACTGAGCTTGGGAGGCCTGGTTTCGCATGCTGGTGTGGGCGTCGGGGCTGGCACTGCGGTTTCCGCCACGGCGAAGGTCAGTCGCGTCAAGGAGTTGACAGTTCAGTGTGAGGATTTCGTTTATGATGGCGCCAATATTCAGCAACTGAGGCTCTATCTGTACAAGGTTCGCTATGACCGGGACGCCGCGCAGAAGAGAAGCCAGTTCCGTCTGCTGGGTATCGAAAAGGGGGTTGCGGAAGTTCACGTTCCGAAGTCATTTATTCAGGGGCGCGTCGTGGAGATGCTTTCGGACCTGGAGGGAGTGACGGCACAACTGGGTACGGACAAAGTAACCGTCTCCGGAAAGAAGCGAGTGCTGCTTATTGCAGTTCCTTTCGAGGTGGAGGGAACCTTGCGTCCCAAGGGGAACACGGTGCACCTTGTAAATCCGAGGCTGAAAGTAACGGGAGTTGGGTTGCCCGCAGGCTTCACAGACTGGGTGCTGAAGAAAGTTAACCCGGTCTACGTCTTTGATCAGAAAGAGGAGCTGCCCTTCTCTGTGAACATAACGGCCATTACGGTAAGCCCGGACGGTCTTGCCGTTCGAGCGCATGTGTCACTGAGAGAGTAAGCTGTCGTCCACACTGGAGATGAAGTGCTTTGTCCAAAAAAACACCGCTTTTCGCGCGACATATCGCGGCCGGTGCCCGGATGGTGGAGTTTGCCGGGTGGCAGATGCCCGTTTCCTATACCGGCATTAACCAAGAAGTGACCGCCGTTCGGCAAGGGGCTGGATTATTCGATGTCAGCCACATGGGGCAACTGGATCTAACCGGACCGCAGTCCACGGAGACGTTGCAACAGCTTCTGACGAATGACGTTGCAGGCGTCGAGACGGGTAGGGGAGTGTACTCCCCGATGTGCAATGAGAACGGGGGAACGGTGGATGATCTCATCGCGTTCCGGATCTCAGATGATCGGTGGTGTTTAGTGGTGAACGCGTCGCGGGTTGCCGTTGACGTTGAGTGGATGAGTGACCACCTGGTTGGAGAAACGGAGCTACTGATACGCGGTAGCGATGCCGCTTTACTGGCGCTACAGGGCCCCGCCAGCGAGTCCATTCTCAGCCCATGCGTGGATACGCCGCTTGCCGCTCTGGGAAAGAATGGCTGTTCGACGGCGTTTTGCTGTGGGTGTCCGGCGCTCATTTCTCGAACGGGTTACACGGGGGAAGACGGGTTTGAGGTGTTCGTGCGCGCAAGCGACGCGGGCAGGGTGTGGGATAGCCTCACGCTGTCGCCACAAGTGGCGCCTTGCGGACTCGGCGCCCGAGACGTGCTCCGTCTGGAGGCGGGTCTCTGTCTATACGGTCATGAACTGACCGAAGACATTTCCCCTCTGGAAGCAGGGCTGGATTGGACGGTGAAGTTCAGCAACGGGGAGTTCATCGGCCGGGATGCTCTGATGAAGGTACAGCAAAGCGGGGCATCGCGACGGCTGACCGGCATTCGCATGACGGACCGTGCAATCGCACGTGAGGGATATGCTGTGCTGTTCAATGGACGCCCCATCGGCAGTGTTACAAGTGGCACGTACTCCGTTACCCTCGGTTCAGGCATCGCGTTGGCGCTGCTGGAACCTGAGTTCGCTTCACCCGGGCGCCATGTGCATGTTAGCATCAGAAATGATCTAAAGGAGGCCGTGACGGTGGCTGCGCCGTTTGTTGGATGCGTCGCGCGACCGGAGTGTCTATCAACAATATCGAACAAGGAGGACAATGGAACATGAATATCGAGGAACTGAAGTACTGTAAGTCGCATGAGTGGTTGGCTATCGATGGGAACACGGTGAGACTCGGAATCACCGACTACGCACAGAATGAGCTGGGAGATATCGTGTATGTGGAGTTGCCCGAGGTAGGGGACACCCTCGCGCCTAATACGCCCTTTGGCGTCGTCGAATCGGTCAAGGCGGTTTCGGACTTGATCTGCCCCGTCGGCGGCACTGTCGTTGAGATAAACGCGAACCTTCTCGACGACCCTGAGTTGGCGAACAGAGACTGCTACGGGGAGGGATGGATGCTTGTGGTTGAGATATCCAATCCCACGGATACGGAGGACCTCATGTCGTACGCGACATACCAGGAGTACCTTGAGGGAGGAGCCGAGTAGGTTGAGGTTCCTACCTAACACTGAAACTGACCGAACCGCAATGCTGACGGCAATCGGGGTTTCTTCGATTGAGGACCTCTTCTCGGACATTCCATCCAAGCTGCGCAATGCGTCGAAGCTTAACCTTCCGGAAGGTCTCTCGGAGATGGAACTGATGAATCGTCTGCAATCGCTGGCGGCGCAGAACTCCGGAGCGAACGTTTGCCCCACCTTCCTGGGCGCAGGCTCCTATGACCATTTCTCCCCCGCGGTTGTTCGTCACGTAATCAATCGTTCGGAGTTCCTCACTTCATACACTCCGTTTCAACCAGAAGTAAGTCAGGGAACACTCCAAACCATCTACGAGTTCCAGACTGCAATCTGCGCCTTGACCGGGATGGAGATAGCGAACGCCTCCATGTACGATGGCGCAAGCGCTCTGGCGGAAGCCGTCATCATGGCAACGGCAATCAGTAAACGGAGAAATGTCCTCCTTCCCGCCAATCTTCATCCCGCATACCTTGCGGTTGTGGAGACCTATTGCCGCGGGCTTGATGTGGCATTGCGGACAGTGCCGTACAATGGAGGAGTGGTGGATGTGGCACTCCTTGAGCGCAATGTACGCGACGGCAGCGTTGCTGCCATTGTGATCCAAAACCCCAATTTCTTTGGCTGTTTGGAGCCAGTGACAACGATCACGGAAATTGCGCACCGCGCAGGTGCGTTACTGATCGCCGTCGTGAACCCTCTGAGCTTGGGCATCCTCAAGCCACCGGGTGAATATGGCGCGGACATCGCTGTGGGTGACGGTCAGCCTCTCGGGATACCGATGTCGTTCGGGGGACCTACGTTCGGTCTGTTTTCTTGCCGCAAGGCGTTCGCCCGGCACATGCCGGGACGCGTCGCCGGTGCAACGGTCGATCTGGATGGCAACCGCGGGTTCGTGTTGACTCTCCAGACGCGTGAGCAGCACATACGACGGGAGCGCGCCACCTCCAATATCTGTACCAGTCAGCAGTTACTGGCCCTCGCTGCCACTGTATACCTGTCCGCCATGGGGCCTAAGGGATTGAGGCGAGTCGCCGATCTCTGCTGTCGGAAAGCGCACTACCTCTACACGAAGATCTCCTCGCTGGATGGGTACAGTGGGATATTTCCAGCCGCGTTCTTCAATGAGTTTGCGGTGCGTTGCCCTGTCCCCGCGGACAAAATCAACCGCTCCCTGAAGGCGTCCAACATCACGGGAGGATACGACCTGAGTCGCGTTTGCCGGGAATCACCGAACACCATGCTGCTCTGCGTCACTGAGAAGCGAACGCGCGCGGAGATGGACAGGTTGGTCGAGTTACTGGCCCACTGCCGCTGATGGATTGCGTCACAAATCTGACACCGAAGGGATATAAGCATTGCCGGAACCGTTGATTTTCGAGTTGAGTGCCTCCGGTAGAGTGGGGTGTGATTTCCCGGACGAGGAATTTCTAAGTAACTTTGATTGTTGTCTGCCCGATGATGCTCTGCGCCAATTTGGGCTTGCGTTGCCCGAGGTAGACGAACTCACCTTGGTTCGTCATTTCACCCGACTCTCGCAGATGAACTACTCTGTTGATACTAACTTCTACCCGTTGGGTTCGTGCACGATGAAGTACAACCCAAAGGTCAACGAAGAAATTGCCGCGCTCCCCGGCCTGTCCACGGTTCACCCTTTGCAGGATACTGCAACCTGTCAGGGCGTGCTCCAAATCATGTTCGAGCTCCAGGAGTACCTGCGGGAAATATCCGGATTGCCTGGTGTCACACTCCAGCCAGCAGCAGGGGCGCAAGGAGAGTTTACCAGTCTCCTGATGATGCGTGCCTACTTTGAGCGGGAAGGGCAAGGATGTCAGCGAAAGAGAATCATCGTGCCTGACTCGGCCCACGGCACTAACCCAGCGAGTGCAGCCCGTTGCGGCTATTTCGTAACGCAGATTCCTTCCGGGAGCGATGGCTGTGTCGACTTGGCAGCCGTGGACGCGGCGCTGCGGGATGACGTTGTGTGTCTCATGGTGACCAACCCGAACACTCTCGGTGTCTTTGAGAAGGAGATCGAGGCGCTGGCGGACCGGCTGCACGCCGTCGGTGCGTTTCTGTACCTGGACGGCGCCAATATGAACGCGATTATGGGTAAGGCCAAACCGGGACTGATGGGTTGTGACGTGATGCACTTCAATCTCCACAAGACATACTCAACGCCACACGGAGGCGGAGGACCCGGTGCCGGTCCGGTTGCAGTCGCTGAGAAGCTGATCCCATATCTGCCTGTGCCGACGGTTGTAAAGGCGGAGGAGACTTATGTCTTGGACTATGACCGCCCGCACACGATTGGCAGACTGCACGCCTCTTACGGGAATGTGGGCGTTTTGATCAGAGCCCATGCCTACATTACGCAACTGGGCGGTGAGGGACTGACCCGAGTCAGTGAGGACGCGGTGCTCAATGCAAACTACCTGTTATCGCAAGTAGATGTATCCTACCGGAGGACCTGCGACGCGCCGTGCAAGCACGAATTTGTTCTCTCTGCATCAGACTTGAAGCGGAGGCACAGCATTACTGCGCTGGATGTTGCGAAACGTTTGTTGGATTACGGTTTTTATGCCCCTACTATCTACTTCCCTCTCATCGTGAAAGAAGCCATCATGGTGGAACCAACGGAAACTGAAAGCAGGGAAACACTGGACAGATTTGCGGAGGCTTTAAATGACATCCTCAAGGATTCGGCAACCGCACCGGATACGGTGCGCGGCGCCCCGCATCAAACCCCAGTGCGTCGCCTCGAAGAAGCCAAAGCGGCACGCGAAATGAATCTTTGCTTCTCGGCTGCTTGTGAGACGGAGCACGAAACCACTACTAGTTGAGGGAATACCGACACCGCAAGGCATCACATCCTCAAATGAGAGTACAGAGACAAATGACAAATGGCTGGCGCGTCATTTCCACCGGCTTTCAGCAAGGTGCGTGGAATATGGCCATCGACGAAGCCCTCTTTCAGGCGGTCGCCGACGGTCAAGCGCCTCGCACTCTGCGCTTCTATGGGTGGAGTCCTCCCGCTGTATCATTGGGGTACGCACAACCGCAGAGCGATGTTGATGTTGATGCGTGTGTTCGAAACGGTATCGATCTCGTTCGACGTCCGACGGGTGGGCGGGCGATTCTGCATCACCATGAACTTACGTATTCCGTAGTTGTGTCTGCCAACCAAATCCCCGAAGGAAATAGTGTGATGGCTTCCTACCGCTGGATATCTCGCGGGCTGCTGTCCGGGCTACGGTCGTTGGGGGTGGATGCTCAGATGAGCAGACCCGACGACGGCCGGTATGTAGCCGCCATCCCCGGCATCTCCCACGGGGCGGCATGTTTTGCCAAGGCCGCGCGTTGTGATATTGTCTGCGATAATAAGAAGCTCGTCGGCAGCGCTCAAGTTCGGAGGAACGCGACCATTCTCCAGCACGGATCAGTGCCAATCGAGCTGAATCGCGGTCTTTCGCGCAAGTTGTTTGGGAAATCCGGCGAGTTGCAGAATGCGATCGGTCTCTCTGAGATCCCGGGGATGAAGGACATTGGCTTCTCCGAAGTGGAAGCTGCAATCAGGAGCGGCTTTGAGCAGGAACTGGAAGGAGACCTCCGAGACGGAGAACTCTCTGAAGCAGAGAGACGCGTGCTACAACAACTGGTCGCTGGGAAATATGGGCGTGAAGCGTGGCTTCGGCGGACGTGGGGGACTGGACTGGTAACGCACGGGTAGGGGAGCGCGACTGACCCGCGTTAGCCTTCGCCTGGCGAACGCGTGACAAAAAGATTTGACACTATTCTGGAGTTTATGTATACTACCTGCCGTTACATGATTACTGGCGAATCGGTGTCCTCGCCTCGGTGAATGTGGGGGAGGAACGTGGTATCTTGGCCACTTGGTTGCAAGTGTACGGTTAATGTGAACGCCAGAATGCAGCATTTATGATATTGGGAGGAACCGGCTATGCCTCAAAAAATCTTGGCCGTTGATGACGAGAAACACATCGTTCGCCTGATACAGGTCAATCTGGAACGGGCCGGTTATCAGGTTGTTACCGCTTTTGATGGCGTTGAAGCACTCAAGAAGGTGTCGGAGGAGAACCCCGACCTGATAGTTCTTGATGTCATGATGCCGCAAATGGACGGCTTCGAGACGCTGAAGAATCTCAAGGCCAATCCGCAAACGCGCGATATTCCCGTCATCATGCTGACGGCCAAAGCGCAAGACGCCGACGTCTTCAGGGGTTGGCAATCGGGCGTGGACTGCTACCTCACCAAGCCATTCAATCCGCTCGAGCTTCTCACGTTCGTTAAACGAATCTTCGAGAGCCTGGATGAGGATGAAGGTGATGACGCAGAAGGCGTCTACACCATTGGTGACTGACCTCCCTCGATAGAGAGACTGACTATCCCGCTCTCTTGATAGCCACCCGCAACTGGTTTCCTCAGTAGAAGGGCGCAGACAGGTACACTACTGATCTGTTCCCTTTTGCATTCACGTCACATACAGACCCCTGTTGCTTTCGAGCCTCCGATCTGGGGCATTTGTCTGTCACCAACCTGCAGCCAGCCCATATTCCACACTCTTCGGCCCTTCCCCCCCTCATCCTCATCAGGAACCGTTTGGGTCACGCAATCTGGTTCCTTGCCCTGCGATTACCCACGGTATGCCCGGTGACAGGGAAGACCAATCCGACTATCGGCTCCCCAGAATATCACATAATAGATATTATCAGACTAAAATGACCCGCCCGCACTTCGCTTATATCAGTCGTGCAAGTTGTGCTGGATTTGTGGTGGAGTCGCAGTGGCAAGCGCCAAACATCTCAGGAGCTTTGATTGTTCTTAAGACTTTTATCCACTAACTCGAGGAATTCCTTGTTTCCGGCGGTGTTCTTCAGGCGATCAATGAGTAACTCAACGGCCTCTTGCGTGTCAAGGGCATTGAGCATGCGTCGCATGTGCCAGACGCGACGGAGGGCCGCCTTCTCGATCAACAGCTCTTCATGGCGTGTGCCGGATTTCTTTATGTCAATACACGGGAAGATACGACGATCAAATAAGTCCCTGTCAAGAATGAGATCCAAATTGCCCGTGCCCTTGAACTCCTCAAAAATCATATCGTCCATACGACTTCCCGTGTCGATCAGGGCGGTTGCAAGAATTGTGAGGCTGCCCCCATGCTCAATGTTCCTGGCTGCTCCGAAGAAACGTTTAGGGCGATGCATGGCAGTGGGGTCCAGCCCTCCAGAGAGCGTGCGACCACTGGGTGTAACTGTGAGATTGGAGGCGCGAGATAGGCGCGTAATGCTATCAACGAGAATCATGACATCACGACCACATTCGAGAAGGCGCTTCGCTTTTTCCAGAACCATGTCGGTCACTCGCATGTGGTTCTCCGGGAGTTCATCAAAGGTCGAGGCCACTACCTCTCCATCCACGGACCGCTCAATATCGGTCACTTCCTCGGGTCGCTCGTCGATCAGCAAGACGATTAAGGCGATCTCCGGATGGTTCACTGTAACGCTGTTAGCAATTGTTTTGAGCAGAGTAGTCTTCCCGGCTTTCGGGGGGGCCACAATGAGTCCCCGTTGCCCCTTGCCAATCGGCGCGATAAGATCAATAAGCCGGGCGGTGATATTGGCGGGTTCAGTTTCCAGTTTGATATGCTCAAGAGGGAAGATGGGGGTCAGGCGCTCAAAGTCCACTCGTTCCACGAGCGTACTTGGGCTTTGTCCGTTGATTGCCTCAATATGCAGGAGGCTGAAGTACCGCTCGCTTTCCTTCGGTTGCCGCACTCGACCTGAGATGACGTCGCCCGTCCTTAGGCCGAACCGTTTGATCTGTGACTGGGAGACATAAACGTCCTCGAGACTTGGGAGATAGCCCGTCAATCGAAGGAATCCATAACCGTCCGGAAGTATCTCAAGGACGCCCTGCTTAAAGAGCAGCCCGCTTTGCTCGGCGTGAGCTTCAAGTAACCGGAAAATCAAATCATGCTTCTTGAGGGCAGTATATCCGGTGATATTCAGTTCCTTTGCCAGGTCCTTCAGCTCGGACAGGCTCTTGTTGCCCAGTCCTGACATGTCCAAGTCGCGGCTGGGATTGGGGCTGCTTCCGCCCGGATTCTGATTTTGGTTCCCTTTACCCACAGCATTTTCCTCCAGATAGATGGAATGGAACAGGCATCTCACACCATGCGAGGCTGACACTACAACACGGCGCCGACGTCCGATGTGTCGACAGAATCGCGTAGAGCTTGCTTTGTTCCGAAGTGACGATCTGATTAGTCTGAAACCAGTGAGCCTCGCGGTCTGGACGCGCGCTTCTCACTTGAAAGTCTTGACCTTTTGTTGCAGAGTGTCGCCGTTCAGATGTGGCCCATTGCGAAGATGCAGGCAATCAAGTGCCGAGTCTGACGCTGTTGTGATCTCAACGTCCCCCGTAGACCTCAGGACGAAGAACCCCCACAAAAGGGAGGTTCCGGTATTGTTGATCGAAGTCCAGTCCGTATCCGACGACATACTGATCCTCAATCGTGAAGCCGTTATAGTCGACGACTACAGGAACTTTGCGTCGGCTTGGTTTGTCCAGCAGTGTGCACACTTTGAGCGTGGCAACACTCCGCGAGCGGAGGTTCTCGACAAGGTAGTTCAATGTCAGACCCGTGTCGATGATATCCTCCACAATTAGCACGTGTCGGCTTTCGACGCTCTGATCGAGGTCCTTCAGGATGCGGACAACCCCCGATGACTTGGTGTCGCTTCCGTAGCTGGAGATGGCGACAAAGTCGATGGACAGCGGAATTGTAATTTCGCGGAGCAGGTCGGCGAAAAACACAACGGCACCCACGAGGACACCGACAACGATCGGCTCTTTCCCTTTGTAGTCGATGGAGATTTGCTTTCCGAGGTCGGAGACTTTCTCCTGAATCTGTTCTTCCGTAATCAGGATTTCCAGTATGTCGCGGTTCATTTCATTCATTCTCGTCTCCCCGTCCAATGCGGGCTACTCCCACTCGATCGTTCCGGGGGGTTTTGAGGTAATATCGTAGGCCACGCGGTTTACCCCGTCAACTTCATTAACAATTCGATTAGCGATCTGTTCGAGCACCTCAAACGGAATCCGGGCCCAATCGGCGGTCATCCCATCCTCGCTCGTTACGGCGCGTAAGATGATTGGGTGAGCATAGGTTCGTTGATCGCCCATTACGCCGACACTGCGAAGAGGGGCCAGCACGGCAAAGGTTTGCCATATCTGGCGGTAGAGCCCTGCCTTCTTGATTTCTTCTATCAATACGGCATCTGCTTCGCGCAATATGCTGAGGCGTTCCTCCGTGACATCGCCCAGAATACGGATCGCGAGACCGGGACCGGGGAAAGGGTGTCTCCAGGTCATAGCCGGGGGAAGCCCGAGTTCCTGCGCGACTTCGCGTACCTCGTCCTTGAAAAGATCTCGCAAGGGCTCGATGAGGGAGAAGTCCATCTGCTCTGGCAACCCACCAACATTGTGATGGGTCTTGATTTTCGCCGCGCTCACGGTTCCGCTCTCGATCACGTCAGGGTAGAGGGTTCCCTGCGCCAGATACGGAATCTTGCCCAGTTTGTTTGCCTCTTCCTCAAAAACGCGCACGAACTCTTCTCCAATGGTCTTCCGCTTTTGTTCGGGAGACGTAATCCCCTTCAGTCGCGTGAGAAACCGATCGGACGCGTCGACGTAGATGAGGTTCATCATGTCGAAGTGATCCGTGAAAGTACTGCGCACGTCCTCGGCTTCGTACTTCCGGAGAAAACCGTGGTTCACGAATACGCACACGAGTTGATTCCCCACGGCCCTATGCACCAACGCTGCGACGGTGGCTGAGTCGATGCCTCCGCTCAACGCGCACAATACCCGTTCAGAACCCACCTTTTCTTGAATGATGGGCACTACCGAACTCACGAATGACTGCATGGTCCACTGACCGGTGCAGCCACACCAATCGAGGAGGAAATTCCTCAACACCTCGATGCCCCACGGGGTATGGACAACCTCGGGATGGAACTGGACGCCGAATAGTCTCTTCGCTCGGTGGGCAAAACTGGCGACCGGTGTATTGTTGGTTTGAGACGTTATTTCAAAGCCCTCCGGCAGGGAACGCACAATATCCCCGTGGCTCATCCACCCAATCAATTGCGGATTGAGCCCCCGAAAGAGATCGCCTCCATCGAGCACCTGCAATTCGGTCTTCCCAAACTCTCTCTTTGGAGAAGGGATGACCTCGCCACCCAGATCGTGCGCCATTAATTGGAAACCGTAGCATATCCCGAGAATCGGGATTCCCGAATGATAAATGGCGGGATCGCACCGCGGGGCCTTGTTCTCGTATACACTGGCAGGGCCTCCCGTTAGAACGATTCCCATGGGGTTGAGTCTGCGAATCTCTTCCAGCGGGGCGTTGTGAGGCAGGATCTGGCAATAGACTCTGCATTGACGAATATTGCGCGCGATCAACTGTCCGTATTGCGCGCCGAAGTCGAGTACGACGACGGTTTCCTGTTTAGGTTGAGCTTTCATCATGGTTGTGTGGGAGGTCAAAGAGGCTCTTCACTGCTCGGAAAAGGTGGTGTGCCTGGTTCACATCAGTTGCCCATGCCCACCTTCTGTTCGTTCTGGTGCTTCTTGCCTTCGGTTGGGAGGGCTGGTGCAACGACGATTTCGCACTGGTGCATCGCGGATATGTTACAGGCACCACAAACTCCCATTGCGTTTCTCAGGGCTCCCACAAGGTTGAGTGTGCCATCATCTTTCGTGGCCGGTCCCAACAATATCTGCTCCAGAGAGCCAACATGACCAACATGAATGCGTGTACCTCGTGGAAGTCCGCTATCCGATGTGGCCATCCCCCAATGGTGGCCTTTGCCGGGAGCTTCTGTCGCTGCGGCGATGGGCGACCCAATCATTACACCGTCGGCACCGGACGCCACCGCCTTGGCAATGTCACCACCGGTGCGCATACCTCCATCGGCGATTACAGTAACACGTTCACCGGATTGTCGCTCATGTTCATCGCGAGCAGCGGCAACGTCGGCAATGGCCGTAACCTGCGGTACGCCAATGCCAAGTACCCGGCGCGTCGTGCAAGCTGCTCCGGGGCCTACTCCTACAAGGACTCCATTGGCACCCTCACGCATGAGGGCGATGGCTCCCTCATAGGTGACACAATTCCCAACGATTACCGGTACGGGCGTTGACCTGCAAAGTCCTGCTATGGAAAAGCTCTCATGCCGGGATGAAACATGTTTCGCCGTGGTGACGGTCGCCTGGAGAACAATCACGTCCACGCCCGCTTCGATTGCTATCGGCACGAATGTTGCCGCGGATGCGGGAGTCACCGATACCCCCATCTTCGCGCCTGACCGCTTGACAGACTCAATTCGCTCAGCGACAAGCTCCGGCTTGATCGGCTCCCGATAAACTGCCTGAATAGTCGGTATCACCTCGTCGAGATTCGCTTCGACAATTCTCAGGATTGCTTCTTCAGGTCTCGCATACCGCGTTTGGAGTCCATCCAGGTTGAGTACCGCCAACCCTCCCAGCCGGGACAGCTCCACAGAAAGGCGAGGGCCAACAGCTCCATCCATCGCCGAAGCAAGCACCGGGATGTTGAGACCCACGTCCCCTATTCTCAGGCTCACGTCTACATCAACGGGGTCGATGGAAATGCTTCCCGGAACCAACGCAATCTCGTCAAATCCATAGGCTCTTTTAGCCTCTCGGTTTCGACCGATCAACATGTTTGCTCTCCGTAATGCACAGTATTCATTTTGCGGTCAACTCAGGCTTTCTCGACGGATGCTTCCAGTTCCTTCGTCGACTGTTAACAGCAGATGAGCCGGCCGCCCCGCTGAGGTGTCAGCATTGGGCAGGAAATGCTCAACCGCCCATTGGGTCGTCAGAGGGTTGCAGCGGTTTCCTGAAAAAAGCCCAATCCTGGATCATCGGCGTCTTCGAGGGTGAGAAAAAGGAAATTGCGAGGTCAACTCACAAACCTGCACGTGTGTGGATTTTAGCAAAGCACTCGCTAAAAGTCAATGAGACTTGAAAAATATATTCATCCCCCGACGTTTACTCCCGGCAAACAATGCCCGTATTCTATCCCGATTTCTCGGCAAGGTACCTGTCCAACTCGAGGGCCACGTGCGACGCAGACATATCCACCCAACTACCGAGGCGGTCATAAGTTCGAGCCAACTCGCGGTTGAACGTGTCTTCGTTGACCTTCGGATCGGCTTTGACATTTGCGGATGTTTCGGCGAGAAGAGGGAGGACATCCCGGAGAAATCTTGCTTTGGCCTGAGGGAATTGCCTGCCTTCCACCTCCGAGTGCCGCCGGGCCAACTCCTCCCGAAGGGAGTCAAAGGAACCCTTGGTGGACCGGTTATCGAGTCGAACCCGCGCGTCACGCATTTGCGACTCGCGAGAGATCGTCCGTCGCTCTTTGATTGACCGCCATTCCTCAACAGTCGTTCCCTCAATGACCTCGAGTTGAATCTCCCTTTTGGCCATGTCTCGCAACACGGATTCGGCAGCATTCTTGGTATCGGGTGTTCGCAATAGGCCGCTCATGTGGAATTGGGCTGCACTGAATCCCACGACAAATATGTCTCCGTCAATAGCGATCGGAACCGCGGCGTGGAAGGCATCCATCACGTTTGCGCGAAATGGAATGTGATCGAACGTTTGTGATTTCACCTTTTCCCAAACAGATACCACCTCAGGACGCGCGGAACTCTCGTCTGCCATAAATCACCTCAGAACACTTCTTTGCACGGCCGAATTTGCACACATTAGCCAGCACTTCCGTTGGATTTTACCCCGACCAACCGAAATCCATCAATATGGTACGCGGTGCCCCAGCCGTTTGCGCCAAATCCTGCCTGACGGTAGTCACTCCTCGAAAGGTTTCCGACAAGGAGTCGTTCCACTAGGAAACTCTCGCGACCGGGATACAGCGACCTTAACGCTTCGAGCAACTTTACTTCTGCCTCATGCCACTCGCCGTCGCCCCGTCCGCCGGGCACTGCACCTGCTACCTTCACGTCCGCGCCAGGTTTGGGATCTCCCGTCAGCACAAAGGCATGGTAGTAGCCATCGACGAGGGCGTACAGATTCACATACACTTCCGGAGGGATACGATAGAAGAACCGAAGCGCCGGAAACTGAGTGGCGTCAAAGGGCTGGGCGTGAATCAATACACCCATGGTTCCTCCTGTCGACGCATTCTGAACACGGAGACTCGACTTGCCTTCGCGCTTCAGCGTTTTATCGACGGAAAGAGCAACCTCACCCTCCCAGAGAGGCAATGCCCCGTCGGTGCTGTCCTCGAAGCCCTTCTCCGTGGAAGTGTTGTTAGGGTTGGGCTGCAAGTCTCGACTGGCCGATGGAGTCCCCCCAAGGGTGAAAGGGTCTGAGTCAACGGTTCCGTCGCTCCATATCCGCACCCGTGCGAGCATCATTCCGCTGTGGAAGCTCCAGAAGGCGAGTCTCCCGCCTGCGAGGGGTTGAGGATCTTCGTACTGCAGAGCCAGCCGCCCATCAATAAAGAACCGCACGACTCCCTGAATTCTCTCCACGCGAACATAGTACCAATGGCGGTGATAGCTGAAGTTCTGACTGTGGGGCTGAACCAGGCGGAATGCGTCCGTCTCCGACACGATCTTAGCGCCTCGCAGTATGGCGGTTCGGGAGTTCCCCCAGCCTGCGAAGATGAAGCTGTAGCCACTGCTCAAGTCCTTGCCATCAGAACACAAGGTAATATTGAGGTCGCCGGGATTGCTATATCCGGGTTCCTTGGGAAGGGACATCTTCACGCCGCAATAGAATTCCGCCACCACGTCGCCCGGATATGTGTGTTTGCTCCACAGAATGGGCGCGACCTCATCTGTCCCACCAAACCAAGACCAGTCTTTCTGGCAGGGCCACCGCGCCGTAACTTTCCACTCTCCCCTGCCCTGCCACCACTCCACCGGAGCATTCGCAAAAGTGAAGTCTGCCAGGTACTCGCTGCGTGCGTGAATTCTTGCCACATCCAGTCCGAACCCGCGGGAGATCATGCCAAGGCGGTGAGCAACTATCGGTGTACCATCCGACCGAGAGAAAAGTAAGTTCCCATCGACTTTGGCTGCTATCGCTCCCCCACGTTTCACCAGGCGCAACTGAGATGATGGGGTCACGGTCGGGAGTGGCTTGCCGAGATCCAGTTTCATGGGGGAGTCGTTTCTGAAAAGATCAACGCTCTGCAATTCCCCCCCATTGAGGGTCAGGTCGATGCGGTAGCCGGCGTCCGGGGTATCCGCACTTTGCGTCAACAGAGCGGAAAGCGTACCGGAGAGGCTTGCGATGGCCCCAACAGTCACGTCCATTTCTACGTCATCAAAGAACTCCCCACGATGCCAAAACACAGTTCCCCTGTTCGTGGACGCCGGGATCCACTCACCTTTCGGGTTCGCCCAACCAACCATCAAAGGGTCATCAACAAATTTTTGAGCAAGGCGTGTCTGACTGTCATCCCTCTCGATAGGCTCCATCCGCAAGAACTTGGCGTACATTGTCTTGCCGGGGTCGGCGAAGAAACCCATCTGGCCGGGGCGGATGTGCGCATCAGCAACGGACAGTGCCGTCCGCCCCCCCGCAAGCAGTTGAGCAATGCCTTCTTCCACGCGCATGTTGAGATTTAGGGGGTTCCCGCCCAGCTTCACCGCGCCGCCGATGGTCGCCTCCTTCCCATTCACAACTCTAACAAATTGCGCTGTACCGTCCCGAACCGCAAGCAGAAGTCTGTTCTTTGGGTCGGCATTCGAGAATACAATCCCCCCCCGCCGTTCGCAAACTTTACCTGAGTTTGCAGGCGGTAGATATCAGGCGCGGGAATGCCCGCAAGAGCAGTGCCACCTCGGATAAGGAGCCATCCCGACTTCACCTTTGCCGCCTCGGCAGAGGCGTTCCATCGCCCGGCAAACTCCTGCGAGAAATCATCTGAAAAATTATGGCAGGAGAGGATTGCAGCATCGTCGAATTGGACGATGCCTCCCCCTGAGCTGTACAGCCCGGCCTTTCCTTGCCCGAAGACGTCAAAGCTTGACGCCAGAACAGTTGCGCCATCGATATCTATCTCGATCAGACTTTCGACCACTTTCGCTGAAATGCGGTACCATTGACGAGGCACGTAACCCCCACTGCCGCGCGCGAGAACCTGCTCCTTCCCGTCCCGCAAAAGCACAATCTCGCGCTCTCCACCCGAGCGACTCGAGTGTCCTTCCGAAAACCATCTAAACAGCAGGTAATTGCGGTCATCTTGGAAGTACACACAGACTCCCATCGCCCCTGTCGATTCGCTCTTTGCGGACACCTCCACAAGGTAGTTGTCCCAGAACGGACGACCCGTCACAGTGAGGCCCGGTTTGCCCTTTTGGGCAATGTACGCGAAGGGATTGGCGCTCATATCCTCCCGCGCCACCGCACCATCGATCCCGGTGTTCTCCCAGTTCCCGGACAAGGGCGTCCATTCACTCGCCTCTCCGGGAGATCGTGTGAAATCGTCTGCGAAGAAGATATCTCCGGTGGGCTGATACCGCAGGGAATCCTCCTGAGGTCTTATGTCGTCACTGTACCAGACGCCGATTCTGTTGGGCCGTCCGTCGGGGGCATCTCCCACCGCGTCATCAGCAAGCGCCACAATTCGGCCGTCGATGCTCGCAAAGAGCCGCCACTGACTTCGCTTCAGCACAACTTTCAGAGGAGGCGTTAGTAAGTGTGCATCGAAGGGGAGGTCTGCACCGATCTTTCGGTGGACGCCGTCGGACACTCGCACAAACGCCACTCCCCAAGCGGAGATCTTCAGATAACGGTAGTTGTCTCTGTTCTGGTAGTTGAAGGCGATGCGGGCCTGAGTCGACTTCTGCCAACCTCCGGGGACGCTTAGCCCAACCGTGAGCGTGAATGAGGGATCGCAGGGATCATCAATAAAACGGTAGTCCTTCGATCTCTCCTGGGCGGACAGCAGAGGGGAGAATGCAAGAAGGGCCATCACCGTGATCCGAAAAGAATGGGTATGTAGGCGAGTAGTACACATGAAATTAGTCAGAGGTCCTGCGAGTCGGAAAGTCAGGGATCTCGATGTGTTTAGACAGCACGGGAGGATGGAGGTTCCGCAACATTATGCGGATTAAGGAGTGCAGACGGCGCGCAAATTCTTCACCCCCTCGACGTCACCGAGAACCACAACATCCATCCCCCCCTGAAGGATTGTCTCGGGACCCGGGTTGTAGTCAAACTGCAACTGCCCCTCCGGGCGGGTTGCCATCACGAGCAGTCCGTATTGTTGGCGAATTCCCGAGTCCCTTAAGTTCCTCCCGCAAAGAGCACTCCTGTCGGACACCGTGACGTCCTCGATTCGAACGGTATGTTGGGAATCACGAAGCATCAGGTCGAGAAAGCCTACTGCCGCAGGCCGTATCATTTCCGAAACCATTCGCAATCCGCCAATTAGGTTTGGCGAGACGACAGAGTCGGCCCCGGCTTTAATCAGCTTGCCACGCGCGTGGGACTCAACTCCCTTGGCGATGATGCGCACTCGAGGGTTGAGTTGCCGCACGGAGATCGTGACAAAAAGATTATCCTTGTCGTCCGGCAGAACCACAACTACGCCTTCCGCCCTGTCGATCCCCGCGTCGTGAAAAATGCTGTCGTCGGTGGCATCGCCAACAAGGTAAAGAAATGGGTGCTGCTCGGATAGGCGACGGAGACGCTCCTCATCGATGTCGATAACCACAAAGTCTCGCTGCGTCTTGTCCATTTCACAGATAACTTGGTAACCGGTGGCGCCCATCCCAACCACGATAAAATGGTTGTTGAGTTTGTCGATGGCCTTCATCATCTTTCGCCTCCCAAGGATGGCGCTCAGTTCACCTTCGACAAGGAAGGCCGTGAGCGTACTGACACCATAGGTCAGAAGCCCCATCCCGCTGACAATCACCACGATGGTGAAGATTCTTCCAAGGGGGCTGTTTTCAATTGGAACGACTTCGCCATAGCCCACCGTCGTTATGCTGATTACCGTCATGTAGAAGCAGTCAAGCAGAGAGGCTTGCCCTCGAGTAATCGCGTGGTAACCCAGAGTGCCACCAACGAAAATAAGAACGACACCCACGACAATTGCTCTCAGTCTGTTCTGGATTGTCACGGCATACCGCCCTGCCCTTGGTGATTGACCACATTATATCTCACATGCACGCGCCTTTCCAACCATCCATCTATCATATGCAACGGAGTTTCGGGTACACCATCTGCTTGAGATTTGTTCCTGCACGATTCCTCCCGCAAATTCTGCCACCGAGATGACCGCGACGGTCCTGCGCACGGCGGACTTCAATATATTGACACAACATGGTAGAATGCAGGCAGCTTCGACGGCTGGTGGGCAAGGATAAGCCGTTCGGAGCACTAAAACACCAGAGTACGTTCCATGCGCCTGTGTCCTGTTTGCAACCGCAATCTCGAGGTCAATATCTACGCAACCGTGCATATTGACGCCTGCACTCGATGCGGGGGATTTTGGTTTGATGACCACGAATTGGCCTGGTTAACTCAGCGCTCCCCCGATCGACTTAGCGTCCTCGAGTCGCAGTTTCCTGATCAGCGCGACACGTCCGTCCCCAGACTGCCGGCAGGTGTGTGTCCGTTGTGCAACATCTCGCTGGCGCCGCATGAGTTCCCCCACTCGCGTGGTATTGTAATGGATGTCTGCAAACGGTGTCACGGTATCTGGCTCGATCATGGGAAGCTGACTCAGATCGAAGACCGTCTCAGGCAGTTCCGGGAGGCAAAAGCGGCAAAGGAGAAACTGGCCGCCAAAGAGACCTCGGCGGCAAAGACAGCCGCCCCCCCCTCGTCCCCACCACCCAAACCTGTCGACAAGCCCAAGGGGGTTGGAATTTCTTCTGGCCAGAAATGCAGAAAGTGCGGCACAGAGAATGTCAGGACCGCGCAATTGTGCTCGAAATGCGGAACGCCGCTACCACCTCCCGGAAGATGGAAGCCGGGCTATTGTCCACGGTGTCATTTGGGGATGTATCCGGCAAGACGCCGTGGTTACATCCTCCAAGCTTGCTCCCGGTGCGAAGGGATCTGGCTGCCTCACGAGATACTGCAGGAAATCATGACGGAACGCTTCGACCTGATGCGCAACCTGGACACCAATTTTCAGCCGCACTACCACACGCCGGAAGAGCAGAAGTCGCTTCACCGATGCCCGGACTGCGTATTTGATCTGATCGACGAGGAATTTCGGTTCAGGGGGGCCGCCGTCTCCGCTCAAACCGAAGTCATAACGCACCGGTGCCCGAAATGCGAAGGTGTCTGGTTTGACGCAGGAGAAATCCACGCCATCTGGAAAGAAGTTAGCGGCAAGGCTCCCGGTTCCGGACAATTCGCCCTCACCCCAACAGACGCCGGGTCCTCAACCGCCACCAGTTGACTTTCTGGCGCTACCTTGCGTTCCGTGCCTCGTCCGCGTTTTCGTATAACTTACGGAGCGCCTTGACGATATCGTCCATGTCGTTCTCGTCTCCGAGCAACATCCGTTGGGTACCCCAGAAGGCTTCGCTGTCGCAGAGCCGTTCGCAGACGGGGCAGTCGGTCTCTCGCGGATCGATCTCCAACCCCGTCTGTCGCTCAACCGGTGACGTCCCGGCATCGTCACGCCGGAACATCTCCGCGCGGTACAGGGGATTGTATCCGCCACTGAAAGGTATCCCCTCTGCGGACATGGCTGAGAGAAACTGTGTTTTGGTGATATCTCTGAAGCGGGATGGGATAACTCTCCCCAAGAGTAGATGGTAGGCGCTTTCAGAGTCATTCCCTGGTACCGACTGAAGCTCGATGCCAGGGAACCCCTCGAGTTGACCGCGCAGATAGGCCATATTGCTGGAGCGTCTGTTGAAAAGCTCCTGACACCGCCTTACCTGCGGAACCAGCATCCCCGCCTGGAAGGAGGGCATCCTGAGGTTCCAGCTCATCGCAACACAGCCTCGGGAGAAGTCCCTTCGGTCGCGTCCGGCGTTGTGGTGCGTCCATGCAACATGGAAGACATCTTCGTGGTCTGTCACCATGGCGCCACCTTCTCCGGCAGCTACATTCTTGGACCACTGAAAACTGAAGGCTCCCGCTGCTCCAAGTGCGCCGACCTTGCGTCCCTGATAGACTGCACCGTGCGCCTGGCACGCGTCCTCGATGATTGCGATTCCGTGCCTGTCAGTGATGGCCCCAATTTCATCCATGTGACAGGGAGTGCCCGCAACGAGGACAGGAATAACAGCGCGAGTCCGGTTGGTGATGAGTGATTCCAGTCCGTTCGGGTCAAGGGTCAGTGTGTCTTCGCAAATGTCGCACCAGACAGGTTTGGCGTTCACGGCCAAGCAGGCAGTCGCCGTGGCCAGAAATGTGTACGGAGGGAGGATGACTTCATCACCGTATTCCACGCCCGCAGCCTTCAGAGCGATCATTAGCGCCGCGGTTCCGCTATTCACGGCCACGCAGAATTTCGCGTCCTGGTAAGCTGCAAACTCAGACTCAAACCTGCCTACCCATCCCTCCTCCGTCCTTCCCCATTCTCCGGATTCCAGCACTGCCGTTAAAGCCTTGGACTCTGACTGGCCCCAGATTGGGTACGAAGGCCATGGCGCAGAGCGAACAGGTGTTCCTCCACGTACAGCAAGTGTTGCCACTTAAATCCCTTCGATCGGGACACCCATCGGAATTACTTGGCGAGCGCTTCGGCAATCGACTCGCGCAGCACCCCAATGCCCTCGAGCACAGCTTCCTCGGTAATGACCAGGGGGGGAGCAATCTTCACCGTTCCGCCGCCAAACCCAACCGGTGCGAAGAAGAGCAACCCCTTCTCAATGCACCCCTGCACAACGTCGAGGGCGAGCTGTGAGTCGGGACTTTCGGTCCCCGCCTCCACCACCTGCAAGCCCGCGACCAGTCCCTTGCCATGGCACGCACCCACAATGTCCTTGTAGTCGTGCATGATATTCTGTAACTCCGTCTGAAGGACCTCCCCTACCCTACCGGCGTTCGATACAAGATGCTCCGTCTCGATGAGGTCAATGCTCGTTAATGCAGCCGCGCAGCAAAGGGGGTTGCCGGTGTGAGTACTGGTCATTGACCCAGGGGGATACTGATCGAGGAGATCCTTGCGCCCGACGACCGCTGAGATCGGCATGCTGCTGGAGATGCCCTTGCCCAGCGTGATGAGATCCGGCACAATACCATAGTGCTGGTAGCCGAAGAAATGCGTCCCTGTACGGCCGAACGCGGCCTGGATTTCGTCACAGATGAGAACAATGTTGTTGTCGTTGCACCAGTTGCGTAATGATTGCATATACTCCACGGGAGCGAAGCTGGCGCCCCCGCCTTGGAAAGTCTCTGTGATGACGCCACAGATTCCGTCGGGGGTCACGCCTTGTCCTTCCATTTGACCCAGGAAGTGATCGAAGCTCGTCTCCTTGCAGCGGAAGCCATCAGGAAAATCAACCTGCACAATGGAGGGATCGGTGTTGACGATCCACTCCTTCAGGGCAGGGCTGCCGCCCATCTGCTGCGCTCCGAGGGTTCGGCCGTGGAACGCGTTAGAGAAACTAATCATGCCGATCTTTCGGTCGCCGCCAACCGAGCGTCCGTGTGTGCGCGCCAGTTTCAGGGCGCATTCCGTTGCTTCCGAACCAGTTGTCAGGATGAAGGCCTTCTCGTGTTCCGGGGGGCTCAGCTCCACCAGTCGTTTTGCCAATCTTGCCCGAATCTCAGAGGGAAAGCAGTAATTGTGCAGCAACCCGTGTTGTGCCTGCTCACAGATGGCCTCGACGATCTCCCGCCGACCGTGTCCGGCATTGGTCACCAATACACCAGAACTCCAGTCGAGCCACTTATTCCCCCACTTGTCGAAGACACTCACTCCCTCGGCACGGTCCCACACGATCGGCGGCTGACCTGTCATGGAAACAGGCTCATACTTCCGCAACTCGTCGAGAATCGGGATCGACTCCGGCACCGGTATTTTCGTCCCAATCTTCCGGTATTTCGAGTCAACCTTCGGCACATTTTTGGGAACGAGATTGAAACTTCCACCTGACATCTGCTGGGGACCTCCGTGTATTTCGTGAAAAATTTGGAGTTTGACACGCGACCGAGCGAACAGGCGTAGTGTAAACAGATTGGGTTCATTTGTCAAACAGCCGGAAAGAAGGATACGCGGGAGACGTGTGTTATAATATCCACACCCATAGTATTTGGACAGGAGGTCCACCTTCTCAATCATGAGCACACCAATTAACATCACTATCGTCGGCGGCGGGATGATCACCAATGATCTGCTGTTGCCATCCATCTATCACCTGCAGAGAACTGGGGTCGTCGGGGAGATCAACATCTGTGCGCTGAATTCCGCGCCCCTGAAGGATCTGAAGGAGAATGCCGATATGCGGCAGGCATTTCCCGGACAGGACTTCACGCCCTACCCTTCGCTGAACGAACCTGCTGACAGGAATTTTCCTGATCTCTACAGGGAAGTACTCTCCGGGATGAAGCCCAGACAGTGTGTGGTGGTGGCGATGCCCGACCCTCTTCACTATGGGGTGGTAATGGAGGCATTGAGGAATACTCAGAATGTCCTTTGCGTCAAGCCGCTCGTGCTGAAATACCAGCAGGACGCCGAAATCGAGGAGCTCAGCCACCAGCGAGGTCTCTTCGTTGGAGTGGAGTATCACAAGCGGTTCGATCGCCGCTCTCTGCTGGCGCGTCGGCACTACGAGTTGGGGCATTTCGGCGAATTCATCATCGGCGAGGCGAAGATGATCGAGCCTTACTACTATCGTCACTCTAACTTCCAGAACTGGTTTACGTGCGAGAATACGGATCCGTTCGTCTACGTGGGCTGCCACTACGTCGATCTTGTCTGGTTCATCACCGGCATCAAACCGGTAGAGGTCTCCGTCGTCGGCATCAAGGGGAGGTTTCCGAACGGCAATGAGGGTTACCTCTGGGCGAACGGCCGTGTCCGATATGAGAATGGAGCAATCCTCTCTGTGACCGATGGGCTTGGCTACCCCGACGGTGGTTCCGGCAGCAACGAACAGTGCCTTGAAATGTTCTTCGAGGGGAACGGCAAAACGGGCGCCCTCAAGCATGACGACCAGTTCCGCGGATTGACACACTGCTACCTGGAAGGCATCGGCTGCGCGGGTTCCTACCATAACTACATCAACCCGGATTTCTATCGTCTTGTGCCGTGGGAAAGTGCGGGATACAAACCGGTTGGGTACGGATTTGACTCCGTTGCGGCGACGATCAACTCGATTCACCAGATGGAGAATGAAGTCGCGACCATGAACGAGGCGGATGCCGTCTCCCGCCGTCAAAAAATCATCAAGAAGACCGACGCAAAGGGAATCATCGCCACACCAGCCAACAGTTACATCAACGAACTGGTCGTTGAAGCGGCGCGACTGTCGATTCTCAACGATGGCGACGCGGCGCGGATCGTGTATGGCGAAAAGCCGCGCGTTGAGTTGGGACACGCGAAAATCGGTTAGAAATCCGTATCCGCCTGGAGGATCGGTTGACGGAGCCTGCCACACAGTTGCGCAATTCCCTGCGAGCGTATACAATCCGGCTGTCACACAAATCTGTTTGCGGAGACGCCTCGGTGCTGATGTTGTGCCGCCCAATCAATGCACTATTTGCTTGCCTGTTGGCCCTTCTCGCCTGTGCGTCTACCCTCCTGGCCGAACCTGAGGCGAGGATCGTTATCACCGATTTCACCCTTGCTAACGGCGCGCAATCTTTGCTGACGGGAGATATTGCGGCGAGCTTGCTGGAGGAGCGCCTTTCGACGTGGAGGCACGTGGAGGTCGTCCCGCGGTCTCAACTACTGAAGGAGGTCGCCGTACGCAATATCACGCCCCCCATCACGCCGGATACCATGGTGCAGTTGACGAAGGCGCTGGAGGCGACTCACTTCATTACGGGTCAAATGACTTACGCCAAAGTGTGGGCAGACGGCCGCCGCGCACGGGTTGAGGTACAGATCGAGATGATCGACGCGTCACTGTCTCTTCCCGTGAACGGCGCCAAAGTTGAAGCGGAAGCCGTCGCCGCTGAAGCTGCTCCGCTTGCAGTACAGATGCGGGCCTTACATTCTGCAGTTTGGGAAGCGGCTCGGGAAATGGAGCAACGCACGCGCATATCGGGGAAGATACTAGCCATCACCGGCTTCAACGAGATCATCCTCGATATCGGCAGTCAGAGCGGGGTCCGCAAGGGAACGCGTTTTGTGGTGACGCGGCGCGAGTTCGACAAGGAGCTTCAGCAACACACTACCAGCATCGTCGGTGAGATTCGCGTCACAGGAGTGGCGCTGACGGACGCGACAGCCGTACAGACGGTCCGTTACAGGGCAGTGCAGCCGCTGGACAAGATTGCTTCCATCTTCGATATGTCCGCGTGCAAACGCACGCGCATCAGGGAATGACAAAGGAAGACGATACGGAATGGCCCAACTCAACATCGACATCGACCGTCGCGTCGGCGCTATTGACCCAAACATTTTTGGGAACTTCGTTGAGCATCTCGGACGGTGCATCTACACTGGCATCTTTGACCCCGAATCCCGGCTTTCTGATACTCGAGGTTTTCGGAAGGACGCGCTCGCAGCCGTGCAGCTCTTGCAGATACCAATCCTGCGCTATCCGGGCGGAAATTTTGTCAGCGGGTACCACTGGATGGATGGAGTCGGTCCCCGGAACGACCGACCGAACCGACAGGACTTGGCCTGGCACTCGCTGGAAACGAACCAATTTGGCACTAACGAATTCATCGAGTTCTGTCGGGCAACTGGCAGCGAACCATACATCTGTGCGAACCTCGGCACTGGCAGCGTCGACGAAGCTGCAGGTTGGGTTGAGTACTGTAACGGCACGCAGGACACGCCGTTCGCAAATCTGCGCCGCAAACACGGATACGAACACCCCCACCGCGTTCGCCACTGGGGGCTGGGGAATGAATTGTACGGATCGTGGCAGATTGGGCATAAAGACGCCGCGGATTACGCCAAGACGGCTTTCGAATTTGCGAAAGTGATGAAGTGGACCGACCCGACAATCAAGCTCGTTGGCTGCGGCGCTATGAATGTCGACTGGGACTGGAAGCTGCTGAAGACTTGCGGAGAGCGCCTCGACTACATCGCCGCGCACTTTTACATGCGCCCCGTTCCTCAGCAGGACAGCCATTATTCGCTCTGCGCTCAGGTAGGCTGTGTGGAGGAGTACATCCGGGTTCTCTGGCAGTTAATACAGGCTGCCAGACGAACGCTCAAGTTGCGTCATCCAATCCGGATCGCAGTGGACGAATGGAATGTCTGGTATCGCGAAAGAGGCCGCGCAAGTGACGGCAGTTTTCCAATCGCTCCTCCCCTGCTGGAGGAGGTGTACGACCTGACCGACGCGTTGGCGGTAGGAGCGTTTCTGAACATGATGCAGCGCAACTGCTACGCCGTTGGTATCGGGTGCCTGGCACAACTCGTCAATGTCATTGCCCCCATCCTTACTTCATCAGACGGCATGTTCCGTCAAACGATTTACTATCCTCTTCTGGCGGCCGCCATGATGCGTGGGGAGATAGCTCTTCAGACTCATCTGGAGTGCGATACCTTTCCGTCTCCGCACACCTTGTCGGGCAGTACTCCGTACCTGGATGTTTGCACGACGCTGTCGGCGGCGCGCCACAAGCTGTATATTTCTGTTGTGAACTTCAACAAGGATAAGTCCGAAAAGCTAAAACTGTCCTTAACCGGTCTGAAGGTCGGGACGGAAGCGACGTTAGCGACCATTACCGGAGAATCTCCGGAGGTCACCAACGGATATAACAGGGAGGCCGTATCGCTCCGAAAGCGGATGCTCCGCAAGGTGTCCTCGGATGCGACGCTCGCAATCCCGAAACATGCCATGTGCATATATGAATTCGATATTTCGTGATCATCAGGCCTGAAACCCATGCAGATGCTATCTCACTATCTATCGGTCTCTGCGACCAGGAAACGCCTGGGAATGGTGGTCCCGGTGTGGTTCTCCCCATCGACCTCAGCGGTTGACATTCGACAACTACTCAAGATTACGGTCAGCGACTTCGAGAGTTTTGTCCAGCCGGAACGCCTCATTCTGGTGATCGATGGACCACAGCTCGCCGACTCCGTAGCCGACGACCTGCAGAAGGAAGAGGAGACATCGCCTGGCGGATCTTTCCGAGTGTTGCACCTGCCGAAGAACATGGGAAAAGGTGGCGCTGTTGTCACGGGAGTCGAGCAACTACTGGAAGACACCAACATTGACATGGTGATGGTTCGGGACGCGGACGGCGATCACGTTATCAACGACGGACCCAACCTGGTGCGCCTTGGCGACCAGATTGCGTCTGAGCAGGAGACGGACAAATGGATCGTGATCGGGGGTCGCATGGATGCCCACCGCCCTTTGGGTTTCATCCGGGGACAATACGAGGAGATCGTCAACTCAATCATCTGGAACGCGTGCCTCCATCATCTCGCCATCAAGGGGAAGACGCTGAACACGCAGTACTTCGCAGCCTACGGACAGATTCCCGATTGTGAAAGCGGCTACAAACTGTACGGGCGCCAATCCTGTGTGCATCTCATTGATGGGTTCGCCAGAGCGGCCGATGAGCAGCCGGATTGCGACGCCTCTCGCTGGAGTTCTGAAGTGCTCCCACTGGTGGAGACGCTGGTTAGTGGAGGTATCGTGGGGCAAGTGCCGCGTCTGACCTTCAACGAACAACCCACGTCCAGTTACGACGCGGCTGGACGGGCCGATTGTTACGCCGCGAGATTGAGCTGGTTGCTGCGTCGCCTGGACATCCCCACGGATGTCGGTCGACAACTGATCGACAATGCGTTCTGCAGGTCGCTGTTCTTGATGGAGGGGAACGGGAAGGAAGAGCTGCTTACAATGCGCACCGCAACCATCAGACAAGCATACGGAAAGGAAACTGCCGACACATTGTCGGCATACCGTCACGGCTCATTTCTTTGTTGATGCGCCGGAGTTTTCTGGAGGGATTACTGATGAGCTTGATGGACAAGATGAAACAAGGGATGGCGAAGGCTACCGAAGTCGGAGAGAAGGCAAAGCAGTTTGCACAACTTAAGCTCTCGATCACTACGTTGGACAGTAAGCTGAGCGACCGATACTCCGATTTGGGATACCGGTGCTACGAGCTTCATCTGGCACAGGCGGTCAGAGCCTTCGACGACGAAAAGGTGCAAAAACTGTGTCAGCAGATTGCCGACATCCATGCCGAGCTCAAGACCAAGAAGTGGGAGCTGGAAAAGATGCAGGCCAACGGAGATCCCTGACCGCACAGTGAATCACGTTTGCGAAGGGCGCTGGCTGCTGTTCAGCTACGGACGCGTAATGCCGGAACCGCCCCGATTGCGAACTGCATGGCGGTTTCTCGGCCCTAACGAGTATGGTTCCCACTCCCACCCTTGCGACCGCGATTGGGCTTCTCTCGTTTCCCGACGCCCTTCTCGCCCTGGCGGGATGGCTTGGCGGTTGCGGTAGGCTCGGCCTCGCTATTGTCCTGCGCTTTCCCTTCTCCCGCAGGTTCACCGAAGCTATAGGACACACTGCACACGGACTCATTGCCCGCGAGATCACGGCAACGCACCTGCAGCGAGTGCTTCCCTGGAATCACATGCTCGGACTTAATCAGTGCCTCCTCAGCGGTAGCGTCGAAAACCCCGTCTGCTGCTGCAGCCGCAACCCAGTCGCCCTCATCAATGCGGTACTCCACACCGGTGACCCGGGATCGGTTGTCCTCACACCTGACAGACACAGCGGCGGTTGGCGCACTCTCGAAAGGCGGAGGCATCTCAACCTGCGGGGGCGTATTATCGACGACCACGGGGCCTGAGACCTTTTCGGCGGCTCGCGCATCCGTCGGGTTCGAGATCTCATCGGTCGCAACGACCTTGATCAGGTACGCACCGTCTGGCACTTCCGAGGTGTCCCACTTCCGGGTCTGCCCGTTCCCGCCGGAACTAAAGGATGTCTCGATGTCTGTCTCACCATTGTCACTATCCGGCTCGTCGTCAGGGCGTCCACCTTCGAGCGCTTCGTCTGCTTTGGCCTCGCTGACGCCCTCTTTCACATTTCCCAGGGGGACGCCCGGGTGCGCCTCAGGAGTGTCGTCCCCATTGGCGTCCGGGTCGGTCGCGTCCATCTCTTTGTCGCCCGGCAGGTCTATGGTTGTCGCGTCGTTATCCGTATTTTCCTTCGACTTCTCATCCTTGATGTCCGTCCACGTGCGGCCCTCGTCGGACGAATAGTAGACCGAGTACCGCAGTTTGTCTTTGTCCGGATCCTTGGCAGACCAACGTATGAAAGCCGTAGACGCGAGATGTTCCTCCAACCGGGGGGATTTGATCTCCAGCTCTGGTTCCCGGTTTGCGGTCATATAGATAAGCTCAACACGACTGACACTCGGGGATGCACCACCTTCCCCCGGGAAGAGGTTCAAGCGATACTGCACGTATCTGCCGGGAGGGCTTTGCACTGTATCACCGCGACTTTCCCCGGACGGCTTCGACCAATCACTCCATCCTTGGTCCGGGAAAGCGGTATTTCCCGAGCGCGTCTGCGCAGTCACCGAGGCTCCCGTGGGGACATCAGCCGCCCAACCGATGCGGCCCCACTTTGACAGAGCAGCAGCCTCGTGCACCTGCGAGGTGAAGCTTCCCCACGTCTCCGCTTTTTGTTGGATGCGGAGCACCTCATTCGCGTTCGCCTTGGTGGCAACAACGGCGTTGTTGTTGTCGCGTTGCAGTGAGGTGACAACGCGGTTCTTCCCCGAGTACACCGTGGTCGCCACACCGTCAGGTCCGATCTTGTATACATTCCCTCGTGGCCCGGTCCCCGCGTAGACATATCCGTCCGCAACGACCAATCCGAAAACATGCTTTTCTCTGGACTTGAACAGTTCCTTCACGTGGCCCTTCGCGTCCACTCTGTAAACATAACCCCGTGGAGTTGTGCCGACAAACAGGTTGCCTTCTGAGTCGGTAGTGATGCTCAACGCGCCGAGCTTCGATGGCTCAAACACCGACTCAACTTCTCCGGTCAACTTCAGTCGGTAAACTCGGCCGCGCGGGTGGGTGAGACAGTAGAAGACGCCGTCGGGGCCTTTCACAATAGACAGCGCGTGACGATCCGGAAGTTGGGCGAGTGATCGCCATTTCCCATCACGGCTAACGAGATAAACCTCCGCAGAGCTTCCCGTCCCTACCAGTACGCCGGAATCCCCTGCATCAGCAATGGACCAGATCATTGAGTTGGGGAGTTTGCAGACTGCCTCGCTGCTTCCATCGCCTTTCAGCCGATGGAGAATACCTGACGGAGACTCCCCTGCCAGGATAGCATCCCCCACCCGCGCCACAGCCGTCACAGCAGCTCCTGTTCCGGGGGACAGCAGCACAGAAGCCTTGCCGGCGGGGTCTATCCGGACAACCTCAGGCACCAGCCAGGTGCCCACGATCACATTACCAGCCGCATCGATCGTTTGACACATCGGGTAGAGCTCAGCATCGGCAAACAGGGTCGACGTAGGAGATGAAAGCACAATTCTGCCGTCACTGCGCATCGCCGTGCGATCTACTTTGCCCCTGATGAAATCCTTAGTTGTCGACTCTTCCCAAACTGTAGGAGGCCGGGCGAGGGACTTGCCCTTCCGCGAAGCAGGAGACGAAATCCCATCTCCGTCCAGCACGTCGTCGCCGTTAGGCTCGATCTTCTCGACATCCTCCCACAAAGGCATCGCGGGTGCAGATTCGAGGTCAAGCGTTTCCTTCTTCGCTGCCTCTTCGGCAGAGGTCCGCTGCGAAACCAGTTGCTGCACCGCCAGCCGGAGTTCGGGTTCCAATGGGCGGTCTCCGCCAAACCAGCGACGTAAAGGGCTTGGGGATGATGAATCTACCTGGGAGTACAGCCCCATTCGACCCGCTTCGAGAATGTCCTCGGCGGTCCCCTCGTCAAACGACATGTCTCCACCAAAGGGAGCAAATGTTCCAGACTTCTCCGTTTCCTCCGGCTCCACCACGAGTGTCAGGTATGTCAACCCGTGTATCACGGCGCTCTCCGGGTACTCTGCGATGGCTCCATCCCGAATGACGCGAATCGCGCCCCGCGGCGCTCCGCGAAGCACCTCCAGATACGGGAGAGGCAGCTCGGACAACTGGCATCCTCGCATTTCCAGTCCCACGTCTGGCAGGATGGTCAAAACCACGATCCGATCGTTTCTGATCTCTTCCTGAAATAGCTGTATCTCCTGCTCCAGAGAGTCTGTCAGGAAAGGACGCATACCCAGCATCATCCGCAGGCGCTCCGCCAGTTCACCCCCGGTGATCACAACCCGGAGCACGCCAGCGTGGAGGTCCGGTGGAACCCGCAGTTTGAGCTTCCGCACAGCCGTTGGTTTCTCGTACGGCCTTAGATGTAACGTTACGTCAATTTCGTCGCCGGGTTTGACGCGCGTTCGTTCCGGGAAAGCCTTCTCAATGACGGCGTCCTCCCGATGAGTAGTAAAGGACGCCTCCAGCTCAACACGCTCGACGGACACACGACGGAAACGGTTGTAAGTCAACAAGTCGAGGGCTTCCATCAACACGCTCTGGGGTCCACTTGGCCCGAAGGAGAAGGAAGCATCCCCCGGTCCGCTCGCAAAGACATTCTCCTTCACGATCTCAGGAAGCCCCTCGGGTTTCACTCGCACGCGAGTTTCGGTGGTCCCCTCTCGCACGGGAGAAAGGACATTGTTGAGCGACTCCTCAACGGCCATCAGCAGCAGGACCGGCGCAAAGAACTTCTCCCGAATCACCTGAAAACCGAGTCGCCGAGCCACGCCACGGTCCTTATCTGTGATTTGGTAGAGAGCCTCAAGCAGGTCGGGGCGTTTCCCGAACGTGCCACCAATACACCATGTTCTGTCTTCGGTGACCGTCCCAACAGGCTGACTGGCTGAACCCAACTTGAAGGAGGACTCTGAACGCGAAACAACCCCGTGGATGTATGCCGTGGTCATCGGGGCTTCCAGACTTCCCATCCCGAGGAAGGAATGCCCAAAGGCGAGTACTCCCCCAGGTGTGAGGGCGGTTACCGTGCCAATGGCCGTGAGGTCCATATCGCCGGTCATAAGTTGAACCCCCACTGCCGAGCCAGGCTCAAGCGGGGCGTTCACCTCCGGTCCCTTCCCACCGGGAGCGGCAACCGGAACAACATTGAAAGGCTCGAGTGCAGACTTCAGGCGGCGGATCCCGGAGGGACTCATTCCGCCAGCCATCAACGGAGTGGAAACCGGCTGCATGACGAGCGTGTCCTCACCCGCGAACACTTCCCCGGTCTGGATGCGTTGGCGCACCTCCAGCGTGCTCACCCATTTTCCAGCGCAATGAACCAACCCATCCTGAGCGTAGAAGGTCATGCGGTTTCCGGTCGATGCAACCCGCGATTCTCCTCCCGGAGAAAAGGCATTGAGCATCTGGCGTATGGGCGTAACACCGGCGATTGGCTCCTTGCTGAAGGACCACCCGAAGGCGAGAGCGCCAATCAGTTTGTCATCAACGTAGATGGGACTGCCACTCATACCGGAGATGATGCCGTAACCGTTGCTGACAACGGGCCCGTCGTCCACTCGGATTAGAATGGCATCTCCACCCGCGTCCATACGTTTCAGCACGCCCAGGACGGTAATCCCGAAGGACTCAACCGTGGTGCCCTGAAAGACAGACTTGCCGTAGCCCTTCATTCCCGCTCGTACCTGTGACACGTCCAACATCGTGTCTGCGTCGAACAGACCGGACTGAGCCTCGACGATGGATACCGCACGCGGAACGCCTGAACACAACATCGCACACAGCAATAAAAGCCTCTTGCGCTTGCTCATTCTATCCGCCCTCTCGAGACTGTTTCTGCACATGAGACTTCATGTTCATCTTCATCCGCGTTGTTGCGTTCATATCGTGTCCACCAATGCCCAGCTCCTCGGCCTCGGTCGGCAATCTTAGGGTTGCGTGATTGAAAACTGAAATGGACCCCACGGTACACACGACAAATCCCTCTTCGTGAGCGAAGTAATAGGTGAGGTCTCCCTTCGCGTAGCCACGTGCATCAAGCTCCATGCCACTCATTGGAAGCTCATCCCCGCCGAAGGCGCCCCCGTCAATGGGCACCGACACAACGGTGCGAATTTTTGCGCACTGGTACCCAAGCAGTTCCACCATCTCCGTGAGAAGAGCCGAGCAATGGATATTGAGGCCCTTCCCATTTCCTATCTCGACGGAGTACGCCTCCTCCCACTTGCTCCCAACTTCCACGTTTCCTTCCGGAAAGATCAGCCCGGGGATTTCGCCCAGCATCTGCTCGGAGTCAAGTCCCAGTGTGCCCTTCAGCATTTCCGTCTCGTCATTGGTTTCCTCTCCGGTCTCCTTGCTGAAGCTCACCACCTTCCCACGCGGCGTGATGCGCACCACGGTCACTTCGCGCGGAAGACGCACTTTCTCCTGATCTCCGTCAACGAGAAAATTCATGACACCGGACGTCACCTCGCTCCAGACCTCCATCACGCCTTCGGTCGAAACATCTTTGACTTCCTGCCGGACAAAGGCAAGTCCGCGGACCTGCATCCGCATGGGATCTTCCATCATTGGGAGCTGCATGATCGCAGCAGCGGCGATGCCGGTCTTGATCCGCGTAACATCTCCACGCTTCATGCTGTATCGCAGCTTGAGCGCAGAGGCAGGTGAAGCAATACTGAAGAGAAGGGCCGCCCAGAGGATGAGGCGCCAGAGGAAGTGAGGGCAAGCGCATGAGAGGCGACAGGCGCTCCAGTAGAAAAACAGACGGCGCGGAAGCAGCGAACGCGAGACACTCAGCATTTTTGGGATCCTAACGTGGCTGAACGAGTAGCTTGATCGCAGTTCGTTCGGCACCCTCAATGCTGATGTCGGAAAACGACGGGACGCACACAATATCGATCCCGGAGGGGGCAAGGAACCCACGAGAAATCGCGACCGCCTTGATGGCCTGATTGAGCGCTCCAGCCCCAATGGTCTGGAGCTCAACCGTTCCGCGTTCTCGAATTACCCCTGCGATAGCCCCGGCAACGGAGTTCGGCTTCGATGAGGATGAGACTCGTAGTGTGTCCATGTTGTACTTATCCTTCCATGTTCGCATGGTCTTCCTTTACTGCATCAGATATGGCGGCATCCCTTGGTTATGAAGGCATGACGGTAAGCGTTCTATGGTGATATCAACTGCTCCTCGGTCTCTCTCCTCGTAATCCGCTCGATCGAGCTGGCTTTCCCCATGGCGCTGTCAATGTCGATGACCACTGCCGACAGTGCCGCGGGGCCGGAAGCCACCTCAAACTTCGCGGGCATCCGCGTCAGGAAGCGCTTCATGACCAGCGACGACTTCATCCCCAGCACGGAATCCACCGGCCCGGTCATTCCACAATCCGTCAGGTACGCTGTCCCGGCAGACAGAATTTGTTCGTCAGCGGTCTGCACGTGTGTGTGTGTGCCGATGACGGCGCTCACTTTCCCATCCAGGTATTTCCCCAGAGCCACCTTTTCCGAGGTAGCCTCCGCGTGCATGTCCACCAGAATAATGACAGCCTGCTTGCGCAACCTGTCCACTGCTGCCGACGCGGTCTTGAATGGACAACAGAGGCGATCCATAAACGTCGTGCCGCAGACACTAATGACTCCCACGGGCGTCCCCGACTTTGAGGGCAGCACGGTCTCACCCCTTCCCGGCACTCCGTCGGGGTAGTTGATGGGACGCAAAACAGCAGGATTCGTCTCCAAAGTCGCAATCAGTTCCTTTTTGCCCCAGACATGGTTACCCATCGTGATGCAATCAATCCCGTAATCCATCAACTCATCCGACATATCGGGGGTGAGACCGAACCCTCCTGCAGCGTTTTCGGCATTGGCAACGACAAAATCAATCTCGCACTCGTCGATGAGTCCCGGTAGAAATCGCTTTACCGCCCTACGGCCTGGCCGCCCCACAACGTCGCCGACAAACAAAACCTTCAAATGCAAAGACCTTCCATTCCCGCCTGCGTCGAATCTTCTCAACGCGCGAAGTCTGTCGCGCGCGTTTCCCGGATCACCGTCACTTTGATTTCACCCGGATACTGTAGATCGCCCTGTATCTTGCCGGCAATCTCCCGCGCCAGCTTCACGGACATAATATCGTCCACCTCGTCTGGGCGAACAATGATCCGCACTTCACGACCTGCCTGAATCGCAAATGATTTGTCAACGCCCTCAAAAGAGTCCGCAATCTCCTCAAGCGCCTGGAGGCGTTTGACATACGTCTCCAAATTCTCGCGTCGCGCCCCCGGTCGGGTGGAAGAGATGGAGTCGGCCGCGTAGACAATGACCGCCTCAACCGTCTCGAGGGGGACGTCCTCGTGGTGGGCTGCAACGCAGTGAATCACATTCTCAGACTCCCGATGACGGCGTAGCAGGTCCACGCCGAGTTGAATATGGGTTCCCTCCATCTCGTGGTCGAGGGCCTTCCCGATATCGTGAAACAACCCACCACGTCGAGCAATGTTGGCATTCGCTCCAATCTCGGATGCGATCATGGCAGCAAGGTGGGAAACCTCAATGGAATGGTCGAGCATGTTCTGCCCAAAGCTTGTTCGGAAGAAGAGCTTTCCAAGGAGTTCAATCAGCGGCGGAGGCACGCCCGTGAGCCCTGTCTCCAGGCACGCGCGTTCCCCCTCCGTGTGAATTCTGGACTTAACCTCGGAGCGCGCCTTGTTGACAACGTCCTCGATTCTTCCCGGATGGATCCTACCGTCGCTGACCAAATTCGACAGAGCGATGCGAGCCACCTCGCGACGAATCGGGTCAAAACACGAGAGAACAACGGCCTCCGGTGTGTCATCGACAATGAGATCCACACCGGTCAGCCCTTCAAACATCCGGATATTGCGTCCTTCTCGACCGATGATCCTCCCCTTCATCTCATCGCCCTGCAGAGGAACGACGGAGACAGTTGATTCAGAGGCCTGGTCAACGCAGCATCGTTGGATCGCCAGGGAAACGATCTTCCGGGCCTGCCGTTCGGAGTCCTTGCGGGCTTTCTCCTCCATCTCCCGCACACGAATCGCCAACTCCTGCTGCATTTCCTCTTCGACAGTTCGCAGTATCAGCTCGCGCGCCTCAGGGGTCTGGATTCCTGATACTTTCTCCAGCTCCTGGCGCGCTTTGCTCTTGAGCCCCTCTAATTCCTCCCTCTTCTGGACGAGAATCCCTTCCCCGTCGGCCAGGTCCCGTTCTGCCTTCTCTAATACAGACTGCTTCCTCTCCAGGTTCTCTTCTCTATTTCGCAGTCTCCGTTCCACTCGCTGCAGTTCAGCGCGAGCCGCTTTGTTCTCCCTCTCAGTCTCGGTGCGAAGCCGAAGACTTTCCTCTTTGGCGGCGTAAGTAGCTTCCTTCCGCGCGGTCTCCGATTCCCGCTTCGCCTCCATGCTCAGCGCCTCAGCCTCTGCCAACTCGTCACGCGCCCTCTGGATAAGCGGAGCTGTCCCAAGCCGGGCCAAGGCCCATCCGAGGGCGAGGCCAACAACTGCTACACCAACCACTGCTGTGATAAACACCGGGACTGTCAACTCAGTCCACCCCCTTTATGTAAACGCTCCGGGGCCCAGGACCCCGCAACGAAGATCAGGTGTGTAGAGAGAGGTTCAGCCGGTGAGCTGAATGATGTGCTACTCCAACGCGACTATTCAGTTTTCAAAGGTCCGGTACGAGTGCTGTATATGCCAATGCAATCGATACGCTGTCATTCGGTTCCTTCACATACCTCGCGAATGACCGACTGGACGATCTCCCAATCAAATCCCCTCCGCCGCAGAAGCAACTCAAGCCTCCGCCTTTCTGCCGGATTATCTGCAAAGCCGCTTCCCCTGTTCCGAGTCTTTTGGCGGGCCAAAACCATTGCCAACTCTCTTTCCGCGGCGTCATCGAGACTTGACGACACCATCTCTTCGACAATACTCCGGTCGATCCCCTTCTGCAGGAGATCGCTTTCCAGCTTCCGCCGCCCCATGGGTTGTTGCCCCATGGCACGACGAATCCATGATTGGGCGAAGCGGGTATCATCGACATACCCCAATTCCGCCAACCGATTGACAGTGTATGTAACAGCTTGTTCGTCGTAACCTTTCTCACCGAGCCTCTTCCTTATCTCGCTTGTGCTTCGGTCACGTACTTTCAGGTATCGCAACGCCGCGTCAAAGGCTTTGGATTCATTGTCGGCGACGACGATTTCCTGTATTCCCTCAGCGTCTATCGCCTGGCCCTCCGTCAACCTCAGTCGGACCAGGGTCATCTCGTCAAGTGAAAACGCATACTCACTGTCGATGAAAACCGAATACCGCTTCAACGCGTTTCGCTGTCTCCGGATTTCGGTGATAACGCTTTTCACTCATCTCCATCGGCGGACTCAGTCTCTTCCGGTGAATCCGCAGCCGCAATCAATGAAAGCCCGGAAGCTTCCCGTATCCTGGCGTTGATTTGCTCTGCAATATCCTGATTTTCATTCAGGAACTGCTTGGCATTCTCTCTCCCCTGCCCCAGGCGTTCGTCTCCATAATTGAACCATGCGCCCGACTTGCTGATGATGTTCATTTCGACACCCACGTCAAGCAGTCCCCCGCTTCGAGAAATGCCTTCGCCGAACATGATATCAAACTCGGCCTGTCGGTGCGGGGCAGCGACCTTGTTCTTAACAACCTTCACGCGCACACGATTGCCGATGGCTTCGTTGCCGGACTTCAAGGTCTCAATGCGGCTGATCTGCATACGAACCGACGACCAAAACTTGAGGGCGCGACCGCCGGGGGTCGTCTCAGGATTGCCAAACATCACGCCGATCTTCTCGCGAATCTGGTTGATGAAGATCGCGGACGTTCGTGACTTGTTGAGAGAGCCGGCTAGCTTTCTCATTGCCTGAGACATGAGCCGTGCCTGAAGCCCCATGTGCGAATCGCCCATCTCGCCCTCAATCTCGGCCTTGGGTACCAACGCGGCTACGGAGTCGATGACGATCGCATCGATCGCGCCGCTGCGCACGAGTGTATCCGTAATTTCCAAGGCCTGCTCTCCCGTGTCGGGCTGAGAAATATACAGGTTGTCGATGTCGACGCCCAGGTTCTTCGCGTACGCGGGATCGAGCGACTGCTCGGCATCGATAAAGGCAGCAGTACCTCCGCCCTTCTGCGCCTCCGCCAATATGTGTAGAGCGAGGGTGGTCTTTCCCGAACCTTCCTGACCGTATATTTCGACAACACGGCCACGCGGCACGCCCCCGACTCCCAAGGCAATGTCCAAGGCCAGAGAACCCGTCGAGAATACGGCAACGGGTGTCAAGGCGCTCTCATCTCCGAGACGCATGATGGTTCCCTTGCCATACTGCTTCTCAATCTGACTAACGGCAAATTCCAGTGCTTTCTCTCGACTCACACGTGTTCCTGCCCTTCTTCTGTCTGATGGAGGGCGAACTTTCTTCCAGTCCGCCAAGCAAATTCACGCACAGGCGTATGCACAGCGCCCTCCGGGCGCAGATCGCTCCGGAACAGAGTCACCCGTTCCACGCGGGTCGCACCAAACTCCTCTTGCGGAACAGTGTGCAGTACCGCAAGAGCCTCTTCCGTACCACGGCTCGAACAAACCCGTCCCAAGGTGATGTGCGGCTCGAAGGGTTTGTCGTCTCCCGCAATTCCAGCCACGGACAGCACGCCGTGGATCGTTTCCCGCAGAGCGCACACATTCTGGCGCCCTTCCGAAATGCCCAGCCAGAACACCCGAGGCCTGCGTTCATTTGGAAACGCTCCCGTTTCACCGAGTCTCACCGTGAAAGAACTCACGCGGGCGGCCACAGTCCGCATTGCTTCATCGATGCGCTCCACCGTGCCTGGGGGTACCTCCCCAAAGAACTCCAGCGTCAGGTGGAGATTGACTGTCTTCACCCACCGGATGTCCGCGCCCGTGCGTTGCAGTTGCCGAATCAAACGACCCAGTGACTCTTTCACCGACTCGCTCAACTCAATCGCAAGGAAGGCTCTCATACGCCATTCAGTGAGTTCAGAATCATCTTAAGCGCCGAGTGCGCGGCAGACCGCCGGACTCTTTCACGATCTCCGTTGAAGCGAAATTCTCGCACACTGGCGACTACGTCGTGGGCGACTCCAATGTATACAAGTCCCACTGGCTTCGGAACCGTGCCGCCTCCCGGACCGGCAATACCCGTCACAGAGACCGCCATATCCGCTCCAAACAGCTTCCGACAGCCTTCCGCCATCGATGTTGCGCACGGCGCACTCACCGCTCCGTGCGCCTCCAACAGCGATTCAGGCACTCCCAGCAGTGCCGTCTTAATGGCATTGCTATATGCAATTACGCCTCCGACGTAATAGTGGGAACTTCCCGCCAGAGAAGTCAGCCTGTACCCGACTGCCCCACCCGTGCAGGACTCCGCGGTAGAGATAGTCCAACCTCTCCCGGTTAGTTCACGAGCAACTTCCTCCAAAAGGCGGTTTTCCACAGGGCAACGTCCGTTTGAGAAACGGGTAGATTATAAGGGATTTCCACCTAAAACACAACAAACTACAGGAATTTTCCACAAGCTGGGGAAAAGGGCGACGAATGGCGCCCCAACGCTCCGTCGGGATCTCCGCTCCGCAACCGGTTTACGTCGGAGGCTGGAGGCGTGTACAATCCTGTCTTCACACGTCAGCTCTGGCAGCACGATTTCGGCACAGGGGAACGTTTCCTCGGGGCACGGCCGGCTGATCGGCGAGCAAGTGCAGGTGCGCGTTTGTGCGGACCATCTGGAGGTCTGGTATGCTCAGCGCCTGCAGGAGGGATTCCCGCGACTCAGCGGTTGGGGCACGCACACCATTCAGTTCGGACTCTGTGAGTCCGCATCGACATGTCCTGGACTGGCTGGTGCGCAAACCGGGTGCGTTCGCGGAGTGCCGGTATCGGCAGGATATGTTCCTCACCGGTCGCTTCCGGATGGCGTATGAGACCGGCGTGGAGATCCTCTTCGAGACTCGTGCGGTTGAAGCCTTGCTGGTGAATGAGTCGCGCGGCAGTATCCATGATTTCTGTCTTACGTCTCAGTCCCTTTTCTGTCCGCACCGGTTTAGTCTCATTTGCTGTCATAGCGTCACCTCCTTCGTTCCGGGCAAGCGCTCACGCTCCTCCTAATGACATCCTTCTTTGTGATCGGCAAGCGGGCGGCTATCGCTTACATTGCGGATAATAAACCGACCAGTCAATCTATATTGGCGGCAATACTATCCTCTTTCCTTTGCTGTGTCAACGATAGTATGCGGAATGCATTGCTGAGATTGATCCACTACTCCCTGTCGCCAGCGCGGTGTTGTGGCGATCAACCCATTGTCCCAGGCGCACTACCCCGCGCAGCACGACAGTTGCGCGACGTCCTTATTGAAAGTCTGTGCCGCCAGTTTCAGACCTTCCACCTGCACGAGGTAGGGGAATAACATCGCCCGCAACCCGCCAACCGTGAAACCGTAGTCGCGGCCGAACTGAACCGCGAGCGCCGCGGTCTGAATGACCTCTCCGCCTTCGGCGGCCAGGATGTGCGCGCCGAGCAGCCGGTCTGTCTTATCGTCGGCCACAAGTTTGATGAGTCCACGCGTGTCGCGAGCGGCAATGGCGCGTGGCACGTAAGAGAGGGAAAGATTTGCGACCGCCACGTCGAAGCCTTGTATTCGAGCTTGCGCCTCGGTGAGTCCGACGGTCGCGACTTGCGGATCGGTCAGGTCCGCTTCCCGATCCCCCACGCTCACCAGAGTGGTGTCCGGACAGAGCGCTTGCACCTCGCTCACTGCTCGGTAGCTCCGCAGCCATTTCATGCTCTCTTTCTGCTCAATCGGCAATTCCTTCCGCCGATGCCGCTTCCCTGCCTCCTCCGGGTCCCGCGCCCA
>MNXM01000040.1 GCA_001872605.1 Armatimonadetes bacterium CG2_30_59_28 | reverse complement strand
TGTCCACCGCAGAAGGCGCAAAGCGCGCGAAGATTTGCCTTCTTTTCTGTGTTCTCCGTGATCTCTGTGGTGAGGAAATGAGGACAGAATTTATGACGATCTACTTATGCGGGGAGCGTTGCCGAGGTGGATCCAAGACTCCCTGCCGCCAGCGCGGTGTTGATGACCGCTCTCGTCGCCTCACTTGGTATCCGTTCAATGACCTTGGCGACAGGCACCGGCACAGAGATTCAGCGGCCGCTGGAGACGATGGTGGGTTGATCTCATCAACGCCGATTGCTGTGTTCGTGCTATCGAAGATGTATGGGTGGTTTGAGGAGAGACGGGATGAGGCGGAAGTCTGGCAACGGAACGGAATGGCAGGGCGGATGCCGGCCGCGATTGCGGTCATTCAACCGCTGACCCTTGACTAACCCGAATTAGAAGGTTCAAGATGGGAACAGCTCAGCAATGAACATGCCGAATACATTTTGGGGCTTGCTGGCAGCAACCATAGTCGTTTCTGTGGCGCACGCGGCGCTGCCGAGTCATTGGCTGCCGTTTGTGCTGGTGGGCAGGTCGCAAGGCTGGTCGGCGCGCCGCGTGATGAGCGTCGCGACGACGGCGGGTGTGGGGCATGTAACGATGACCAGCCTTCTCGGTCTACTGGTGGCAGCCGCGGGAATGAGTTTGCTCAAAGCTGTGGGCGATTGGGGTCAGCCCGTGACCGCGGGTGTGCTCTTCGTGACGGGCGGGGTGTATCTTGTCTGGGCGTGGCGCGGGGGACAGGGGCACAGCCATTCCATTCCTCACGCTCATGAACACGGGGAGAGCGCAGAGGGCCACCCCCACCCGCACGAGACCGATGACTGCGCGACACCTCCGAGCAGGCCGGCTGCCCTATCTGACCGCGCTGCTTTCTGGTCGCTGTTCAGCGTGCTCACCTTCTCGCCGTGCGAAGGGATGGTCCCCTTCTTCTTCGCCTCGGCGCGGTTTGGGTGGACAGGACTGTTGACGCTGGCGGCGGTGACAGGTATTCTCACCGTGCTGGGCATGGTTGTTCTGGTCAGTCTGACACAGGCAGGTTTGGAGCGCGTCCGTCTGCCTTTTGGCGAACGGGGCGAGAAAGTCCTGACAGGAGTCTTGCTTGTAGGTCTGGGCGCCGTGGCGCTTTTCTGGCATTGAACTGGAGGCGTTTGGGGTGAAACACGAACACCAAGGCGACCACTGTTGCGGAGACGGCGTCGAGCGCCGCACACTTGTTCTGACGGCGGTGTCCGGAGGATTGCTCGCCACAGGTTTTGCCGTCGGGCATCTCGCTCATATCGAGAGGGTGGAGACGGTTATCTTTGCCCTTGCGATAGTATGCGGAGGAATGCCGATTGCTCCGAAAGCCCTCCAATCCGCTCTGCGATTGAACCCCGATATGAATCTGCTCATGACCGTTGCCGTTCTGGGTGCGGCGGCGATTGGGCAGTGGCATGAGGCGGCGACGGTCATCTTCCTGTTTGCGCTGGCGGAGACGTTGGAGGACTTCAGCCTCGACCGCGCCCGCGCGGCCATTCGCAAGTTGCTGGACATCGCGCCGAAGGAGGCGCTGGTCAAACGCAACGGTCACGCAGTGGGCGTGCCGGTTGAGGCGGTGGAGGTGGGCGAGGTTATCGTCACAAGACCGGGCGAGAAGTTTCCCCTCGACGGTGAGGTGGTCGCGGGTTCGTCGGCGGTCAATCAAGCCCCCATCACGGGCGAGAGTTTGCCGGTTGAGAAGTCCGTGGGCGATACGGTGTTCGCAGGCAGCCTGAATGGACACGGCGCGCTGGAGGTCAAAGTCACGCGCCTAATTCAGGACACGACCCTGGCGCGCATCATCCGCATGGTTGAGGAAGCGCAAGAGCAACGCGCGCCCTCGCAGCGGTTCGTGGACAGGTTCGCCCGCTACTATACTCCCGCGGTGCTCATCGGCGCGGTTCTCGTGATGAGTTTGCCGCCGCTCTTGTTTGCTCAACCGTTCGGGGTCTGGTTCTACCGGGCATTGGTGATGCTCGTCATCGCCTGTCCGTGCGCGCTGGTCATTTCCACGCCGGTCGCCGTCGTCTCCGGATTGGCGAGCGCGGCGCGGCAGGGCGTGCTCATCAAGGGCGGCATCTATCTGGAACAGGCAGGCAACCTCAAGGTCATCGCCTTCGACAAGACGGGCACGCTGACGAAGGGGATGCCGGAGGTGACTGACGTGATTCCACTCAACGACCACACCTCCGCCCACTTGTTGAGCGTCGCCGCCGCTCTGGAGTCGCGCAGCGAACACCCACTGGCGCAAGCCGTTCTGCGGAAGGCGCAGGCCGAAGGTCTTCCTCTGCCGGAGGCTGAGGATTTCCAGGCCGTGGCGGGCAAGGGGGCGAAGGGCAACGTCGAGGGGCGCTCCTTCACTCTCGGCAGCCTGCGCCTGTTTCACGAGTTGAACGTGGAGACACGGGGAGCGCAGGAGGTGGTGCAACGACTCCAGGACGAGGGGAAGACGACAATTCTGTTGGGCTCGGACTCAAGAGTCCGCGCAGATGACCATGTTTGTGGCGTCATCGGCGTCGCCGACGATGTGCGCCCGGCGGCTGCCGAAGTGATTGCGCACCTCCGCCCACACTGCGTCGCAAAGACGGTGATGCTGACCGGCGACAACGAAGGCACGGCGCGAGCGATCGCCCAGCGCGTCGGCATAGATGAATACCGCGCCGAGCTGCTGCCCGAAGACAAAGTGACTGCCATCCGTGAGTTGTTGAGCCAATATGGGAACGTCGCCATGGTCGGCGATGGCGTCAACGACGCGCCCGCGCTGGCCACGGCGACGATCGGGATTGCGATGGGCACGGCGGGCAGCGACACCGCCTTGGAAACTGCCGACATCGCGCTGATGGCCGACGACCTCACCAAGCTGCCCTTCGCCATTCACCTCAGCCGCAGCGCCCTGCGCATCATCCGGTTCAACATCGCTTTCTCGCTGAGCATCAAGGGAGTGTTTCTGCTGCTGGCGCTTGTGGGCAAGGCGACGCTCTGGATGGCCGTCGCCGCGGACATGGGGGCCAGTTTGCTGGTGATTGCCAACAGCTTGCGTCTGCTGACAGCGGAGCCGAAAGCAAACATCGGTCCCCCCGAAACGCACAGTCAACGGTCCGCTGATATTGGGGACTGATACAGGGGGCAGTCCGGCCCTCGCCGAGAACGTCGTCCTTCGGGCGCGGCGTGGAGCCGTTTCACAGTGTTTTCTGCAACTCCATTGCGGCTTTGGCAACCTGCCAGCGGTAGTAGTCCATCGTGCTGCGATCCCAATGGTTGGATGGTTTCATGTAGGTTTCGCTGATTGCTTCCCGCAGTTCGCTTACCAGCTTCTCGGCATTTTCGTACGCGGGCCAAGGGGCTTTGGCGCTGATGCGCGCTCGATTCAGCAGGTCCTCAAGTGACTGAATGTACCTGAAGTCGTCCACTCCCTCCCGCTGCTCCAGCATCCCGATAGACGGGACCACCTGCCAGTCGGGTGTCCAGCGGCAGTCACAGGAGATTCTTGCTCCAGACGGCAGGGCGACATACGGATTCGCGCTGTCGCCGTCATAGTCGAAAGACCACTGGGCGCGCAGCAGGGAATTCACTCTCCACGGATAGAAGCCGTAGCTGAAGCGGTCGGCTCCCATGTTGTACAGCCCCAACGTCCCTCCCTTGGCGCGAATTTCGGTAATCGTTTCTGGCGTCACCGGGTAGCCTCGGTTCGGGATAACGATATCGGCCTCGTCGAGGTACTCTCGCGCAATGTTGACAGACAAGGTGGAGATGCACGTGCGGAAGCCGCCCGGCACCTGCTTGCGCACCTCGTTCATGGCCTTCAGCAGTTCTCTTCCGTAGCGCGCGCCCTTCGCGCCGTCATTCCCCAATTCGTCCTGCACGTAAAACACCAGTTCCGGGTATCCGGCCTTCTTCATTTCCGCGTAAAGCCACTGCGTCAGGACGGTCATCTCCTTGATGGCTTCGTCGCTGAACTTGATGTCATCCAACTCCATCTTCTTGATGGCGCCGCGGTCCAGCCAGTGGGGACAAGAGCGGAAGAACTGCGGGCCGCCGATGTAGTAGCAGAACACGCGATCCTGGAAATTGGGGACCGACGCGGCGGCCTCGAACATCTCCTGCCAGTCATCCCAGACTTCCGTGGGGACCACCTTGCCATCCTCCAACTTGGCGGGACCCCAAGCGAGGCTGTCGAAGAATCCGGTGAAGCCGAGATCCGCGTAGAACTGTGTGCGAGTTTTCAACATCTTCAACCACAGGTCGCGAGGAAACACGCTTTTCCCGCGGAACAAATAGTGACGAAGAGTCGTGTGCGAGATGTTGGAGGCGTATACCCCGGCCCGCAGGCGCGCCATCGGCAGTTCCAACGGGAGCACTCTCACCTGCAACGGCAGTGATGCGTTCAGCCCGGGCCCCACGAGGGTCAACTGACCTGCATAAAATCCCGGCTGAGCGTCATCAGGAATGCGCACGTCCACCCAGAACCCTCGAGTGATGTCCTTCTCCCAGCGATCCGGCATCCAGGGAACGAGAAAATGGGGGCGCACTTCGTAGCCCCCGGTTACGGGGTACTCGTTGTACTTGATGTAGCGAATATCGACTGCCGTCGCCGCAAGGACAGCGCCTTGCTCCCCCTTCAAGTCCGTCACTGTAAGCGCGATCTTCCCGGCGCAGTCTTTCAGCGGAGTGACAGCCACGCTCCCGCGTTCCCACTCTCCCCGCGCGGCCCACAAGCGGAGCGGGCGCGTCAGGTCTCGGGGCGCTGGTCGCGTTCCGGGATGCAGGGCTGACGCGTCTTCCATCGGGTACATGACCGCTCCGGTTGATAAAACGCTGTCAGGAAGTCTGGGCATCTGCCATTCCGGTTCGGAGGGGAGGTAGGGATACTGGCTGTTGAAGGCGCTTTCCTGTGTCTTGCGAAACTCACCGAAGGCTTTCTCGCCCGACGCGCTGTCCAGAGGAAACACGATGAGAGCGTTGATCGCGGCGTAGGTCGATCCAACAATCAGCAGGCTGCCTCCCTGCACTTCCACCACGGCAGACCGGACCGGAATCCATGGGGCGATGATGGATCGGTAGAGGTTCACGTCGGGGTGCCAATCGCGGTGGTAGCTGCTGAAGTAAGCGCCGTCGGGGCGAAAGTACTCCTCGACAGTTCCCTTTTGCTCCAGGAGGGTTGCGCCATTTGCCTTGATAAGGTAAGGCTGGTGATGGGAGTCAGGTCGGTTTGGGCCGGGACGGCTGTACTCTCCACTCACCACCGCCACCGTGTACTTCCCGTCTGCAAGGTCGATGCGGAACGGAGGGGTATCGCAAATGCCGTCGCGCGTGGCGTCGTCCAATACCAGCGTGTCTCTCAGGACGCGCCGGTTCTGGTCAAACGTCTGATAGCGACGATGCTTCTCGGTGAACCCAAACCCGGACTCCGCCGTGTACAGACTGTCCGGGGTCACCGCAAGGAATCCCTTTGCCACCGTCGAGTCTGTCGCGCCAAAGTCGAAACGCCCGACGCCGTCTTTCGGCGGCGCAGCAGAGCTGGTCGCATCCTGCGCGTGAGCGTGGCTGAGTATGAGCGACATTGCTGCGATGAAAGCCGTGAGTCGCAGTATCGGTTGGCACAGGCTTCTGTTCGAGGTGATGGTGCTTGGTATCATTGCGTTCCTCCAGATATTTTTGCGTTGAGTGGCGCAAACGGAGATGCACCAACCCAGAAGCTTTGCTCCGCCGTGGCCACCTCCAAGGTCGCGTCACGCAGCCTGACCTGCAAGGTATGTTGGCCCGGAGCAAGATTTTCTATTGACATACGCGCAGCCATCACGCCCCCTTTGAGCGGGGCGATAAGCTGCTCGTCCACGACCTTTCCGTTCGGGTCTCGCAGTACCGCCGTGAGGGCAGACTCCCGCAGCGCCAGCCTGCCAACCCCCGTGCGTGCGGTGACTTTCACAGGGCTTCCGTCCGTAAAGGCGGCCCGGCTGCCAAGGTCAACTGCGAGCAGAGGTGGCAAGACTCCCGCACGACGCGATGCAAAAAGGGCTTGCCCCGCGCTGTTCACGATGCGGATCTGAGCATCCCAGGGCTGGTCGCTCTCTACCACGGTAAACGGAATCAGCGTTTCGCTGGACTCACTGCTCGTGAGCTTGAGTCCCGTGCGCTTGCCGATGGCCGCCGATGGTGTCCGAAAGGAAAAGTCGATGAAGCATCCGGTGAGCGCCTCTCCCGCCGCCTTGACGCGCAGGGCTGCTGCGTTCATCCCAGCGCCGACCGACTCGAGGAGGAACTGCTCGACGATGATGAGCGGACTGCCCAGCAGGATGCCGCCGAACTGCACCGGGTCGTGCCAATCGCTGACGGGATTGAGGGTCGTGTACTCATTGGTGTCCCAGTCGGCGCTGGTGATATTAAAGCGCACTTCGTGGCCCGCGGGCGCTCCCTGCAACCCGATGGAATTAAGAGGAAGCGCCATTTCGACAAACCAGTGATCCTCGTAGATTCCCGTTTTGCGGATCAGGTTGGAGGACCAGCTTGTGTCCGTATCCCTTACTATTTTCGTGTCGGCAGGGCCGGTTCCCGCAGGATCGGGCACGACTTTCAGCAGGTGAGTCGCGTCATAGACGTCGCCTTCGCTGTTGACGATAATCTGGTAGTAGGCGCTTCCCGTCCCGAACGGATCGAGGAAAATTTCTACCTCGTCGTCTTCCCAAATCTTCGGGTTGTCGGATTCCCGGGTCAGCGCTCGAAGTTCCTGCCCCGTCTTCCTCTGCAGTCTGACGGCCAGATAGAGATTCTCCGTATCGAAGGAAGCCCACGCCTCTCGCGAGTGTTGCGCGAGTGTGGGCGACAGCCCCAGTTGGAACTTGCCCAGACCAGCAGACACAACCTGCCAGCAATCGTCATCGAGGCGACCGTCAATAATCGGAGGTTTCGCCGTCTCGGTGAGTTTATGCCGGGTGCGATCGACGAAAACCAAGCGCGTTCCGTCCCCGCCAACCAGGAAACGGATGTCTTCCAGCAACGACGCGTTCGCGTACGGGGCACTCAGGATGGCGGACGCGATGCTCGCAAGCGTAAAAAGAGCCAGCGCACCGAATACCCGTGGCATCCTACCTCGTAAAAGGTCCATCTGCTTTGCGGAACGGCAGCAACACCTCATGGATTCTTTCTCCTTTGGATTTTCCCAGAGCGATTCTCAATCCGTAACTTCCGGTTGGCAGCTCGCGCAGGGGAACTTCCAGCACAGACTTCTCCGAGGGCAGCATCGCATCTCCTTCGGAATAGGCTTTCTCGCCCGTGGGGTCTGTGATGTTCCACCTGACCTTGTTCAGTCCGGCGACGAACTCAACCTCGCGAATGCAAGCTACCACTGGCAGTTCCCCTTCCGGAGACAGCACGGTTTGACCAAACAGAGGCGCGACGCTCAGCGCCGGCTCGCGAAGAACCTCCATCTTGATATCATCAACATAGCAGATGGGAGATTCGTTCTGGTTAGGGGTGGCAGGGAAGTTGACGCTCAAGTCGGCGTACCGAGTCTCTCCCAGGTTCAGCGTGAATTCGGTGGAGGCGTAGTGCCACTCGCCTTTGTTGCCCCCGAGCGAGAACGACTTTGCATCGAGCAGCGCGCTCTGTTCACCACCCCACTGACGCGTGGTCACTCCGCCCTCGTAAAAAGGTGGCCCGCTCGCGACCCATATCCATGCTGAGATGCGAATCCGCTGGCCATCGTGCGGCGCGAGTGTGTCGGTCGCAATAAACTGTCGCAGTCCGAGAATGCGATCCGGGCCGACAGTGGCGTGGTCGAAACACAGGGAGGTAACCCCGGAATGAACGATGTCCTGCGAGTAGAAGATCGATTTCGCGATCAGCCGGTCCGATGTCTCCGGGCGCGGCGGCCAATCAACGAACCTCCAGCCCTTCGAATCGGCATCCTCCATGCCTCCGTTCTGAACCAGATCGATGGCATCTGCCGCCTGCGCCCTCATTGGCGGCAGTGTCGTTGTCTCAGCCGCACGCGCGCCGCCAACGCGCAAACCTGTCGAGACAACCACCGCGATCAACCACCGAGGAGCCACCAACCTGGTCATCCCTCTACCTCCATCCTTGATTCTCTTTTCCCCATTGTCTCGTTACTTCAGCTCCCTCAGCGTCACGTCATCAATCCAGTAGGTTCCCGGGCGATGGAAGAATACGGTGATGCGCACCTTCTTTGTCATCGGTAGCGTCTTGTAGAACACGGAGGCTTCCTGCCAGTCGGGAGCGTTGTCGGGAAGATTGACGGGCATCCACAGATAGCCGGAAGTGGGCGTAATCGATTTCCCGTCCTCGCCAGCGAAGATGACGCGCACGGTGGGTGAGACTTTGATTGTCGGGTGGGGGCGCAGCCCTTCCGTCCTGTAATGGAAGCTGAAGCCATAACGGTGGCCCTCACCGGCCTCGACGGTGGTGGACATCTGCCACAGTGCCTGCTCGTTTTCGGGCACGGTGAACCGAATACAACGGGCTGACTCGTATCCCCCATTCTCCAGAACCTCATGCTTTACCTCTCCAGCACTACCGAGGTTCCACTCCGCGCCGACAGGCTCCTCGAAAGAACCGTTCTTCAGCAGGTTGGGTTGTTCCTGTCCAAAGACAAGGTACGAAGGCTTCCACAATCCGCCGACGCCCATGCTGTCCCGAACGCGGAGAGCGATCACATTTTCCCCCGCCTTTAACTTCCCGGCAATGTCAAAGTCCAACGGCTTGTGCCAGCTATCTGCATCTTTCTCCACATCGAAGATAAACTCACCGATTTTCTCTCCGTTCAGCCAGAACCAGCAGCTTTCATCCACCGCGCCGAAACGTATGGTGACTCGTTCCGACTTCGCCTTGTCTTCGGGAACGTCGAATCGCAGTCGATACCATGCGATGCCATCATAGTCAGCGTAGCCCTGCTTTTCCCAGGCCATGTTTGTCTGGATGGTGGCCCAGTCACGGTCATTGAGATCGGTCACGTGCCACCCCTTCGGCTCCCCGTCCCCGGTCTTCTCCAACCGGAACTTCCACTCCAGCGGGAGCGACAGGTAGCGGCCGGCTTCGTCGGAAAGAACTTCGTAACGGGAGTTGATCTGCTCGGTCCAGCGCCGCCGATTTTCGGAGTCTTCCAGCGCGGCCACGTGCAACGCGGGCAGGTCGCCCTGAGACCGTATCAGTTCCCAACGGCGGTCATTGAGCTGCTGGGCCTCTCTGAGCATGGAGATGAACTCCTGCGGGGAGGGCATCTTCTCCAGCCTCGCCGCTTCCAGAGGGTACAGAGACATGCCCGCGGCATTCAGCTTCTTTCCAAGGGCGATCAAGCGGGTGGTTACGTCGGTGTAGTCCAGCCCAATTCTGATGAAGTCGAGGCGTTGGTGAATGACCGGATCTTTCGTTCGGGTGTAGGCTGTCTCGAGACGAGCGCGGGCCTGAGAAATGGTGGCTCGATCAAACTGCAAATCCAGCTTCTGAATGTTGGCGCTGCTGCCGCCGCTGGCTTCCGCGCCAAGGCTTGCCAGGCGTCGCTCGAAGATATCGAAATACTTCTCCACGTCTTTCGCCGCCGGACCGAACGCGGCCGTGTAGTAATCCTCCAGTATCTGTTCCCGCGTCTGCTGCGTGTCCCACATCAGCCGCGCCGCGAGGTAGTAGTTGGGGCCATGGGTGGAAAAGTCGTAGCACGTCTCGCTGTTGACCCCGATCGCACCGCGTGCGCCGAAGAACTTGATGTCTTCCTCGATGAGTCGCGTGTGAATGTTGGGGGTATGGTGCCAGTAAATGAGTCCGTAGTACTCGCGGCATACCATCGGATTGCCGTACTTCGACCATGCGTCGATATACTCGCGGTACTGCTTCTTCAGTTCCGGGTCGCGGTACCAGTGACACCCCTGGGTGAAGAAGAGCACGACATTCGGATTCAGCCGTTGCAGCCGCGCCGGGGGTTTCTTGAAGAAGGTGTAACAGTAGTGTCCGAACTGCTGGTCGGGCTTCTCCTTGTTCACAAGGTCCGCGACGGCGTTCACAAATGTGAAGATGCGGTCGGTGAGAGCGGGGATCTGCTTCCCGTCCCAGTCGATCAGCGACTCTTGCACATCAAGGGCGCGGCAGTTGTCGCACTCGCAGAAGCCCGCGCCGTCATTTGGCGAGAGGGAAACAATGTCTGCCGCCCCCTTCATGGCGTTCTCCGCCGCAATGCGAATCACATCTGGATTCGAGGTGCATATCTGCCCGGCGCTCAGATGGTCGCCGTAAAGCTGGCGGCGTGCGCCGTTCACCAGAGCGTAGTACTCGGGGTGTTCATCAAAGTACTTGTTTCCCTCGATCAAACGGGTGTACGCGTGTCCGGAATTTCCGGAGATGCTTTGCCCCTGTCCCACATGCCGCCACCATGACTGGTAAGCTTCGTAAATGGCGGGAGGGTTGCGGTAGACCAGCCACTGGTTCCGTATCTTGAAGTCCGGCCCGTCGGACCAGTTCAGGTTGTCGGGGATTGTGAGGTTTTTCGACGTAGGAACGACCGTGCCCAACTCGCCCGGCCACAGCCAGCGGACGCCACCGAAGCGGTACAGCAACTGGGTCACACCATAGAATGTTCCCGTGCGTGTGGCGGCATAGAGGAAGGGGCCATCGGTATCTCCGCCGACGATGAACACATCGTTTCCCTGCACCTGCACCACAAATCGCTCCGGCTCGGGTGCATTGATTCCTGCCGACTCTGTGGCTTTGCACGACCCCACGAAAATTCTATGGGAGTCGGGGGACTTGCTCTCGGGAACGAGCAGCACCTCAACTCCGGTGATCCGTCGCAGGTAGGCCTGCAATTCATCTGCTGCCGACTTGGCGGCGGGGAGAGGATTGTCGGGGGTAACAATCGTGTACGCTGACTTTCCCCCCTTCACGATGTCGAGAGCAAGGGCGTGCGAAATCGGGAAGACAAATGCGGCAGCGACAAGGATGATACGCCGGATGAACATCATGGACTCCCTTGAAAATAACCCCGTACGGGGTCGAATTTATGCTGCCAAGTCAAGTTCCTCGAGTTGGACTTTATAGCCCAATCGTTCGAGACGTCGGACTTGACTGCGAACGATGTATTGTTTGTTGGTGCGGTCGAAATAGTCAGCGCCGAGTTCCCGGTACGGTACTTTGTCGCGAATGATGAAGTAGGCTCCTGCAATAATGTCGTGACCGACTGCGACGGCGGCTCGCTTCGTCCCTTTCTTCCCCGCCAGCCGATGGTATCGGGCGCCCAGATAGGTGTTCTTGGTTCGTCCCGCCGCATGCGCACACTCCACCAGGATCGCTTTCAGATCGAACTCGCAGAGTTCGCCCTTGTTGCCTTTCGTCGTACGACCGCTCTTCCGTTTCCCCCCGCTCTCGTTGTTTCCCGGACTGATTCCCGTCCAGGAACACAGATGCTTCTCAGAGGGAAAGCGATTCATGTCCACCCCTATTTCGGCAATGATGTCCTGGGCCGACCGGCGATCCACTCCCGGTTCCGTGTCCAGCAACTCAGTCACCTGCCAGAAAGGGCGGCACATCACCTCAATCTTCTCTTCCAATTGACCGATACTCTCGTCGAGATAATCCAGGTGCGACAGAATCTGGGTCAACTCGAACTCGCAGAGTTCGCCAACGCATGATGCGGACGAAAGAGCCCTTGTAATGCCAACTCCAAGTCCGCCTTCTTATTGCGCAGCCGTCCTTTCGACAACTCTGCCAGAATCTTCGGGTCGCGCTCCCCCTCCAGCATCGCTGCGAGAATGGCGCGGCCCGATTTCCCCATGATGTCCGTTGCCACACTCGCCAGCTTGCTATTGGCATCCTCCAGAACCTTCTGCGCGGACTCACAGAGTCCGAAGCCGGTTCACCTCAGACGTGCGCTCCTTCACCAACTGCCGGCGGTCACGGGTCCAATCCCGAAGATCACGAATCTCTATCGGCGGAATGAAGCTCCCTTTCAGCAAACCGTGTTCCAGAAGCTCCGCAATCCATGCGGACTCACAGAGTCCGATGGCAATCCTTCGCATCGGTCTTGCGACCCGGAACATGCTTGATGTGGGTCGGGTTCACCAGCAACACCTCGAAGGCTCCTTCCAGAAGATTGAAGATCGGCTTCCAGTATACTCCGGTGCTCTCCATCGCCACCACCGTGCACCCATGGTCTTGCGGCCAGTCTCGCATCTCCAACAGTTCCTGCGTCATCGTCCGAAAGGTGCGAATCTCCTGCACTCGCTCCCTCTGACCCTCGCGGTACACCGGACAAACGGTGACCGTCCTCTTGTGCACATCCATCCCCGCGCACTTGTCCTGTACGACTCGCATTGGCGTGCCTCCTCCATGCTCGCTCTGTAGTCGCCACTCTGCCGAGCCCCTTCTATGCGTTCAAGTCTCCCTTGCGTGCTCCCCTGACGGGGGCGACAATTCGGGGCTCTGAAAGAAGCTCCTGTCAGACTCCTCCTCGGGCTTGATGCACCAGAGAAACAACGACCTCTATGCGGAGTGGAGCAGGACAAGTATAGCCCATCGCTACGCAATTTTCATCCGCCGGAGCGCCGACAGGCCGGCATGGATGACTCCTCCGGGTCCCGCGCCCAGCACTGCACGTCCAGCAGACCCAGCGGCGTCCCCTCCACGGTATAGGCCAGGGTGTCGTGCAGGATCAGACCCACCGCCCTGTCCTGTGTGGTGTTGATCGGACCCAGACCTCTCGCACTCGCAGAGTTCGTCGCCTCCGACCCTTCACACGCTTCCGGCACCAACGCTCCCGGATGCGCAAAGAAGTCTCTCGCCAACGTGAACAGCCGCTCTTTCAACCGAGGATCATATCGGACTCTGTGAGTCCGCCAACTCCACCGAACCGAATTCCTCCTCCGCCCAATCCTTCGCATCCTCCGGGCGCGGACGACAACCGTACTCACCAGCGATTTGATGTGGTTTTCCCGGACACAGTTCGACCGACGGAGCGAATGAGTTCATGCGACGCGCTTTTCCCCTGCCGCTGTACTTCCAGCCCGTAAGTCGGGTATGATCGTTGTGCCTTTGCGTTGAGAAAGAAACCGTGAGGTGAGCGATGAATCTGGAAATCAAGCAAGTGGAGCGAATCCCGTTTAGCGTGCCGTTCCGCGAAGTCCCTGCGCGGAATATGGTGCGGGAGCTTCCCCACTGGACGCTGTTTGAGATTTGCAGGGTGACGCTGCAAAGTGGTATCGTCGGCTTTGGCGAGACGATGCAATACTACACGTGGGGGACCGTCAGTGACGCGGCGGTTGAGAAGTGCATTGGTTGCAACGCCGCAGAACTGATGTGGGACGATTCTCTTGGCGCCGGGCTGCAGATGGCGTTATTCGACGCGGTAGGGAAGGCGAACGACGTTCCGGTGCATCGTCTGCTGGGCGCGCAGCATCGGGATCGGTGTTTCCTGTCGTGGTGGGATATCGACATGCCCGCGGAAGACTGGGTGCTGGAATGTCGGCAGGCGATTTCGGAGGGCTATACCGCCTTCAAGACAAAGGCGCGTCCGTGGTTTGATCTGGACCACCAGTGCAAGGTTTTGTGCGAGACGTTGCCGCCGTGGTTCGACCTCGATCTCGATTTCAATTCGATGTTGGTGGACGCGCCTCGAGCGTCGCGGCTTCTGCCGGAGATCGAGAAGTACTCTCACGTGAAGCTATACGAAACTCCCCTCCCGCAGGATGATGTTCGGGGGAACAATATCGTGCGGACGAAAACCAACGTGGCGATTGCCATGCACTTCGGCGTGCCCCCCATCATGACGGCGCTCAAAGAGGAGGTGTGCGACGGTTTTGTCATCGGCGGCGGTGCGTCAAAGGTTGTGCGTGACGCCACCCTCGCCGCGGCGGCGAACAAGCCGTTCTTCCTGCAACTGGTGGGGACCGGCATCACTTGCGCCTTTGCCATTCACCTCGGCGCAGTGCTGTCGCACGCCCGGTGGCCTGCGGTGAACTGCCATCAGTTGTACACACATCCGATGGTGAAACCCGCGATTACCGTCAGCAACGGCTTGGCGGACGTTCCCGAAGCTCCTGGTCTCGGCGTCGAACTGGATGAAGAAACGGTCGAGCGGTTCCGCCTTCCTGAAATGCCACCCAAGCCGTACCCCGCGCCGAAGCTGCTCCTCGCCATTCGCTGGCCGAGCGGCGCATCGAGTTACTACACCCACACCATGCAGTACTGGGAAGACTTTACAGCGGGACGCCTCCCGCTTTTCCCCTCCGGTGTGTACCTCGAGAGTATTCCCGACGACGGCTCATCCGAATGGCGAGACCTTCAGGAACGCGCGCAGCGGGCGCCGGTGCACACGGGGTCCAGAGCGGGAGGCTGAGAATCAGTCTCGTCCCGAGAGCCTTACAGGTCACACCATAATTCCCTGAAGGAATTATCCCGTTGATGTCTACGGAGCTGACACGCTGTCCCTGTTGCGTACGAATACTTCTTGGGCTCTCGAACATCTACTGGTAGAATGTGTGGACGGTTCGCGCAAGCATCGACCAAACCCGATCGTTACCGCCACGCGCAGTTCATTACCTGTTGCGTTGGGAAATCATTCCGAGCATCTCTGGGATCGTTGCTGTTGGCAGAACCGTTGCGCCTGATGTTGCTGCTGGATGGCCATGATGCCAGGGACCGGATCCCCGCAGGCCCAGGTGGTATTCATCCTTCGAAACTTGCATGACGAGGTTCTTGACAATGACTCAATCACTGATTGCCGGCAGGATTAGAACCGCGTTTCTCGGGTTCCAGTGCTGTCTAGGAGTCCTTGTTGGCGGCGCTGCCCTCCATGCTGGTCGCATTGAGGATCGCGGCAACAAGACGATCGTCCACGTTACGGTCTTTGGTCTTCCGAATCCCAGCAACCCAGATACCGCCAACCGGGCCGATGTGGCGGCGGTGCGAGTTTTCAGAGAGAAATTCCCTGAGATTTTCGCCCGGAGATATCGTGACAAGTACAAGAAGAATCCGCAGAAATACGGTTATCACAATTGGGACAATGTCGAACTCGAGTTGGAGCAGTTTTCGGGGATTCAGGTTGAGGGTGTGGAGGTGGATCTCCTCGCCATCGCCGGCGGAGTCGCCCCGGATGTTCTCTACATTAACTTCCGGAAATCTGATAATTACATCCAAAATGAGTTCCTCTACCCGCTCGATAAGCCAGAAGACGACTACCTCCCCTCCCTCTCAGAGGAGGAAGTAGGCATACGCATTCATCCCAAGCTTTGGCCAGTCATTAGACGCAAAGGCCTGGATGGACAGAAGCACGTCTGGGCCATGCCCTACGGAGGCGCGCTGGGGAAAGTGCTTCTCTTTCGCAAAGACCTGTTCGACCGCTACCGTGTCAAGTATCCCACGGTCGACTGGACGTGGGACAACTTGATTGCTGCAGCAAAGAAGCTGACGGATCCGGAGAAGGGCATCTTCGGTCTGTATCTGACCCGCGGCAAACATGAATCCTGGTATTGGGTAACCTTCCTGTGGTCCGCCGGCGGGGAGGTCATGACCTACAAAGAAGAGACGGACGAGTGGAGATGCGTCTTTGACACCAAGGAAGCCGCCGAAGCGCTGGACTTCTACACGCGGTTGAGCGCCGAGAAATGGATCGACAAAGATGGCAAAGTGCGGCGCGGATACGCCACGAAAGATGCCAGCGATCAGGGGGCCAAGTGGCAACGCGGCGAGATTGGGATGATGTTCTCCTACATCGATGAGAAAGTGTTTTCAACGATTAACCCCGAGGTCACCGGCATGGTGCCAGTGCCACTGGGGCCGACAGGAAAGCGCGGCGCGGAACTGAACAGTCGAATGATGGGGCTTTTCTCCGGTATCAAGCATCCGGCCGTGCGCGACGCCGCCTGGGAGTACATGCGCTTCTATGACTGTAAGGAAGCTGTTGGCATCAAGACCAAAATCATGGTGGAAGGCGGCCTGGGGCGCTTTGTCAACCCCAAGTACCTGGACATGTTCGGTTACCCTGAAGTGATGCGACTGGCGCCAAAAGGCTGGTCTGACACGTTCAACATCGCCATCCAGACCGGCCAACCGGAGCCTTACGGACGCAACAGCAATTTCGCCTACGAGCTGATGACCTTCCCCATCCAGGAAGCCGAGCAAAGGGAGCTGAAGGACGAGCTTCCCAAGGACAAGCAGAAGCGCCTTGAGATATTCCAGAGACTTCTGACGGGTGCCTGCTCTCGAGCGAACGAGGAGATGATCGGGATCGTCACTCCCAAGGAGCGCAGCCAACGACGCATCGCCGCGGTAATTGTGCTCCTGGCCATCGTCATTACCTTCGCCCTGGTTTTTCGGCGCATTTTCCAGGCCTTTACTCCTCCCGTCGCAGAAGAAATCCGCGCGAGGAGGGAGAAGGACGGCGCTAAAGGTTTTGGCCGATATACCTGGGCGTATGTTCTACTCTTGCCGGCCTTGTTGACCATCTTCATCTGGCAGTATGTCCCCCTCATGCGCGGTTCAGCGATGGCCTTCATGGACTACCGGCTTCTTGGGGACTCGAAATTTGTGGGAGTAGACAACTTTGGCGACCTGCTTTATGACAGTTTCTGGTGGGCCGCCATCTGGAACGCCTTGCGGTACAGCTTCCTCGTGGTTGCCCTGACCTTCCTTCCTCCGATCATCCTGGCGATCATGCTGCAGGAAATTCCAAAGGGAACATTATTCTACCGAACTATTTACTATCTCCCCGCCGTCATTACCGGACTTGTTACCGTGTTGTTGTGGAAGCAGTTCTACCAGCCTTCCGAACAGGGGGCCTTGAACGCACTCGTGATGCGAATTCCCAGTGCAGGTTTTGTGGGAGTGGGGCTCGTCTTATTGGTCATCTGTCTCATGTTCGCCCGTCGGCTGTGGTCGCACGATATGTATCTATCCGGTTGGGCGTTTATTGTTGCGGGGGCGCTTTTACTGTATACGTGCAGTAAGTTTGCTTTTCCCATGATCCATCCCATCGGGGAATCCATCGCGCAGAGCCTGGCCCTTTTGCCGGGGCGGTTGTTTGCCCACACCCCCGAACCCTATCGATGGCTGATTGAGCCTGAAACGGCGATGACGGCCTGTGTGATCCCGATGGTCTGGGCGGGGATGGGGCCGGGATGCCTCATCTATCTTGCTGCGCTGAAGGGAATCCCCGACGACTACTATGAAGCGGCAGACATCGATGGGGCCAACTTCCTCGACAAGATTCTGTTCGTCGTTTTCCCCACCCTCAAGGTTCTCATCATTATCAACTTCGTGGGGGTTTTCATTAGTTCCTGGTATGGAGCCACAGGAAATATTCTCGTCATGACTGGCGGTGGCGCCAACACTGAAGTGGCCGGTCTCCACATCTGGTACAAGGCATTCACTTACCTGAAGTTTGGGCCGGCAACGGCGATGGCCTGGATGTTGGGCTTCCTGCTGATCGGTTTCACATTACACCAGTTGAAGATTCTCGCCCGCGTTGAGTTCCGCGCCGCAGGGAATGCCGATCAATGACATCTGCACTGATTGAGGACAGCCCAGCGCGGGGATAGGAGTTCAAGCATGGCAATCATTTCGCGAATTGGCCGCAAGTCATGGTCCGTGCGTCTTCTCATCGGGACGCTGTATGTGTTGCTTTCAGCAGGAGCACTGGCCATGATCTACCCCTTCTCCCTTATGCTCGCAGGGAGCACCAAGAGCGCCAGCGACGCGGCGGAGTCGCGCATGATTCCTCCCTTCTGGTACAAGGAGCAGGCGCTCTACTCGAAGGCCGTCGAGTGCTATTTCAATGAGTCTTTGGAAATGATGAACATCACCTATGATGGAGATTTCGCCTCCTTCCAGACCGCTGAGTTGCCGAAGAAGCCCAACCGCAAACTGGTCGATGACTGGAAGAGCTTTCTCAAGGAGTCCAACCTTCCTGCATACTCCTACACGGCTTCCGCGATCTCTGCTCCTGTTTCACGCGGTGTGCTCCCATTCCGACTCCGTGATTTCAAGGCGCAACTGATCAAGGAGTTCAATGGGAGTATGAATGCGGTCAACGAGCGACTGGGCACGGAGTTCGTGAACTGGAACGCCTTCTACGTGTTACCCGAGGATTATCTCCAGCGGAGGAATAAGCCGGAGAACAGTCCGTTCGATCAAGCCTTCCTCAAATTCAAGCAGTCTCTACCAGAGGATGCCCGATACTATTTCAGTCCTGAGGGCTTCTACAAGGTTCTTTTCTTGAAAACGCAGTACTCAAAGGATATTGAGAACTACAACAAAGAGCATGGAACCTCGTACAAGTCCTGGGGCGAGGTCCACTTGGATCTTCGTCTCCCTGCCGGCCCGGGACGCACGAAGAAGGAACGCGAAGACTGGGAGAGTTTTGTGCGAACCATTCTAAACCTGCTCTGGGTTCGAGCTGACCGGGAAGCGGCTCCCTTTTACCATGACTTTCTGAAAGCAAAATTCCGCCACATCGAGTCTCTGAATCGCCTGTATCATTCAGACTACGAATCCTTCGAGGCAGTGCCCCTCGTCGAGGAACCCCCCAGCGAGGGCTTACGGCTTTCCGATTGGGATGCCTTCATCCAAGGATGGAAGGACCCGGATACTCGGAAGGAATACAAGCTGCCCGCGTCGATGCTGCGAATCCACAGTACCGACTTCTTGTTCCGGGACTACCTGGAGGAGAAGTACAGCACCCTTGCGGCGGCCAACGCAGCATTGGAGACCGATACCAGTAACTGGATGCAATACCTTCCCCCTCAACGCGACGCATACTACTACTACTTCAGGGCGAGAGAGAAGGAACTGAAAAAGGAATTCACCTTCCGCAATTTCACCACGGTGTTTGATTATATGCTCCTTCACGGCCGCGGCATCGCAAATACGGCGATCTATTGCTCACTTGCGATCCTGGCGGCCTTGATCGTCAACCCTCTTGCAGCCTACGCTCTGAGCCGGTACAAACCACCCAGCGCGTATAAGATTCTGCTGTTCCTGATGCTGACCATGGCCTTCCCCCCGATGGTGACTCAGATTCCTGTATTCCTCATGCTGCGCGAATTCAACCTCCTGAATTCCTTTTATGCTTTAATCCTTCCCGGACTTGCCAACGGCTACTCGATCTTCCTGTTGAAGGGATTCTTCGATTCTCTGCCGAAAGAGCTGTACGAAAGCGCCGATCTGGACGGCGCGGGAGAGTTCCGCATCTTCTGGCAGTTGACGATGAGTCTCAGCACACCCATCCTCGCTGTCGTCGCCTTGGGCGCGTTCACGGCGGCGTATTCCAACTTTATGATGGCGTTGCTCATCTGTCAGGACCAGAACATGTGGACCCTTATGCCGTGGCTCTATCAGTTGGGTCAGCGGAGCGGCGAGGGCGTTGTGTTTGCATCGCTTCTCGTTGCCGCGCTCCCGACGTTTCTCGTGTTTGCCTTCTGCCAGAACATTATTATGCGTGGTATCGTGGTCCCCGTGGAGAAATAGCAATAGCATGTCACAGAGACCCCAGAATTCTGTGGTCTCGGTTGCTATACTCGTAACGAGTGTACACAATTACTGTCGGGTTTCAGGCTACAGGCGCCTATGGTTCCGGCTGGGGTGGATTCTCACAAATCTAACTTGCACCCAGAAGGCGTAAGACGTGAACAGACTTGTCCAGACTCTCAGTTCATGGTAGTTTTTAGCGACACACCTGAAAGGATAGGCGACACCCGATGCCAGGCCGTATCAATGTCCTATCTCCGGACATAGCCAACAAGATCGCTGCGGGAGAGGTCATCGAGCGCCCTGCGTCAGTGGTGAAGGAGTTGGTCGAGAATGCCATCGACGCCGGCGCAACCAGTATCGAGGTGCACGTTGAGGAAGGCGGCAGGCGTCGCATCGAGATTCGCGACAACGGCTGCGGCATGTCCGCCCAGGACGCGGTTGTGGCGTTTCAGCGCCACGCGACGAGCAAAATCCAGTCGCTGGACGATTTGTTCCGGATCAGCACGCTGGGATTCCGCGGGGAGGCGCTTCCCAGCATTGCTTCCATCGCACAGGTGGAGTTGACCACACGCGACGCGGAATCAGAAGCGGGTGTTCAGCTTTCGCTTGAATCCGGAGAAGTTCTCAACATGAAGGAGGTGGGTTGCCCGAATGGCAGCACCTTCGTTGTCAGGAACATCTTCTACAACACCCCGGCCCGACTCAAGTTCCTGCGCACCGAGATGACGGAGATGGGGCACATCACCGACCTGATGAGCCGGTTCATTCTCTCCCATCACAGCATCTCCTTCCTGTTGACTCACAACGATCAGGAGGTCACCCGATCGCCTGCGACCACAGACCTGCTAACCTCGGTGGTGCACGTCTACGGGCGGGAGGTGGCGCGTGAAATGGTGTCGGTGGAGTACGAGTCCCCGTCGCTCTCAATGAAGGGCTTCGTCTCCAAGCCGACAACCACGCGCGCCAGCCGCAGCCGGCAGTCGTTCTTCGTGAATGGCCGCTACGTGAGAAGTCGCTCGCTCACCCACGCGATCCAGCAGGCGTACCACGGGTTGCTGCACGGCGACCGCTTCCCATTGGTGGCGCTGTTGCTGAAGATCGATCCGCAACTGGTGGACGCGAATGTGCATCCCACCAAGATCGAGGTGCGCTTCAGCCACGAGGGAGAGGTTCACAACACGGTGATGAAGTTCGTCCGACAGGCGCTCCTCGGGACGCAATTGGATCGATCTCTTCCCACGGAACAACCTGCGTCGGCAGAGGTCCCTCCGGGACAGAGCGCTTCGCCGGCATCAGGAACATTCCCCTTTGCTGCGCCCTCCTTCACCTCGGCCCCGTCGCAGCCGATGTCGTCCAGCCTGCTGAGCGAAACAGCCATGCCGTCCACGGCCCCCGGCGCGCCACGCCCCCTCACATTGGGGTTACGCGCGCTCTCTCAGGTCAGGAGTACCTACATTCTGGCCGAGAGCCAGGAGGGGCTTTTCATCATCAACCAACATCGCGCACACGAGCGTGTTCTGTGCGATGAGTTCCTTCGCAGGGCGCGCAACGCACCGATGGAACAACAGCGACTCGTGATTCCTCTGACGGTGGATGTCAGCCACCGAGAAGCGCTGGCTATCAGAGAGAACATCGACACTGTGCGTTCGCTGGGGTTCGATGTGGAACCGTTCGGTGGCGACAGCTTCGTCGTTCGGTCAATCCCGATTCTGGTGGCGAAGCAGAACTACGAGCAGGCGTTCCGCGACCTCGTGGACGAGTTGGCCCATTCTTCCACGATGAAGCGCCTCGACAACAAACAGGAGTCCCTCCTCACCACGATGGCCTGTCGCTGTGCGATCAAGGCCGGAGATTTCCTGCGAGCAGAGGAAATCGACCAACTGCTGAAGGACCTGCAGCGCGTCGACAATCCCTACCTCTGCCCGCACGGTCAGCCGATCATCATCTCCATCAGCCACTACGAGCTGGACAAAAGGTTCGAGAGAATGTAGCGACACACTGCCGGGATGTCCCCCGCCCGTGCCCTACCCGATCGCGCCTCCCACGTATGCCTGAGTCCTGGGGTCCTGTGGAGCGTTGAACACTTGACTGGCGGTTCCGTGTTCCACGAGTTCCCCCTGGATGTTGAATCGATGGAGTCTTTGTTCCGTCGGGCGGATACGGCGCTGTACCACTCCAAGGAGTCAGGAAGGAATTCGGTGAGTTACTGCGATGAAGAGGGTTCCTGTTGCCAATGGTCACCTCAGCAGAATGCGCGCTGACTCCCACTGTATCATGGCAGGCAGAGGACGTCGGGAGAGCAGTGGGCCTGAAATGCGGGAGTGTCGGTCTGCTTATCCGACGTCCCGGCGATGACAACTTCTCTGAGAGACCTGCGATGCAATTGGCTTCTCAAGCCCGGAGGCGTGGGAGCGGGGAAACTCCTTCCCAACCTTTCTAACCCGCCAACGTTATACAGGTTGTGATCCAACGCCCGGCGCCGGAGTAGTGACGTGGACCTGACCGACATAGATTTGATGGAGCGAGCGCGACGGGGCAGCGAAGATGCCTTCGATCAACTCGTGGGTCGGTACCGAGGCGCCCTGGTGAACTACTTCGAGAAGCGAATGGGGAGAAACGAGATGGCGTCGGAGTTGGCACAGGAGGTTTTCGTGAAACTGTGGTTGGCCCGGGAGCGGTACGCGCCTTACGCTCCCTTTTCCAGCTATCTGTTCAGGATTGCAGAGAACCTCTACCGCGATGAAGCGCGCCGGGCCCGCAGAGCGCCGATGACACTATTCAGCCACTCCACGGTTGACGGAGATGACACGGAGCTTCTCAACTTCCCCGATCCATCCCCGTCCCCGGAGGAGCAACTGGTGGGTAACTCGCTCGCGGAATCCCTTCACCAGGCGATCTCCGAGTTGCCCGAACGCGCACAGCGCGTCTTCTTCCTTGCGCAAGTCGAGGGAAAGAAGTACCACCAGATTGCCGTGGAACTCCGAATGCCCCTCGGCACCGTCAAATACCGTATGTGGCAAGCCCACGAACACCTGAAGCGCGCGCTGCAGGGATTCGCTGATGACGATACGGACCCATCGGACCATTGACCGTATAACATCCCGGAGGTGACAGCAATGAACTGTGAGAAAGTGAGAGACGTATTGATCGACTATGTGAAAGAGGAGTTGGACGAAGACACCCAGAAGAGGGTGGAGGAACACCTGATGATCTGCGGGGAATGTGCCAGGGAGGCGCATTCCACACGACGACTGTTGACAGCAACTCAGTCGGCTCAGGAGGAGTCAATCATCAACCTCGCCAACGACATCATCCGGCAGGGGATTACAAACCGCGCCAGCGACATTCATTTGCAGGCGGAACCGAGTCATGTGCTGCTGCGGTATCGCATTGATGGGGTCCTGCATAAAGAACGCGAGCTGGAGCGAAATCTCTGGGACCCGTTATTCACCCGGCTCGCAATCATGGCCGACCTGAACGTCACAGAACGACAGCTCCCACAGGAAGGGAGAATTTGCGCCCGGCACCAATACAAGGATTTTGACCTGAGGATGAGTTATGTGCCCTCGGCCGCGGGCGGGAAAATCGTGATGCGGATTCTGGACCGCGCGGCTGTTTGCCTTGACTTTGAGAGGCTGGGGCTGGATGCAGAGAATCGCCAGACGGTCAAGTCGATGACCGAAAGCCCAAACGGCATCGTCCTTGTGACCGGACCCACGGGATCGGGCAAGACCACCGTTCTCTACAGCATGTTGAACCAAGTGGACAGCGAGCGGTGCAACGTCGTCACCATCGAAGACCCCGTGGAGTATCTCTTCGACCGCGTGACACAGATCGGCATCAATGCCCGCGCCGGGGTCACCTTCCCGCGAGCGATTCGCGCGGTTCTGAGGCAGGACCCCGATGTCATCATGGTCGGCGAGATTCGTGACAGAGAGACCGTCGAATTGTCCGTTCAGGCTGCGCTTACGGGACACCTCGTCATGTCCACACTCCACGCACAGACGACCTGCTCAGCCGTCCAGCGGCTGTTCGACATCGGCGTCGAACCGTTCCTGCTCCAGTCCAGTCTCATCGGCCTGTTAGCAGTGCGACTGGTGCGCAGAGTTTGTCCACAATGTAAGGAGAAAACCGAACTGGCTGAGACTGTGAGGAAGCGACTGGAGGAGTGGGCGCCGAAGATGGCAAATGACGCCTTCTACCGCGGCGCGGGTTGCGACCAGTGCCGGAATACCGGATACCGTGGACGTATCGGCGCATTCGAGGTGATGTCGGTGCATCAAGAACTCGGTAGTGCGATTGGGGACCGCCCCACGGAAACGGAGCTTTTCCAAGCCGCCACCGCCGCCGGGATGAGAACACTGTTCCAGGATGGGATGCAGAAAGCCGCCGACGGAATCACCACCGTGGAGGAAGTGATGCGGGTGCTGGCGGTGACGCTCGGATAGCTGCGGACAGAGACGCTCATTCTTCGTCACTCAGAGCAGTCGCCCACGGGGCAGCGTTTTTTCAGCGGCCTTTCCCGCGCATTTCCGCGGTGAATGGCCCACCTGATCACCTACTCCCGTTCCTCCAGCAGGGCCGATTCGATATCTCGCGCTCCGTGAAACACGCGGACGATCTCGACCTCCTAGTCCTAAAATAAGCGCGTTTGGCTGTAGACTGGATAGTTAACCTCATTTTCTGTCTTTCGCGTGGGTCCATCGTGGGTGACATGCTCGCGTTGTCAAATTTGCGCAGTTTGGGGACCGCGTCCGTTGCTGAAGTGCCTCTCGGGTGCGTTTTCAGACACACTCCGCCCCGGGAAGCGCATGGAAAGTCTTTTTCGGTCTCTTTGGCAGCGCCTCAGGAAGGCGCCGCCTGCAGAATCGGTATCTTCA
>MNXM01000283.1 GCA_001872605.1 Armatimonadetes bacterium CG2_30_59_28 | reverse complement strand
CACGGTTGCAACCTGGGTGATAGCGGATAGCCATACCCAAAGCCAAGTCCAAAGAAGCCTACCGGATTACGATTCGGAAAGGTGAGGGTTGAGCACGCGTGCCAGCCTCCGAGTGGTACTGGAACCTCAAGATCGATCATTTATCGCACAACCAAACCCCGCACGAGGGGCAGGAAGAATCGCTTCCACGGTGCGGTTACAACGCAGTAGGCACTTTTTGCCTCCAAACCGGGCATGTGTGCTGACTTCGCAATCAATAACGCAACACTATTGCCCTAAAGCGGCCTGGCATAGCCCTTCTCAATCAGTTCCTGATTGACGTCCCGTCCCTCCGCATAGACCGTCGCGAGGTAGCGACCGTACTTCTCCGTGAGGTCTTTGTGCGTACGCAGAATGATCTCTTTACCTTTCAGCCGTTCGCTGAGATATTCCGCTGCCTTCTTCCCTGAGGCATATTCCGCGGAGTCCTTCTTAACACCAAAGGTTTCCGGAGTATCAAGTCCGTACAGGCGAACGCGCATCTCTCTGTAAATCCGAAAGCCGAGATCCACTCTAACATCGATGGTATCCCCGTCCACAACACGCAGAACTTCAGCCCCGTAATAGAATCGGTGTTCGTCCATTGTTTTGCCCCTCCGACGTGCGGCAGATTTGACGACAGCAGCATCATATCACGGGTCCAAGCCGGAATCAACCGGTCGAGGACCAATGGAGTCGATTTACAGGATTCACCTCCATCGGCTACAATGACTGCTCCTTGTACACGGAACTCAACTCCGTGTGGGTTCAGGAGGAATTGCCGTGCAAGAGATCATGTTTACGAAACACTTGGAGAGCTACGACATCCATCAACTTGCCGACGCGCTTCAGTCGGCAGGAGTTGCCGGCGCGGACTTGTGCGTTCGCCCGGGGCATCCCGTCAACCCCGAGAACGCCTCCACGGCGCTTCCCATGGCGGCAAAGACACTGGAGGCGGCCGGGTTGTCCATACCTCTCGTCACCACCCCCGGCGATTTCACCAATGCCGAAATTGACTATGCGGATACGCTTCTCGGTGCGTGTGCCGACGCGGGAGTCGGACTCATCAAACTTGGATACTGGCACATGGCAGACGACGGTTACTGGGCGACGCTCGAACGTTGTCGCCGAGACCTGGAGGGACTCTGCAGATTGTGCGAGAAACACGGCGTCAAAGTGATCGTCCACAATCATTCAGGTTCGTCGATGGGGCTGAACTCCTGTGCAGCGCGTAACCTCGTTCAAGGGTTTGACCCACAGCATGTCGGCATCTTCGCCGATACAGGACACCTCACCATCGTCGGCGAGCCCCTCGCAATGGCCGTCAGCATCGACGGTGAGTACCTTTCAGCCTTCGCTCTCAAGGATCTCATCCGGCAACCATCCCCCAACGGAGGATGGAGCATTCGCGTCGTACCGATGGGACTGGGTTATGTCGAATGGAAGGCCCTGTGTCAGCTTATCAATCGCAACCACTTCGACGGGCCGATCAGCTTCCACAGCGAGTACGGCAGTCTGCCGCCCGAAAGCGTCGTGGATCAGACCCGGATTGATGTCCGCTTCATTGATGCAATGTTGAACGAATCGTAGGACTCCCTCGTAGCAGAGACCCGCCCCACGAGAAACGCGTGTGGAAGGGCGCGGTTTCAGCCGTCCATTCGCAGTCGGGTGCCAATAAGATTTACGGTAATAGCGCCGTTGACTACCGCCTGCTTGCCGCCGTCACGTCTCCCGGGATCCGTTGATCGCACTGCAAAATCCATTTCCATCCCTCTGGCGTTTGCCCATAAAATGCGGTATTATGTCGGGGCTGATTGGACGCTTGCAGGTCGGAACTTGATCCGACATCTTTCAACTAAACGGAGGTTGAGTTCATGGCAGAGACGGACACCAAGATTTTTCTTTCAGAGAAGGAAATGCCCCAGAAGTGGTTCAATATCGCACCACACCTAACAAACCCTCCCGCACCACCACTTCATCCAGGGACGGGGCAACCCGTTGGTCCCGACGATCTGGCGCCGATCTTCCCGATGGCTCTCATCGGCCAGGAAATGTGCCCGGACGAATGGGTTGAGATCCCCGACGACATCCGACGCATCCTCGCCCTCTGGAGGCCTTCCCCGCTGGTGCGCGCTCATCGCCTCGAGGCAGCTCTGGGAACGCCCGCGCGCATTTACTTCAAGAATGAGTCGGTCAGCCCCGCAGGCAGTCATAAGCCCAACACCGCAGTGGCTCAAGCCTACTATAACAAGGAAGCGGGCATCGAAAAGCTCATCACGGAGACCGGAGCGGGACAATGGGGAAGCGCTCTCGCATTTGCGTGCAATCTCTTCGGTCTCAAGTGCGAAGTCTACATGGTGAAGGTGAGTTACCACCAGAAGCCGTATCGTCGAACCCTCATGCACACCTGGGGCGCCGACGTCTACGCAAGTCCGACCGATCGGACGGAATGCGGCAGGCAGATCCTCGCCCAAGACCCGGAATGCAAGGGCAGCCTCGGAATTGCCATCAGTGAGGCCGTTGAGGTGGCAGCCAAAGATGAGATTGCAAAGTACTCTCTCGGGAGTGTGCTGAATCATGTTCTGCTACATCAGACGATCGTTGGACTGGAAGCGCAGAAGCAGTTCGAGATCGCTGGAGATTCACCGGATATTCTCATTGGATGCACTGGAGGAGGCAGCAACTTTGCGGGGTTCGTGTTCCCCTTTATTCCTGAGAAGCTGAAAGGAAAAGACTGCCGGCTGATTGCAGTAGAACCTACCGCCTGCCCAAGCCTGACCCGCGGGAAGTACGCCTATGACTTCGGCGACACGTCCAAACTCACGCCGCTGGTCAAGATGTTCACGTTGGGGCATACGTTCATGCCTGCCGGGATCCACGCGGGAGGACTGCGCTACCACGGAATGGCACCGCTCGTGAGCCAGTTGCAGTCCGAAGGCGTGATCGAATCGGTAGCCTTCGCGCAGACCGCCGTATTTGATGCGGCGATGACCTTCGCTCGCAGTGAGGGCATTATCCCTGCGCCGGAAACGGCTCACGCCATCAAGGCCGCCATCGACGAAGCCATGAAATGCAAGGAGACTGGTGAGGAGAAGTGCATCGCCTTCAACTTCAGTGGACATGGTCACTTCGATCTCGCCGCTTATGACAGCTACCTTTCCGGGGAAATGGTGGACTACGCGCACCCGGATGAGGCACTCTGCAGATCGCTGGCAGATCTGCCGCAAGTATCAGATTGAGAAACATGAGCGACCGTGGGCGATGAAGAAGGACGGGGCCGTGCGCTGCGCGGCCCCGTTTTGATTGCCTGGATGTGGCGCTCGGAGCATCCCGAAGTGCGGCGCGCCGCGTCAGGCCCGCAAATCAATAACCTTGGTCTCCGTCGGGTACTTGATCCCCAGCCCCATCTTTGCCGATGTAAAGATGTATTCCGGTTTCCGGTTCTCCTGGGCGAGAGATTTTAGTCCCTGCTGCTGACGCTGGTGTTCGACCATGTACCAGGCAACGTAATCCAGCGCCACAGGGTCAGTCGCCACCAGGATGCAGGAGGGACGCCACACGCCTTTGGGATCGTACCCGGGCCCGCCGTGGAAGCTGGCAGTCAGGGCGTCACACACGGTCAGCCGATCCTTTCCCAATATCGAGGGGATGGTGAAGCAGTGAGGCACATGGGGGTCACCGGCGCTGTCGTGGTACTTGTTGGGATTGTCAATCACCCCGAAATAGTTCTTCAACGCGGCGGACACGCCGACAATCTTATGATCCTTCAATATCGGCACGTTAATAATGGCTGTACAGATCGAAGAGACAACCTTTGACAACCGGGAGGCAATCGTCCCCTGCCTGGTCAGGTTTGTCTCGTAATCACCCAGCTCGTCAGTCCCTGCAACGATGGGACTTCCCGCAGCCTGCGACACCGTGTAACCTGTTCCGGCCAGTTCGCGGCTCTTCCGGTCGAAGACGATTATATTGCCGGGTTTCACATTCACTGCGACTAAACAATCGATGACGGCCTGAACCAACCCCGGCCGCGTGGAGAGGTTGGGGCCCCCGAGGCAGTTGACTTTGATGGCAACGACATCAGACGGACTGAAGAGCGCACTCCAGGCTTCTGCCGGATTCCCCACCTTGAAGAGCGAGGACATGCACGTATCGAGGGCCTTGCGCGCACGAGCAAGGTCGAAGTCGTCTCCCCCAAACCTCGGGTCAAAGAAACGCGCAACGCGCCCGATCTGTCGCGTCTCGACGGCAGACTCTCCCCTTCTCGACGCTCCCAGCAACAATGCCCCACCCGCGGCGGCCGTCTGTTGCAGGAAACGGCGACGGGAGAGAGATGAGAGGTGATCGGTGACTGATGGGCCGTGAGGCGTGAACGCCGTGTGGATGGAGGCGGGTGACGCAGGACGTGAGATGAAGCCTGAAGGGCTGATGACGACATTGCGTTGCCCGGCACACGTCTCGCGGCCGGTAACCATCTGCGTCCATTCATGCTCTCCGTGGCTCATGCCGCAACCGTCCTCCAGTCAACATTGGGTTCGCACTCCCGTCCACGCGTTTTTTACAGCCTTACTGCGCGACGGCCATCGGTCGCCAACTTAGAACTCGTCCAACAACAACTCCGCGGTTTCTCGATCTGTTTGCCAGAAATTCCGCACCGGCGTCCCGGAATAGGCGCGGGTTTAATGTTGGACGAGTTCTTACGCCCAGACACCCGGGATTGTGGCGCTGCAGAAGCGGCACCGCCCGTTCTTCAACTCGATCTTGTCGACGGCCACGTAGCCGATGCGGTGGATCAGCATCTGTCCGCACTTGTAGCAGTAGGTATTCTGCGCTTCGTTTCCCGGGCAATTACCGAGATAGACGTAGCGCATCCCAACATCGCGGGCAATCTTCCTCAGCCGCTCAACAGTGGAGACCGGCGCGCTGGGAAGGTTGCGCAGTTTGTAGGCTGGGTAGAAGCGGGAAACGTGGAGGGGAGTGAAAGGGCCCACGTTCTGCAGCAGCCACTCCGCCATTTTCTTGAAAACCACCGGATCATCGTTGAAGCCGGGAACAACCATGTTGACAACTTCGAGCCACGTCTCTGACTTCTTCACTGCCTTGATTGCATCAAGCACCGGCTGAAGGGTCGATGCGGTCACGTCTCGGTAGAACTTGTCGGTGAAGCCTTTCAGATCGATTCGCATGGCATCCAAGTACGGGAGCAGGTCATTCAACGGCTCCTCGTCAACGTAGGCAGCGGTGATAATGGTGTTTTTCATGCCGGCATGTTTTGCCGCCTTGGCACAGTCAATCGTGTACTCCATGCTGAGGACTCCTTCGGTATAGGCAAAAAGCAATCCCCGGCAGTTCAGTTTCTTCGCGGTCTCCACCACTCTGGATGGCGGCATATCGTAGTTTGCCGTGTCTTCGGCGGTTGTCTGGCTGTACTGCCAGTTCTGGCAGTACTTGCAGCGCAGGTTACAGCCAGCCGTGCCGATAGCCAGGTATCGCGCACCCGGGGTGACGTGATAGATGGGGCCTTGCTCAATCGAGTTTGTGGCAACAATGCACGGAGTGGAGTGAATGGTTGTGTACAGCTTTCCTCCCTTGTTGACGCGAATGCGGCACGGCCCCATTGCGCCTTCACGAATCTGGCAGTACTTGGGGCAAAGAACACACTGCACGGTGGCCCCAGTCTGACGCCAGTATTTGGCGACAACCGGCGTCGTCTCCTTTTTCCGCGGAAGGTCCGTGATGACCTTAACCGGGTAGTCCCTCCCCCGGTAGATCGGGGTACTCGCAAAGGCGGAGCACCCCGCGCACATCGCAAGTCCACCTATGCCAACCGCTGAACGAACAAAATCCCGACGTGAACATTCTTCAACTTCATGTTCTTCCACAACTATTCCCTCCCCGCCCCGAGGCCTCGGGGTTTCCGCTTCGCTCCAACATTCGCTAATTCGCCAATTCGCATATTCGCATATTCGCCTATTCGCCAATTCGCCAATTCGCCTATTCGCTAATTCGCATATTCGCCTATTCGCCAATTCGCCTATTCGCCAATTCGCCTATTCGCCTATTCGCCTATTCGCCTATTCGCCTATTCG
>MNXM01000190.1 GCA_001872605.1 Armatimonadetes bacterium CG2_30_59_28 | reverse complement strand
GTTGCGCGGCGTCCGGGTTGTAGCGCGAACCTAACATTCCCCCGGAACAAGTCAGGAGGGAATGCCATTACCGAATCAAACTGTCAAATAGCATAACCCCCCACTACCTTTTCGGGAACTATGGGACAGTATTTTTGACCACCTACTTAGTAGAACCTCAATGTAGTTTGGCAAATTTCGGTGGACACCAAATGTAGAGGCGTCTCCAGACATCCAACTCTGTGAGTTCGCCGTTTGGAGACGCCTCCTACCCACCAGAACTGCAAATTTGCCAACTACAGAACCCTTGGTAATCGGTGGAGGGAATAGCCTCGTTCCTGCTCAGAAACTGAACCCCGCCATACGTCATCCCCCTTTGTCGGTTCTTGCCTACACGAACACCACCGCGCGCGGTACAGGGGTTCTCGCAATGACGGCATTGCGTCCTTCTGACGACTGATCACTTTTGTGCACCCCCTTGCGTCTTGCCGTTGCGACTGCAGTGAGGTACACTGCTGGGAGTCCAATCCCAGCAGGTGGATACACGCCCGTTCGAGAACGGCGTGGCCTGTGGAGGGAACACCCAAAGGAGAAACGCCCATGCGCGCAATGACCGAAGAGAACCTAAAAGCAGCTTTTGCCGGGGAGAGCCAGGCCCACATGAAATACCTGTCGTTTTCGGAGAAGGCACAGACCGAAGGCAAACCGAATGTCGCGCGCCTGTTCGCCGCGGCGTCCTTTGCAGAGCAGGCTCACGCTACCGCGCATCTGCGCACACTCAAAGGAATCGGGAAAACAGCGGGAAATCTCGCGATCGCCATCGGTGGAGAAGATTTTGAGGTATCCGAGATGTACCCGGCTTACATTGCCGTCGCTGAGGCGCAGGATGAGGGAGGAGCGAAGAAGAGCTTCTTTCGCGCGTTCGAAGCCGAGAAGGTACACCGCTCGCTCTACGAGAGAGCCAGGGAAGCCGTCGATGCCGGCAGCGATGTCGACTTGGGTAGTGTCGGCGTCTGCGAGTGCTGCGGCTGGACGGGAGAAGGCGACGCGCCGGATAGATGCCCCCTGTGCAACGCTCCCAAAGATCGCATCCGGCAGTTCTAATCCTGAGGTTCCGTCAAGCATTTCGCCGCGGCGGGGATCTATCATTGCGGGGTAGCGCTGACACTCCATGGCCGTCGACTCCATCTATCTGCATGGCAGACTATCATCGATCGACACGTCGAAGTACCGCTGCAACTTCGAGACGTTTCCGCAGAAGTTGGAGGGGGTCGATGCAGAGTATGTTCCGGTGTCGCCGCAGGAGTTTCTGCAGTCGTCCTTTGAGCGATCCATCTGGCGGCTGAAGGTCGATAGCACCCATCTCGATATTGCTCAGTGGGAAACACCGAAGCGCACACGAACGTATCCTCTCGCCAAGTGCTATCGACAGCTTGGCAGTCCGTTCAAGAAAGTCGCGCTCATCCCGATCATTAAGGATGAAGGCAGCGGAGTAAACCCGGATGTTCTGGGCATCGAAACCATTTATCTGCTCGACGCTTACGGTTATTTCGTGGTGACAACGCGCTACATCGATGCCCGCGCTGACGAACGCGCGAGCAGCCGAACGAAGGAAAAGATCAAGGTGCTCCGCGACCAGGCGCCGGACTTTGAGCACGCTTTCGGGAAGCTGAGGATTGTCGCTGCCAACGAGGTTACCCCGCGCGCCTGGAACCGCGGCGAGGTGCTGCACTTCGGTGATTCGCTGGAGAAGGCCACTGACGCGTATCAGCGGATTCAGGAAAAGACCGGCGTGCGGTGCTCCACCATCGCCAGTTGCCGCGCTCGCATCGCGCGCATTCGGCAGGATGGGCTGGAGTCTTACTGGGGAGATGTCGATGCATCGAAGCGTCGCTCGCAGCATTCGGAGACTTCGGGCATTCAGCCGAAAGAGCATCTTGCGCTGGCAGCCGAAAAGGTACGCGTCGATATCGAGCTGCACAACGATCTCGGTGTCAACTCGCCCATCCAGATTCATCTGGTTCCTGATGAGGGATGGCGCTTTGGCGATACCCGCGTCGCGCTGGAGAAAAAGGCGAACCCAACGTCCTCAGACCTGATGGATGCTCTCTTCAAAGCGCTCGCGTTCCGCAGCGCGAGAATCACCAACCAGGCTGGGCAGGTGCATTTCGGGATTGGAGCGACCTACAAGCATCGCACCGGCGCCTGCTGGTCGCAATGCCCGGAGTTCCAGACTTGCTCGAAGTCGCAATTCGGCGGGTGCCGGTGGGAGCCGCTGAAGTCGCTCAACGAGGCGTCCACGATTGGCCAGACTGAAGCCGCTCGCAACCTGCTGCAAGATGGCCACGCAAACAACTTCCTCACGTTTGTGCTCGGGGTCCAGGAGATGAACGCGGTGATCGAGACCGCCGCGCAAAAAACGATCATCGAGGCTTTCCTGAGTCATTCGATCGAGGAGCCAAACGGCCCCGCGGCTCGGTAGGAACCTCGGTTTTCCGCGCACGCACACTCGAGGGCGTGTTCCGAGATGGCGACGCTTCCTCGGGGCCGCACCCGGCTACAGCAACGACCGCAGATACCGGATGCCTTCGCGCAGCTTCTCTTCCTCAGACCGGGACGGGTCGAAGTCTTCGATGGAGATAAACCCGGCGTAACCGGACTCTTGGAGCGCCGTCATCATCTTCGGGTAGTTGTACAGTCCCTTCCCCATCGGGCACCCCGGCCACGACCATTGCTGCGTCCCTTTGCTGTCCAGTTCCGTCGGTTCCGCCCGGTGCGCGCCCACGTGGATGTGCGCGAGGTATTCGCCAAGCAGCTCAATGGCGAGTGAAGTGGTTTCGTAGCCGTCGATCACCATGTTCTGCGGATCGTAGATGACGCCGATATCTGCCGCGTCGAAGTTGGAAACGAGACGATGCGCCAACGACGCGCTGGGGTGGATGGTGCCGCCGTGCATCTCGACCAGCGCTTTAACGCCGAACGCGCGTGTGATCTCCAGCGCCTGTCCAAACGCCTCCACTGCCTCGTCGTAAAGGTCGTGGTAGCTTACCGATCCATCATACCCTCGCGGGCACCCGATACGCACCCGCGGACACCCGCACGCCTGTGCGCCTTCGGCGATCAGCTTCACCTGTTCCAGGTCGGTCGCGGAGCAGTTGGACGCAAAGGTGGCCACCGCAAGCCCGTGATCCCTACAAACCTGTTTCACATCATCAGCGTGGGACAGGATGTTGTCAGGCGACAGATCGGTCAGATGGCGACCCCACGAGCTGGGTTCGGCGTCTCCCTGGCCAGGCGGCGTTCGCCGCACACGCCATTCGACTCCATCGAGCCCCAGTCGCTGGAGGAGTGCACATGTCTGCACAATGTCATGTTTTGGCAGCATCACGCTGGTAGCAGAGAACTTCATCGGAACTCCCTCGGTTCTTTATTGAGTGATCGGGCAGGAGCCCTGCCTGTCTCTGAAACAGACTTGCCGTTACGCGCGCATGGCCCATACTCCCAGCACTCCGAACAGTGCCGCGTGGAAGATCTCGGATATCCCCACGCGCGGGAGTTTGACGGGTTTCCTGCCAATTTGCGAGAGGGTGTAAAGTACCTTGAGAAGCGAAGGTAGATAGATGATCCAAACAGGAGCAGGAACCCAGCCCGCCGCTTCACCAAGTTGAAGGAGCAGAATGAGACCACAGAAGTAGGTCAGCGAGGGAATGCCCAGGGCGCTCCTGTTACGCATGGAAAAGGGAGTGTTCCTGCGCAGGATGGCCGTCTTGAGGAGCCGTACGTGCAGGACGGTCCCCAGCATGTAAAGCAGGCAGAACAGCCACAACCAGGCCATCGACTCGCTGAGCTGGCGCTGGGTCATATAGAGAGCCGCTGGCCCGGCGGACGCCAACCCCACGATTCCCGCAAGCTCATAGGGCAGCGAACGATCCCACCGCCGCGCAACAAACAGCAGGTCGGCTAAAAGGAAGAGCGCCACGAGCGGGGCGAGCAATCGCAGCTCCCCATGTTTGAGCAGTGGAATGGCGCACATCGCCGTGGCGACTGCATACAGACCAGCGCCGCGTAGCAGTTCACGCCTTTCGGTCTCACGCGCCCACCTCTTCACCAACGTCCCCAGGGCTGAGCGCATGCAGAACAATCCCGCACAGACGAACAGCAGGGAGACCACAGCCAGCGTAATCCTGCCGCCGATCGCCACTCCCATGCAGAAGGGGACCAGCCACATCGCCCACGCGCCATGTTCTCGTGGGAAAAGAAGGGAGCGGGTTCTCATACGAAACGACACTGTAATTCTATCGTGGCGCTCCTTTACCGCTGCGCGTCAACGGCCACATAACAGTAGAGGCGCGAGCAGGGTTCAGTCGACGAGTGTGGCGCCAGCTTTCACCTTGAGCGAGGCCCCCAACTCAACGTGCTCCGGGAAGCAGCGCATGATGTTCAGCAGGCGCCCTGCCTCGTGGCCATTGCTGACTGCCTCGATACAAATTTCAACCGGCCCCGCGCTGCGCGTGATCGCGTCCCAGTGATCAAGTCTCCAGCTTGCGCCCTCTGGATAGAAGCTCGGCCAGTAGACGACTGGGGACGGACAGTCCAGCAGTAGGTGACCCGTGCGCGGGTTGGTCAGCCGCAAGGCCGCGTCCGTCAATTCGAGACGGTAGTTGAGGTTGGAGACGACAACAGAACCGGAAGTGTGGGTCACATTCATCCTTGTGCCTTTTCGTCTGATGAAAATGGGAAACGCGGAAGCGTTTCTCTATTACTCCAACAGAATCTCTGCCAACCGGTCGGCTTCGTGGACGGTGCAGTAGGACACCCAGGTGTCGATGCCCAGCCCTCCCGTGCCCGTGAGTGCGGGGCCGGTGACGCGGATGATGTTCATATACGCCTTTTCACCCGGGTTCACGCCGCCGGGAATCGCCTGCTGAAGAGGGATGGCCATGCGCGTGACCCATTTCTTCGGATTGGATGTATCGGACATGGCCTTGACACCGTGATCTTCGATGGGGACGTTCATGCGGAAATTGATCTCCCCATGGGCGAGAGCAGTGATAAGACCGGAAGGTCCGACGGCGTACTGCCGGTAAGGAACCGCGCGCTGAGCTGCAACGAACACCTCCCAGTCATCGTACGGGAACACCATCGCCGACGAGACCAGCTTGCTGGTGTCGCAGTCATCGGTGAGCTCCAGATAGAGGTACTTGCCATCGTGGGCGACGCGGCCCTCAAACTTGCGCGCCGAAGGTTCCGCTCCCCCACGGTCGTACCATCTCTCGTCCAGCGCTGCGGCCTTTTCCCATTGCACGTAGTTGAGCACGCCACTCGCATCGGGCACCCGTGGCGCTTTCGCGGAGGGGATCGGCGCTTTCTGGCGATCGACGAACTTCTGTCTGCCAGCGGTCATGTAGCTCCAGGTGCCCAACTCGAACAACTCGACATTGCGCTTCTCCCGATCCGTCTTCGCGAGCGACTTTGCCTGTTGCAGCAATCGCTCAAACTGTGCCATGCGTTCCTCTGTTCCGAGGCACCCCCACGACAGCTGGGCTCCGCTAACGCGTTCCTTCGGATAGTTGCGAGGGTCGGTATAGACCTTCTCCATCGCCGCGTACAGTTCCTCCATCGGTTTGGCCGCCGCGCCATAGAGCCCACTGAAGTATTCATCCAGCAGCTTCTCGATCTTCTGACCGGGGTCGTCCATCAACTTGAAGGTCACGTACGCCTCCACGTCTTGCCCGTAGCCGCAATGGAACATGCCGCGGTAGCCCAGCTTGTGAAACAGCTTCATCTGCTTGTCCACGGTGTGGGCGAAGAAGCCGGGGAAGCAGTGGTATTTGCCGTTCCGCGCCGTTTCAACAGGGAAGGTGTAGTAGAGCCAGAGGTACAGGGGGCGATCCGCGCCCTCATCCGCCCATGCCTTAATACTACAACCGTATTTCATTACGTCACGTACACCTGTCCCCATCGGGTGGGAGCTTGAAGCCCCTGCGACGATAGTGACTGAGGCGTGCCTGTCGGCGCTTGCTGCGACGCCAATCCGACCAACCCAGACGCAACTCCGTCGAGTGCGGTGGCAGGGGCAGAGCAATTTCCAGCAAGTGTCGCACTTCCGGAACCGTCAGTTCTGCAAGCTCTGGGGAGACTGCCCCTTTTTATTCGTTTTGAGACGGAGAGCGGCAAGCCAGGTATGCGCCA
>MNXM01000100.1 GCA_001872605.1 Armatimonadetes bacterium CG2_30_59_28 | reverse complement strand
AATCTCCTTTTCACCCCAACCCGCAGAGGGCATCTTATGCTGTAATTCACACGCCATGAAACACACCATTATCGAACGCAGGGGACGTATTGAGGAACTGGACAGGTCCTTTGATCTACAGTTCTGGCAGAGCCAGTCGCCCCAGGCCAGATTTCAGGCTGCCTGGGAGCTGGTGGTCCACGCCTGCAAGGTAAAGGGGATCGATGTTCGTCAACTCCGACTTCAGCGATCTGTTGAGAATTATCAACGACAATCGCGTTAAGCCCTCAAAACTGAAATCATGCGCAGATCAGGCGCAATACTGGAATGCAACGCAAAGCCGCAAAGCCGCATAGAGAGATTCAGTGAAAGCCCTTTGGCCCTTCGCAACTTTGCGTTAGGATTCCAGTCCGAAGTCGGCAGGCATCCAGTCAATAACACTGCCCCCGCTCGACTCGAAGTAGGGGCTTAGAAGCCAGTTCCGTCCATGCTCCCACGTCACCCGGTAATCCCGGACATGGAACTTCTTCCCCTCATGCAGGTCGAAGCGTTCCTCGTCGAGGGAAGGCACGTCCTCAAAGATGTAGAGTTGCTCCAGGACCTCCGCCTTCTTGTCGTCCGGTATCAGATACTCCTCCACGGTGTCGTCGCCGATTTGTAGGGTCTTTGTGGGAAACGGGAGCTTCTTCTCCTCGGGTCCTATGCATCGCATCGTCCTTTTCCTTTCCTATTCCCTTGTTCTGCGATGAAGTCCTCGCGCCGATGCTCATGGCTCACATTCGACAATTGGGTGGAGACCGATGTTCCGGAACACGCACGCACCGCCCTCGTAATGGAAGGTGAACCGATAGTGGATATCAAGGCGCCCCTCCCACACGTCGGGCATCCCCTGAACTCGTTGGACGTGGAGCGAGGGGTGTCGCGGGTTGTCCTTGAAGAGCATGAATGCTTTGCGCGCCTTGGCCTGAATCTCAACAGGTAAGCGAGCTGCCGCCTTCCTGAATCGCTCTGTGCGGATGTACCTCATTGCGGCCATCCCAAGTCCTCGATCAGGTCTTCCATGGAGTCGAAGACCTCAAATCGGCCGGCGGCGATATCGGCCTCGGCCTCCCGCTCTCCATCTTGCCACTCTTCGCTCCAGAACCACGTCTGATCTTCGGCGACCGCCAAAGAATCGCGGAGATAGTCGGCGAGCACACCGGCCATTTCCGGTTGCACCTCCAACCTTTCTCCCTTCAAACTCGCCAGACGCGCCTGGCGCTCAAACCCATGCACCTGCTCTCTCAGCGGACGGTCAATCACTGGACTCACAATGCCACTCACCTCCCCGACTCACACCCTGACCTACTCACCTATGGGCCACTTCACCGAATTCTGCCCCATTATACTCGCTGCCTTCAGCTCTGCAAGTTGCTTTCTTGACTCGTCCTGCAATGAGAATGACAGAGAGCCTCGCGGTGTCACCAGCCCCTAGCATCCCTTCGCAAGCAACACTACTACCGCTGCACCCACGAGGAACCCCACCGCACACCCGGCTAACCACGCAAGGTCTTTCAACATCCCGTGACCTCTGTCATTCGCTGCTGCACGCAAAGCGGTTGAAGTAGGAGACTCTCGTTCGCCCGATGGAGAGGACGCCTTGCTCCTCCGTGGGGACCAACTCGTAGTCCGGATATTTCTCTGGGTGCTGGCGGATGTAGTCCGCCTCCTTCTTCTTGAACGATATGCACACACCCGCCAGAAAGCAGCCGTGGTCAACGACCAGAACCCCGGGCTTGTCGTCCTCCGGAAGAGGGAACAGGCGAGAGCACTCGGCACTCTCCTCCACGTCCAGCAACACAAGGGGACAAACAGGGCGGTTGCAGACCCCGGCGCCGGATTCCATGAGGACTTCCCGAAGCAACTTGTGGCACTCGATGAAGTGCCTGTCCGACCGGCTGAAGAACCGGAGCAGCACAACATCGGGTCCATGATGATAGCCCACAAACACGCTTTGTTTCATCCGCTCCCGGTGCAAGCCGAGCAATACCTGCTCCGCCAGCCACCCCGCCCAGGGCCGCTTTGCCTCGACGCCGGCCTCGCGCAGTTTGGCGTAATCGAGAGCGAAGGCCTGCGTGCGGAATCCCTCGCCAGACCAGGGGTCGTTGGTGAAGCGGACGAACAATGGAAGGTCCACAGCTATGATCGGCAACGGCAACTCCGAACCTCCATTCGCCGGGGACGGGATCGTATCCCCCCACGCGGTTTTCTTCCATTGCTACTTCCCATTTTCCCGGCCATCCTGACGCTGCTTCTCCGAACGAATAAGAACAGCAGGTTCCGATGTCCTGCTTATTCCCTTTGCCTGTTCCAGCACGTGAATTGTGTTTTCGACACATTCAAAGGCTGAGTAGGTAATGTGCACTTGGTAAGTCTGGCCGTTAGCATAAATCTCTTCGCCCCTTTTGGGAGGGAGTGTTTCCAACCCAATGAGGGGGTATTTACGGTGATTGCAGTCAATCAGAGGTATCTGGAGCTCTGGTGAGCATGTGAGTACGTACTTGCAGGCTTCCACGAGCATGTATTTCCATTTTGCAACCGGTACCTCTGTGCCGTCGGGAAGACGGAACTTGCTCGGTCTCCGCCAAGTGACATCTTGAGAAGTCAAAGACTTCAGGGGTCGCCAGGAGATAGATGGACTGACCCACGCAGTCCGCAGTTGATCGATCGTAGGCTTTTGATCATATCACCCCATGCATCGTCCTCTCCTGCAATCGCGTGTAGCAGGTAGTCAGGAGGCACATTCTTGATCTGCTCAATTCGCTCAACAATGGCTTGTTGCCGTGCCAGATCGATACCCTCCTTAATAATCTCCTTAAGCCGCTTTCCTCCCAAGCGAACCGCGACGGCTACCGGATCATTCCGCAGCGATCCGGGGGAGATGTTTGCGAGAATGTCAACCATCCGCTTGACATTGCTTTGGCTACCTGCGGCCACGGGCTCGTCACGAAACCGCTCCGCAAATCTCTCTAACTTCTTCATTTCCGTGTTGATATACAGCCGCACCTCGACTCCGTTGAAGAGAACTCCGATGGGTGCATTGCGAGCTACGCAATACGATCGAAGTTGCTTAACCCACCTCGGATCGTTCAGATCTTCTCCGGGGGGCGGTGCCTTCAACTCCAGTATCGCCGTGGGCTTCCGTTGGTGGAGAAGAACATAATCAGGCTCGAGATTCAGTACCTGCCGACCCACCTCCACTGGTAGCGTGGGGTGATCCTCAATATCGTTGGCTGTGTAACCCAAAACCCTGAGCAAGGTTGTGTCACCCTCCGCCCCAATCTTTACATGTCTCTCCAAATCTTTCTCGGTACTGATCTGATACGTGACTCCGCCAACTTTCATTTTTCCGTTCGCCGCTTGCCACAGGTCGTTGAGGTACTTGGATAGTTGTTCTTTGAGATCATTCACTTCTTGGATCCTCCCTTGGTATTTCAAATCGTTCTCCCCCGGCCATCATCGCCCACCATCAGGCGAAACGCGTCAGCCATGTTCTCTTCCAGCCCTTTCAGCTCTTCCCCCCTGGGTCACGACCGCCGGATGATCCACGAACTTGCCGCCCCAGAACTGCTCAACTTTCCAGTAGATCATCTGCTGTCTCGTTTCCATTGGGATTCAGCTCCTTGGCATCGTAGTGATGTGACCCTTGAGAATGCTCTCTCATCGCTGTCGGGTGACGTGAGTGATGATATCGCTCAGTGGGTGGCTACGGCTCTCGGACTCCCAGATCACGACATATCTTCCGCGCCATGAAGTCGTCAATCTCTCGCTGACGTGACACGGAAGAGGTGAGGTTGTTGGCGGGGTTGTAGACGACCGTATGTTTGTGCCCCTCACGAAGAATCCGACAGCCCTCCGCAAAGATGTGGCTCATCAGGTCCCGCCGCTTCACGCTGGAATCTCCAACAACAAGGGCTCTCGGCGGACCTTCGCCCCTGTCTGCTGTCTCCCCGCCAATTCACGATTGGCGGACAGAATCAGGTCAAGCGCCTCGCGAAGGTTTTCACGCGCCTCTTTGAGAGTGCGACCTTGCGTATTGACTCCTGGGATTTCCTCAACGTAGGCGATATACCAATGACCGCGCTTCTGGAAGACGGCTGTGTACTTGTTTTGCATGACTTCATCCCCTCCTCCGTAGCTCATCTGCCCGCTATTCTATCAGGTATCGGAGATGTCTGTCAGTAAGCGCCTCGCCTCCCTCACGATCCTCCCCTCACACTCCTCCTTCCACATCAGCGTCCCATAGAGGCGGATGGCGGTGGCGACTTCGTGGTTCTTGAAGATACACGCGAGGAAGGAGGAATGGTTCAGGCGTACTCAAAGACATCCATGGCAACTGACCTCAAGGGCTGAGCATCACCATGCACCATCGCGCGAATCCGCTCAGTGGTTTCGCGGCTGAAGGTTGCTTCACCGCAGCGCCTGCACACACTGGCAGGAATGTCCTCAACCAACACTGGCTTGCCCTCGATATGAAAGACCTCGTTCATCCACCCATCGTCAGCCTCCTTCGAACCGCATACGTGACATCGGAACATCGCTCTCACCTCCGTTGCGAATATTCAATCCACTCATTCTCGTCAGGTTCATATAACGTAATGACCTTCACAAGCTCAGCATCCGCATAGGATACTTGAACGTGGAGAGGACGGCCCTGGAGAGTAAATCCAAGGAGCAGGCCACTGGGCGAATACTTGTCGTCAGGATAGTCCTCGATGACCTCCGCTGTCTGACCTGCGTGCATGATCTCTTTGTCGCTGATGTTCCGCTCGACTGCGCGACGGAAAGCGTGACGGCTGAATTCGAATTCCCCCACGGAAAGCTGTCGTCGGATTTCATCCAGTGACTTCATGAACACCTCCTGCCCACTTCTGTTTGGATTATATCCCCGCAGACTTGAGGGTGTCCACCGCTCCCTTTACAAGCCTCCCCTCGCATTCCGGCTTCCACATCAGCGTTCCGTAGATTCGAATGGCGGCGTCTACTTCGTAGCCGCCGCTGGGTTATTCCGCTGAGAGAATCGTCGGGAGAGGTGTTTGTCGGGTCAGGATCATCGAGCGCCACCAGACGGTATGCGTCCGCGAGGTTCCCCTCGAGCTCTTCCAGCGTATCCCTGTGGGTCAGGATCTCCGGGGGATCCACCAGCTTGCCGACCTGGCTTCTCGCCTTCCCAGTGGATCATTTGCTGTCTGATTTCCCTCGGAATTCAACTCGTTGCTGCCTTGGGGGCGAGCTATTCCTCGGACGGTGGAGCATCCTTCAACACCCACGCGGAAGCTTCGGCCCGTTTGCGCTCTTCCGCCGCTACGAGTTGGCGCAACTCCTCGGCATTGTGAATGACAGGGCCGGAGTGCGGGTGTTCCTCCGCCCACTTACGCAGGTTCTCAAAAAAGCGGTCCACGTCGTAACCAGCCTCCGTCGCCAGTTGGTCCTTGATCCGCCAGACTTCTTCCAGAATTGGGTTGGGTTTCATGCGTCAATCACTGCGCCATCGCTATCGTCGATGTGGGTCATGTTCACGCGATCGCAGTTCTCAATGATGGCGGGATCCTCTTCGGCGTCGTAATAGAAGACCTTCCCCGGATGCCCCGCGACGCTCCAACTCGAATCATCACAATCGACGGTAACAAGTTCCTCCTCGTCTACATCAAACGGCCACTTGACCACTGTCCGTTTAAAGAGACGTGTCGCGCCCTTTCGCATAGCATCGGCACCCAGCGCGAGGGGGTCAGCGTGGTGCGTATGCCGTCGTCAAAGACGACCTGCGGGGCTTCTTTCAGAGAGAGTTGTTTCTCAATCAGGTCTGCTCGGTTTATCATGGGTTTCTCCAATCGGTTGGCACTACTGTTCCTTCGCGCTGTCTGCAACGGAATCTCCCTTTCAGCCCAACCCGCAGAGGGCATCTTATGCTATAATTCACACGCCATGAAACACACCATTATCGAACGCAGGGGACGTATTGAGGAACTGGACAGGTCCTTTGATCTACAGTTCTGGCAGAGCCAGTCGCCCCAGGCCAGATTTCAAGCTGCCTGGGAGCTGGTGGTCCACGCCTGCAAGGTAAGTAGGTGGTCAAAAATACTGTCCCATAGTTCTCGAAAAGGTAGTGGGGGTTATGCTATTTGACAGTTTG
>MNXM01000271.1 GCA_001872605.1 Armatimonadetes bacterium CG2_30_59_28 | reverse complement strand
TCCACTCCTCCGGTGAGCGTGGTCCTAACCATCCCCCGAAACAAGTTCGGGGGGATTACCGAATCAATCGGGTATGTCCGTCTTCGTTTCAGCAGGGACAGTATTTTTGACGACCTACTTACAACGTGTCCGGTATGCAGGCGGTCCACGTGAAGCTGAAGAGTGGGAAGCAGTTCCTGCTTGGCACCGATGAACCGGATGTTCTCATTCGTGTATTGCAGAGCGCAACCGGCATTCCCGCGATTTGCTGAATTGGGGTGAGGTTGGACATGAGGTGGGCGTCGCATTGAGATTCAGCGAGCTTGTTCGCGTGTTGGAGAAGCATGGATTCCGCGTTGTGAAGCAGAAAGGATCCATCCGCTACTACGCCAGGACGGGAGTAGACACGCTCATACGAGTGGACTATCATGGTTCACGAGAGATACCCACCGGCACGTGCCAGGCCGTATTGAAGGCGGCAGGACTTCGAGAGGGGGAGTGACAAAATGATTGATCTCGACTACTCGCTTATCATTGAGGCCACCGAAGACCCGACGTTTTTTGCCTTCTACTCAAGCGACCTTGAAGGATTCACCGGTGTGGGCCACTCGGTTGAGGATTGTATCTACAAGGCAAAATGGGGAATGAAGGAACACGTGGCGTTGCTCCGGGAGCGGAGTCTTCCCGCTCCCGCGCCCACGGGGGCCGTCACAGTCCTGATACGCAATGCCCTTTCCGCGGGAACAACACGTCGACGTGAAGCCGCGGCAGTAACCTGACCCCTGACTGTTGGTGCCGCCCACCGAAAGAGCCTACCTGATGCCCCTTTCCCGTAAGAAACTCATCGAGAAGCAGGTTCCCGACCTGATCGACTTGGTGGTCGTCGCGGTGGAGGCGGGGACGGGAATCGATGGGGCTATCCAGTACGTGTCCGAGCGTCTCGGCGGACCGTTGGCTGAAGAATGCATGGAAGTGGCGAGGCAGGTTCGCAATGGACGCGAACCAAGAGAGGTTTGGATGGAGCTGAGCGCCCGACTGGGCATCCCGGACTTCACCGACTTTGTGGGTATCGTGCTTCAAGCGCGCTCGATGAACGTCGACGTGGGCCACACGCTCCGGGATAAAGCCAATCAGATTCGTGAGGGTCGCACACAACTGGCGCGGCAGGAAGCCGCAAAGCTGCCGTCGAAGCTTATCTTCGTGAACGTCTTCTTTGTGCCGCTGCTGGTGATGGAGGTGTTGGCGTTCGCGATTCTCCCGAGATTTCCCGCCTTCTGCCTCATCGGGCTTGCGGTATCCGCGTTTCTCATCAACCGCGGACTGGCGGCGGGGAAGCGTGATGCGCACAAAATTGAACGCCAGTTGGGCGATGCTCTGATACAACTTGCCAATGGAATGCGAGCAGGTTTCTCGCTCTCCCAGGCGTTCCGGACCACCGCACCGCACATCCAGGAACCTCTGGGGCGTCTGTTCCGCCGCATTGCCGACAAGGTGTCATCGGGAGGGGACGTCATCGAGACCTTCGAGAAAATCGCAAAGGAGAAGCCTTCGCCGGACATCAACCTCGTCGTCACTGCCGTTGTCCTCCAGCATCGCGGGCGAGGTTCATTGGCGGAAATTCTGGACCGCGTGTCCTTCGTGATTCGCGACCGCAACCGCATCCGGGACGAAATCCAATCACTCACATCCCAGCCGCGGTACAGCGCCCTGCTACTGACCGCCATCCCTCTCGGGATAGGCCTCTTCATGCAATTCGTCGGGATCAAGATGCAGCACCTGCTCCCGACTCTCGAGCGATTCACCGGCATCGGTGCGGCAGGCATCTTCTTTGGAGTGCTGTGCATATTCGCTCTTCAGGGAGCGCTCAACTGGACCGTGACGCTGATGATGAAAGGGATAGAGAAAGTGGTGCCGTGAGGAGTGAGGAGGCAGTGTTCAGTGAAGGCTGAGCGGTGAGTCGGGAGACACCGAGACACTCCACTCTCCCGGGTTCGAGAGGACATCCACGACGGGCTCCGGTCCGCGCAGGTCATATCCCACTTCGACGGCGCCTCGTTGTCCATCCTCTACAACCACCTGAAAATGCCGTGTGACGAGATACCCACAGACGGTCAGCGTGCCGGTGAGGGGCAACGACAAGTCCGGCGGAGGAGAGAAGACCTCGTCACAGATGATGTCGTCCGCTGCTTCCAGCATCGGGTTATCCACACGATATCCGTGACGCCAGCGATACTCATCCCCGACGCGGCTGATGTGGGCAGCGGCGTTGGAGTGACCCGCAGCATGGTAGGCGGCGATGAAGTTCTCGTTCAGAACAGGTGGGCACTGTGTTTCTTCCTCGTCCCAGAAGATGTGCAGCTTCGACGCGCCGTTGTTCCCGGCGGCGAGACATGCGTTGCGCGCCAGGTAGACGTCGGGGATTTCCTCCGGTGTGCCTCCCAGCGTCTCCACCATCACACGGTTGCAGTCCTCCCGACCGCAAGTTTCATACCACAGCCCATAGTCGCTGATGCCGAAGAAGGGAGCGACCACGTGGAACAGGTCGGGGAAGCGCGTCATGGCGGCAAAGCAGTTCCCGCCTCCGCCGCTGTAACCGACGATGCTAATGTTGTTTGCGTCGATTTCCCGCGGGAACTCGCGGATCGCAGCGAGGATGCCATCCACGATGTCATGCACGTCTAACCCGCCGCTGTCCCATTTCCCCGCCGAGTCGCCTCGCCCTCGCATATCCGGAGCGATGGCGAACAAGCCGCGCGCCGCAAAGTCACGGAGGTCCTTCGCTACCGCAGTCCGGCCACCGCTGTACCCGTGCATCACCGCAACCAAGGGTTTCGGCGTGCCATTGGGCGTGTAAGCGGCGTCTGCAACCAGCGGCGCCGTTCCGTCTACAGAGCTCGCACATGGAATCTCATCAATCGTCATCATAGCTCTCCAACATCAACAAAGGGAGGGCGTTTGCCTCGACCCATTGCGCAAGTTCCTCGTAGGTAATCTCCCCCGGCACGTTGGTTCCCAGAGCGAGGCGGCGAAAGACCTCGTAGGCGTCGGAGAATGAAGGGCGAAAGGAGAAACCGTTCAGAGCGAGGAACCGCTGAATGCATGAATAGCCAGTGCGCTTGTTCCCGTCCACAAAAGCGTGCTCTTTGGTGATGCGACCTCCAAGATTGGCGGCTTTCTTGAACAGGCCTTCATAGTAGGGTGAAAACTGAGCTTCATGCGCGTACTGTAGCACATTGGGCTCCCAGACTCCCAGTGAACCGCCCTTCCGTGCTATCCAGCCGTCATGGATGGATATGATGGTCTCAAGCGAGAGCACCCGCGGTTGTCGCAAGTGATGCATCCTCTCTTCCGGCGAATCTCTCCTTGATGCGCTTGGTCGTCTCATCAAACTCCGGAGCGTCTTCCTCCAAGGCAAACGCCTCAATCAGACGACCATGTATTGGGTGGTTCAACATGGCATCTAAGTACTCATCCACGGTGCCTTCGCTCGCAAGGCGTGCAAGTTCGCGATCCAATATATCCAGTCTCTTTTCATCCATCGCAATGTCTCCGCCTTCCAGTGTGCCTTGATTATTGCATTCGCGGGTGTTCGAGTCAACGCCGATGTGCAATCTGTCACAGATTGCGTCACTTGCCTTCGCCCGGGATCGTTAGTGGCTTTCCTGCTTTGGCGGAGCGTTCGGCGTATTCAATGGCGCCAATCACCCGCCGCGCCTCTTCGGGCTTGACGACCAGTTCTTCACCGCGCAGTAGATGATCCGCCAGAGCAGGGTAGTAGCGATCCCACTTGCCCTGCTTGAAGGGGATGTGCATCTTCACGGATTCTCCGGTGCGATGGCTGACGACGGTAAAGTGACCCTCCACCGCCCGGTCGTCAATAACGCCGCCTTCCGTTCCGAGGACACGCCACCGCGGTACGGGCACAGAGTTGAGCGCGCTCATCTGGAGCGACGCCACCACGCCATTCTTGAACCGGATGCTTGCTTCGCAGTGGTCTTCGTTGGTGACGTGGTGCCAGTGCAATTTGTTGAAGAACTGGCCACTCACCGACTCGATGGGCTCGGGCACAAGGTTGAGAATCCAGTCCATGAAATGAGCGCCCCAGTCGTAGAAGGCGCCCCCCGAGATTCTCTTGTCCGACCTCCACCAGGGGCCGGGGCGACCGTAGCCTCCAAAACTGGCCTCCACCTTGAAGACGCGCCCGATGACCCCACTCGCAATGATCTCCTTCAGCGCGAGGTAGTCGCCGTCATAACGACGGTTGTGGTAGACGGTCAGCGTGACGTTGCTTTCCCTTGCCGCGGCGATCATTGCGTCTGCTTCTTTCAATGAAAGGCAGAAGGGTTTTTCGGACACTACCGACTTTCCCGCTCGCAAACACTTCAGAGCGATGGGGGCATGTGTATTGTGCGGGGTGATGATGACACATAGGTCGAGGTCGGGCTTCTTCAGGAGGGCGTCCACGGAGTTGAAAACCTCAGCATCCGGGAAATCAACCGTGGCTTCGTCAGCGCGCGCTTTGTCCAGGTCACAAACGGCGACGGTTCGCATCCCGATCGACGCGTTGATCTGGTTGCCGTGCAGCTTCCCCATGTTGAAGGCGCCACCGTAACCGATGATGCCACAGCGCACTTCGCCGGTCTCCCGTTTGCCCAGCGCGTAATCCAGCCCGCGGGACATCATCTTTGTAAACATGGGGTGCGTGAGCGACCGCTCATCATGCCCATTGGCAAGATAGACCACGTTGCCTTTCCCGAACGACTTGCTGTAGCCCATCGGCGCCTTCTTCCCGTGCCAAAACGCGCTCGCAAAAACGTCGACATCGTTGTCCCGCTCAATACTGTACAGCTCGTCAACGATCTTGAAATCGGGAACGCGGCGCACGATGTCGTGGTCCGGCAAATCCACAAACACCTCAAATTCCGCGATGGGACCGTGGGTCAAGAAACGGCTTCCCAGCATCTCGCGGTAGAAGTCGTTGCACCGGCGGAGGACATTGGCGCTGTGCAGAGCCAACAGCGCGCCTCCCTCCTTGACGAAGTTGACAAGGGATCGCTGGCCGCCGTCGGCGATGACGTCATCCTGGGCGTAGAGCGCAACGGCGTCATACTTCGCGCATTCTCGCAGGGCTTTCGTGTCCCGTACAACGCTGATCTGATTCTCCCCCGACGCCTCCAGCGCCTTCCGTATTAACTCTCCATTGGCCGCGATGTCGTGGTACTCTCCTCCAACAAACAACAGAACCTTCTTCATCAGTAGACCATCCTTGCTCAAAATGTGGGCTGTCGTAGATGGGGATTGTACTGCTGGAACTGCGGTGCGTCAAACGCGCATATCGGGGGTGTTTTGACATTTCTCCAGCCCTCTGGTAACTTCTGTGAACTTCACTGCTGCTGGCTCGCTATGATGTGGGGTTGGAGGATACCATGGTTAATGTCGTTGTTCTTGGATACGGTTTTTCTGGGCGAAATTTTCACTGCTATCTGGTAAGCCTCGCCGAGGGATTGAACCTGTATGGAGTCGTTTCCAGTCAGGCAGAGAAACGCGCTGCGGCCGGGGCGAAGTGGACAGTGAAAACGTGGGCGACTCTCGATGAAGCTCTGGCGGACGACCAGGTGCAGTTGGTCGTGCTGGCGACACCGCATGATGTTCACTGCGAGCAGGCCGTTACGGTGATGGACGCCGGACGACACTGCGTTACCGACAAAGTGATGTGCATGGACGCGCGGGAAGCGGAACAAATGCTGGAAGCATCGAGACGCAACAATACGATGCTGAGCGTCTTCCATAACCGCCGCTGGGACTGGGATTACCTAACGCTGCGAAAAGTCATTGATGAAGGCTTGATTGGCAAGCCCTTTCATTTCGAGTCGAGCATTGTGGGTTACGGCAAACCCGGCGGGTGGAGAGCGGAGAAGGCGCGGGGGGGAGGATTGCTGTACGACTGGGGCGCGCACCAATAGTGTTGCGTTATTTTTCTGTTGATGGTTTTGCCTCCCTCGCGATGCCGTAGATGTCGCGAGGGAGAGGCGATGATTAAGCACGTGAGCAGATTATAACTGTTTGTACAGTGAGATGCAAGGCACTTTGACAACTTGCGACCACTTTTTGGGTGGAACCGATGGGAGTTTGAGTCCTCGCTTCGGAGCCATAGGGACATGAGGACTTGCGCGGCTCTCGGTGCGGGGTAATACTAAAGGAGTTAGAAGCGTTTTTCCTTTAAAGCGCC
>MNXM01000268.1 GCA_001872605.1 Armatimonadetes bacterium CG2_30_59_28 | reverse complement strand
TCGGATGTTGGTGTGGAATATTTTTTCGGAGTAAGTAGATTGTCATGAATTCTGTCCCCATTTTCTCACCACAGAGATCACGGAGAACACGGAAATGAAGGCAAATCTTTGCAGGCATTGCGGTTTTTGGGGGGGACAATATATTTGATGATTTACTTAATTGGCGTAGGAGATCCCGACGCGTCGGGACCGCGCCGTTCCTTATTTCTCCTTCCCTCGCTCTCAAGCAACAGCAAGGCGGCAGGGAGAACGGCACGGCGACCGTCCCCTACACTTCCACATCTGATTGTTTAATGCGCACGCCGTCACGCCGACATGCCTTTTTGCCTATGGGGCGGCAAGACTTAACAGTAAGGGGCTATCGTTTGCGCGTTGGCGCAAGCATCGCTAATCGGGGGAGTCCTCCCAAATGGAAAAATGCTGCTCATGCGCCCCCGATGTGAATTGGTATGCAGTCGATCTACCAACCACTGTCAGCCCGGCCCAAAGTACACCCTTGCTACCTTCTCCAGGAAATTGCGGCCCATGACCTTGTAGCCTTCTGCGTTGGGGTGGAGACCGTCCGACAGCAGGTCGACAAGGTCGGGGCCAAAGATTTCCAACCCGCTGACGTAGTGTACATTCGTATCGCCATGCTCGCGCAACGTGGCGACTGCCGCGGCGACTTCCTCACGCATCCCCTCGAGGCTGAATCCGACGACGTTCGTGGTTACCTCTCGCTCGGGGCAGCAGATAGGCGACAAAATAACAAACGGGCGCTGCGGGTGTTTTTCCCGGATGATTTTGACGAACCCGAGAATCGCCGGGCGGAAGGTCCTCGAATTCAGTGAGTTGTTCCCCTGTATGTTAATCCCGATGCACATCGACAGAAAGTCTGCGGACAGGTCGCGAATCATGCGAGCCACCATAGTGTCCAGATGGCACTGCCCACCGAACCCGAGGCAGGTCAGGTTAAGCCGGTGCTCCCGCGCCACGACGGCTGGCCAGGTCTGAGTCGGCGACTCGGCGTCGCGGCAGTGAGTAATGGAACTGCCGTAGGTAATCCAGCGAGGGCGTCCATCCCGAAAGGGGGAAAGCGACGCGCCGTCGTCTACCTCCAGATAGCGTAGTCTGAAACCGCCAAACTGAGGCAGCCAAAGTTCCAGCAACTTGTGCCCGGCAGGAAGCCCTTCGAACTGGAAGCGATCCCTGTCCGCCATGTCCAGAGAGCCGTAGATTTGTCCATCGCAGCAGACATCAATTCTCGTTGTTTCCGCGTGGGGCACGACGGCGCCGGCGAGGCTTTCGGTGGTGCTGTAGAAAGCGATCCGTACTCCTGCCGCCGCCCCTGCGCGCTCTTTCAGAGTGCCGAAGTCGAAGAAAGCAAGCTCCTTGAACGGAACTCGCCAGGGCTTCACCCAGTTATCGGTGCATTGCAGAGACACAGCTCCCTGCCAGGTAAGTCGTGAATCATCTGGACGAATGTGTTGTGACATAGGCGTTGATACTCTCTCGCTGGATTGCTACGATTATGTCGTCTTTTCTCTCAATGCGTTCTCGGAAGACTGATAGAGGGACGGAATGTCTCGACAGCCAAACACATCGGTATCCTGTCTCGTGTGGCAGCGTTCGCCTCCATAGAGGACGCCCATGCCTGCAACGCTATCCGAATTCAGGCTTCGGTAGAAGTTCAGACCTCTGAAGAAGTCCGACGCAACGGTCTGTCCGGCTTTGATCTCGATCAGATAAACCGCCTGTCCGGACTCCAGAAGGAGATCGACCTCATGACCGGCGCTGTCCCTGAAGAAAAAGAGATTGCTCCTTAATCCTCGGTTAAACCGCTGCTTCAGCATCTCTGAGACAACGAACGTCTCAAACAGCGCGCCTCGCAGGGGATGCCGCGTCAACTGCGAGGGCTCCTCCACGCCCAGCAGGAAAGTCGCCAGCCCGACGTCCACGAAGTAAAGCTTGGGGGAACGCACCAGTCGCCTCCCCAGATTGCGTGCATGTGGCTTCAGTAGATAGACTAGGTAACTTGTCTCCAATACGGACAACCATGCGCGAGCCGTGTTGTGCGTTACGCCACAGTCGGATCCCAGTCCTGTGAGGTTCAGAATCTGTCCTGTCCGGCCCGCACAGAGCTGAACGAAACGCTCGAACTGCGACAAATCCCGGACATTGAGAAGAGACCTCAGGTCTCGCTCCACATACGTGTCAAAGTAGAACGAAAGCGCCTCAGAAGGATTCAGGTTGTGGTCGTGAATTCTGGGGTAGAACCCTCGCCACAGCAGTGAGTCTATTTCTGGGCAGTCTCTTCCGAGATAGGCCTCTTCCAGGGTAAATGGCAGCAACCGCAGAAGAGCAGTTCTTCCAGCCAGTGACTGGCTGACGGAATCCATCAACTCAAACTGCGCGCTGCCGGTTAGGATGTATTGACCTGAACGATTCCGTTCATCGACTGTCGTCTGGATGTAGGACAACAGATCAGGTACCCGTTGCACCTCGTCCAGAACCGCTCCCTTGGGGAACTGCGCGAGAAAACCGCGCGGATCATCGGTCGCGAACTGCCGTTGGTCCACCGACTCCAAAGAGACGTAGTCCCGATCCGGGAAGGCCATCCGGCAGAGAGTGGTCTTGCCAGACTGGCGCGGTCCTGTCACCGTGACTACTGGGTAGGACCCCGCAAGTCGGAGGAGTACCGCCTGCATCTCCCGCACTACCATGATAACGGTAGTCTAAGGCCTCTCCTGCAAATTGTCAATAAAACTGACAATTTGCAGGATTGCCCCGGCAGTCGTTGCCGCTTGTGGTTCCAGAGCTTCCCGGCGCACATTGATCCAGCGTCGTCTCAGTCCTTCAGGAACATCTCCACCACCGGCACTACCACATCCGGTTTGCTGATGGGGAGGTCCAGCGTCAGCGTGTCCGCACCGACTCCGCCGGGAGTGGTATTGTGAACCTGCTGGTGTGCCGGAATTGCCGCAAAGTGTATCTCGGACGCGTCGTTCAGTAGTTGAGCGTATTGCACCTTGCCGGCCAGTCCGTCGAGATGGATATTCCGGAACGGCCACGCGAACAGGTGCAGGTACAGCCGGTTGCCGTTCTGTGTGTAGCGGCAGTCGGCGGGGGAAACGAAGTCGCTGGCGGTGCATCCATAAATGGAGCGGCTGTGCAACCGCATCCACTCTCCCATGCCGCGCAGTCGCTCGATGGCGCGGGGGTCCAATTCGCCGCGAGCGTTCGGTCCCACGTTCAGCAACAGGTTGCCTCCTTTCGCCACGCCGTCGATCAACATCTGAACAAGCATGTCGGTGGACTTCCACGTGTATTCGTCCCGGTAATACCCCCAGCTCCCGCTGAAAGTCTGGCACGCTTCCCACACGACAGGTTTGCCGTTAATCTCCACCCACCCGCGAGGCTGGAACTGCTCTGGAGTGTGGACGTCGCCCGGTATTTCGAGCCGGTTGTTCACGATGATCCCCGGCTGCAAGTCGCGCAACATCGCCATCAGCTTCTCAGATTGCCAATCGTCCTTGCCTTTGCCTTTCGACCAGCCATAGTCGGCCTGGGAATACGAGAAGTCAAACCAGATGATATCGATCTTCCCGAACCGGGTCAGCAGTTCCCGCGTCTGTCCGTGGAGGTACTCCGCGTACTTCGTCACGTCGCGATGTTTCTGTGCTTCTCGAAATTCTTCGTTTTCTCGCATGGGGTGGAGTCCGTCGATGGTGAATTGCGGATGATGCCAGTCGATGAGGGAATGGTAGAAGCCGACCCTCAGTCCTTCGTCACGAAAGGCCTCCACCATCGGGGTCAAGAGATCCTTGCCGCACGGCGTGTTCGTGGCTTTGTAATCGGTGAGCGCGGAATCCCACAGACAAAAACCGTCGTGGTGCTTGGTTGTGATCACGAAATACTTCATCCCCGCGTTCTTTGCTTCCCGCGCCCAGGTGCGCGGGTCATAAAGATCGGGATCGAAGTGGTCGAAGTATTTCTGGTAGTCCTCGTCGCTGATTTTCTCGCGATGCTTCACCCACTCGTGCCGCGCGGCGGCGGCGTAGATGCCCCAATGGATAAACATCCCAAAGCGTTCGTCAATAAACCAGCTTGTGTCGCCAATGGTGGATTCAGGAAGTGTGGGCATGGTAGTATCTCCTCTGTATGGATAGTCTGCCTCCAGCGTTTGAGGCGCAATGATGATATCAGCAAGTTGCAGTTCCCGCAAATCTGTGTTTACCGGGTTGCCCTATTGGGTACAAACCGAAATGCACATTCTCGTTCGAACGAGAACTCACTGAAGGAGGAGAAAAAATGAAGTACGGAAGTCGTCGCGGATTCACGCTGATCGAATTGTTGGTGGTGATTGCCATCATCGCAATTCTTGCAGCCATTCTGTTCCCGGTGTTCGCAAGAGCGCGAGAGAAGGCGCGTACGGCCAGTTGCCAATCCAATCTTAAGCAGATCGGGCTGGCGCAGGTCATGTACTCTCAAGACTACGATGAGACAATCATGCCGAACGGGCTGACCCCCTACTATTGGTCAGACCTCTTACAGCCGTATATCAGGAACAGGCAGGTATTCGACTGCCCGAGTTCTTCCATCGCCAACTGGTCTCCCTCGGCGACAACCTTTTCCTACGCGCTCAACATGGTCTACTACAGCGATACGGTTTGAGGATTCTGGTATGGCAATGGCTCCAACAGCCTTGCCGATATCCCAGACGTTGCGGGAACGGTATTTTGCGCCGACGGGAACTACTTCCAGACCATCGGGATTTCCGCAGTCAATCTGTCTGCGAGTCCACCGTCACTCCAGTCCAGCCAAGGCTCCTTCCTCGGTATCCACAATGGTGGAGCAAACGCGGCGTTTCTGGATGGTCATGTGAAATGGATGTCCATTAGCAACCTCGCGCAGAGAGACGCGTCGAACACGTACTACCGCCATTTTACAAAGACCGCGGATTAGGATCGCTGGCACTGCCGTCGTTCAGGCAAATCAGCGCTTTTCAGCGCAGAGCAATGGCCACTTCGGCCGTGCTTCGGTATCCGGGGCAAAGGGATGATGGCGGAGGAACTCACCATCCGTAATTAACACGAACGGTAAGTGCCATGGGGGACGCGGATACGCGCATGGCGCGGATGAGGGCCGCGGCGAATTCCGAGTTTAGATTGATAGCGCGCTTCGCTACCGATCCGACCCACCACGATCGCTACTGCCGCGATCGCTGCCCCCGCTACTTTCCTTGTGGATCATCACCGTCTGGCTGCCACTGTCCCATTTGACGGCGGCGCCGTAGGCTTCGCCGATCAGCCGCAGCGGAACCATCGTCGCGCCCTGATGAATGAAGGGGGCGGCTTCCAGCTTCATCTTCTTGTTGCCCAACTGCGCCCCGGCAACACCGATCTGCAACTTCAGCTCGCCGCGTCGCGCGTCGACGGTGACGATCTTCGTCTCCGGCGCCCACTTCAGGTTCGCTTGGAATTGATCTGAGATCGTCCGCAAAGGCACGAATACTCTTCCCCCGCGCATCACGGGATCGGGGTTAGTCGGCACATTGCGGCCATTCACCTCAATTTTGATCCCGGCGTTGGCAGCGCCGCAGGCCGCCAGCATCACCAATGCCCAGAATGGGGTTGCACAATGTCTCATAGAAAGACCTCCTTCGTAGACTAAGTTGAAAACTGCTTCACACGAGACGCTCACAGTATGCCACGCGGGCCGCTATTTGTTCAATAAGTCCTGAAATCCCAGCATAAGAATGGTGCCACTGGAAAATACCTCGATCATCAGCCATCCAGTCCCTACTGGATGGATACAGAGCGCAGAGAGAAATGCCGGGAAGCCCCTGCTTCCCCAGCCGAGAACGCAACCTCTGCTGACGGCGGAGCAGGGGCTCCCGTGGTCGGTTAGCGATCTCGGCTATCCATCCATTAGTCTCCTTCAAATCAAATTCTGCGCGTTTTGTCAAAGAAATCTGGTTCCGGCTTGTCCGGGTTAGGGACACATCAGTGGTTGTCGTTTGTGGCTGTGCTTTTCAGTCCGAAGGACTAAAACAACATAGCTGATCTGTCGAACGCAGTTGT
>MNXM01000187.1 GCA_001872605.1 Armatimonadetes bacterium CG2_30_59_28 | reverse complement strand
CTGACAATCAGCAACCTGGCCAAGCAAGAGAGATCGGACGCGCACTGGCAGAGTTATACTCGTTACGGGTGAAAACACCCCCTCACCCTGACCCTCTCCCCCGATGGGGGGAGGGCAGGGTGAGGGGGAAAGGTGGATTTTCATCCGTAACGAGTATATCGCACTGTCACCTGGACCGTCTGGCTGTTGTTTGCGGAGTTCGCCTCACCGGGCGATACCGTAACGGTCGCTGTGACGAGGTAATCCCCCGGAGTGGCATTTCGCGGAATGTCGAGACGCATGCCGCCCACGTGATTCTGGCCCGGGGCGAGCATGGGAACAGCCTGTGGCCGACCGAGAGGCTTGCCGTCAGACGTGAGGGTAACCGCAAGCCCACCCTCGGCGACGTTGCCGAGGTTGGTCACGGTGTACTGGAAGGCCACCGGACGACCGTGCTGGGCCGGATCGGGTGAGGCGACAAGGTTGACGACCGCTGCATCCCGCACGACGGAGGCCGCGTCGATGACCGTGAACCCCTCGGTCAGTTCGTCGAACTGACCATCGGGATTGATGACAACCACATTCCACTTGCCTGGCGCGGCCCCTGTCAGATTCATGTTGCCGGAGATGCTGTTGCCCAGCATGTTGCCGCTGACATTGGTGGCAGTAATGTCGGCCTGTCCCGTCCTCTCGAGGCGCACCACGGCCCCGCGCTTGAAGCTGCGTCCGGCAATCTGGACAGTCAGCTTTGCCTGATTGTTCAGCCCCGAAGTCGGTTTGACCGAGGTCACCGTGGGAGGCGCTTCCTGGCTCGCGGCAGTGGTGGCTCGCACGGCGTCGAGGATAGCGGTGCCCAGCGCGTCGGCAAACACCTTCACGATTGTTGTCTTCGTCGCTCCCGTTGTTACGCCGGCCCCGGCAGCCATTTGCACTTCGATGATCAGCGTTCCCCCCGGCGGTAGCTCAGGCGTTGTGTATCCCGGCCCGGTGATCGCCGCGGTGACGCCTGTTCCGGCGACCAGATACCTCAGCGTCCAACCCGCGTCAGGGGTCTCGTCGGCTTTGAGCGTGTAGGCGGTCGGCGTGTTGCCATCGTTCTCAACCTTCAGCTCGAAGGAAGATACCGGGTTTGTGGGACTGACTGTGAAGGTCTCCACCTGGTCACCCGAAGGCGTCGTCTGGTAGACGTTGTCGAGGGCGTAGTTCTCCACGGGTTCTGCCGTGCGCTTCACGAGCAGGTCGGGCCGATGGAGCGACGACGTGGCCGATACCGAGTCCTGTGCGGCCGCGTCCGAAGTCGAGAACCGAAGGCTGATGGTTACGCTCTTCAGACTGCGCGCTGCGACACCTGTATTGGGCGTCATACCCACCGTAATGACGCGGCTTTCTCCCGGTGCGATCTCCACCGCGGTGTAGCCTGCGACCGAAAGCATCTGCGAGGTGATGTCCTCAACGCCGGCGTGGTAAGTGATCGTCCATCCCTCTCCCTCTCCCTCGCCGGATCTGAGCACGAATTGCCGCGCCGTGTTCCCGTCGTTCTCCACCTTCACATCGAACAGCGATTCGGTGCCAGGGACGACGGGCTGAATGACAATCTGGTTGCCAACAGGTTTCTCCTGATACTCGTTGTCGATCGCATAAGCCGATTCGGGGTCCGCCGCTTTCTTGATGAGCAGATCGCCCTGCAGGTTGGCGATACGGATAATCCTTCTTATTTCGGGGTTACTCGTTCCTCCATCGCCGCGGGCGTCGCGTTGGTATTCAGGGTCACGACCAGCGGCGTGTTGCCATCGCCGCCGCCAGTGAAGGAACCCATAACAGTTCCGCCCACGGAGACCTGATTGCCGGTGACGGCAACCTGTCCCGAGGACTCGATGGCCAGTCGGTCGGTGTCTGTCCCACCCGCGGCTACTACGAACAAGAACCAGAAGTCAGAGTCGACGCGATGGGTATCGCGGTAGATAAGATAGGTGGCAGTGAGGTGGGGTTCGTCAGGGAAGAACCAGGCGCTTGAGGCACAGGTTCAGAACTCGGTGCAATGAAGGGGAAAGGGATGATTGCTGCGTTCGTCCGCACTCGACATCTCGGGGACCCAATTGTCGTCGTACCTCCTACCTCCGATGTCTTTACTGGATTGCACTTGAGACTACACACCCAAACGCAATCCCTCCGGCGGACCAACCCTCAGGCGGCATCAATTGGAAGAAGTGCAGGCTGTGGAGAGAATTGTGTCAACCCAAATCGACGGGAACGTCCTGCTATGCAGTGTGGTGGTCGAGAATGATGCTTCACTGTCGCCGTGCTTTGAGGCATCCGGCTTACGGGATGACTTTGTTTAATGGATACTCGATAATTCCCTGTGCGCCGGCGCGGCGAAGGGTGGGGATCAACTCTCGAACGGTCTTCTCGTCGATGATGGTCTCGACGGCAACCCATTGATCGTCGCTGAGGTTGGAGATGGTTGGGTTCTTCATCGCCGGGAGTATCTGCAAGACATTGTCGAGGTTGGTTCTCTCAACGTTCAGTTTCAGCCCCACCTTCTCTTCCGCCGCCAGGGCGCCTTCGAGCAACATGCAGATGTTCTCTATCTTGGCGCGCTTCCACTCGTCTTCCCATGCGGCCTTGTTGGCGATGAGCCGGGTGGTGGATTCGAGAATGGTCTCGATCACGCGGAGGTTGTTGGCGCGCAGGGATGAACCGGTCTCTGTCAACTCCGAAATCGCGTCGACCAGTTCCGGCACTTTCGCCTCGGTTGCTCCCCAGGAATATTCGACATGGGCCTCGACACCGTGCTCCTTGAGGAAGCTTCTTGTCACGTTCACCAGTTCGGTGGCGATTCGCTTCCCCTGAAGGTCTTGCACCGACTGAAAATCGGAGTCATTGTGCACGGCCAGCACCAGTCGCACTGGGCGGAGTCCCTGTTTGGCGTAGATGAGACTGGCGACCTCAACGACGTCGGCCCCATTCTCCATGATCCAGTCCTTGCCTGTGATGCCGCAGTCAAGCACGCCCTCCTGAACGTAACGCGCAATTTCCTGGGCGCGAATGAGAATCCCGTTCAGCTCCGGGTCGTCGATGTAAGGACTGTAGGACCGGTCGCCAACGCTGACGTTGAATCCCGCCTTTCGCATCATTCTCAGCGTAGCTTCCTGCAAACTGCCCTTCGGCAAGCCGATGCGCAATTGGTTACTCACATTCAACTCCTTGAGCGATTTAACTTTGATGGGTTGATCGTTGACGAAAACTGTGGCATTATAACAGACAGTCGTGGAATTCGGAAGAACAACTACGGTTGAGCTACTCATCATCGTTTAACTGAGTGGAACCTGCATCCCGTGTGAACGGTCTAAACAACCAAATTGCTGTTGAGGTGTCTCCATGAAAACATTCATCCTGTTTCTGCCCCTGTCACTCTGCGCATCGACCCTCGTTGCACAGAACCAGCAGAGCAGCGCATTGCCACTGCCAGACGGTGTCAATTCCGTTACGAGCTATGATCCTCAGAACTCGATCATTGCGGCATACACCGGCGAGGATGGAAGGCTGCACTACGAGGTCATTCCACTGAGGCACGTCTATTCCGGAGGCATCGCGCGAATTTTTGGAGGCGCCGTCATCCCGACTCAGTCGATGGTAACTCCAGTTCCACCCAACACCGGTGGATTGAACATGGGCACCAATGCGCCGTTTTTCTACACTCCCCGACCCGGAGGCGGCATGAGCAGTGGCGCCTACGGTGGGGGAGTGCCCAGTATCCGCTACCCCACTGCACCGGTGCAAGGCAACACCCAGCCCCTCAATCCCAGCCAACCGCGCAGATAGGTCGGTGTGGCAAGACGGAATTCGGGGCGACTTCCACCTGGGTGGCTCCGTTGCTGAATGCTCATCCGCGCCCGATCCAAGGATTCAACGAACGGAGTTAGCGATCTTCACCATCGTCTCGTAAGGAAGCCGGCCAATAGCAATGAAATGGTAACCACCTTCCTGCCACATGACGGTTCCACGCGGGCCACGACGTGGGTCGTGGTCATTGCCGCCGCCCTGTCGCTGAAAGAGAGAGATGTTGTCGACGCCATTGGTATAGCGAGTCCAGACAACTTGCTCGCCCCCTCGTTCCTGAATGGCTCCACTTTCCCACACGTAACCTTGGGGGAGGAAGGAGGGGGTCATTACCGGGAAAGGCGCGTTTTCGTTCAGCTCCGCCAGCGACTTGAGCGCTCTTCCTCCTCCCGGGGCCGGAGGACCGACCACGCGAGTTCCCGGGGGCGGAGTAAACCGGAAGGTGTTCTTGTCATACCGAGGGTGGAAGTCGATCCGCTCAAACCACATCGACTCCGTCGTGCCGGCAGCGGGATAGGTTTGCAGGGATTTCAGTTTCACAAATGTCGACGTATCGACCCAGAACTTCCGCGCCACACCGCCCGCGTTCGCGCACTTCAACTCGATCACGTACACGTCCCTTCCCGCCACGTGATCTTCGCCGTGGTAAAGTATCCGGAAATTGCGGCGCGCCAGTTCCTTACGATGCCCCAGTAGAAATCTCTTCCTCGCGGGGGAGTATTGAGGAATCTTGATTGCTTCCTTTCGGCTCGGGAAATAATGCCACCGGTTCTGTCCGTCAGCGACGATGAGCTCCCCTTTCAGGGAGGCAGGGAAAAGGTGCTCAACCCGCAACAGGTTGGGGGCCTGATGCATCACTCTGCGTCGCACCTTTCGCTCCGTGCCGCCTCGCACTATATAGGCGATCTGCTCCCCCGCAAAGGAGACCTCCGAATCTGCCATGTGCATGCGACGGAATATCTCCTCGGCAGGAGGCGCAGCCAGCGCCGAACCCGAAAGCAGGGCAACGCACACGCAAACCAGCAGTATCTGTTGCTTCCCCAACACGCTTATTGCCTTTCTACTTCACGACGTGGATCAGCATCAGTCCCGGGATTTGCCATCTCTTACCAGCGAGTCCGGTACCGCCAACTCAGGCATCGTCTGATCCCCAGCGTAGGCGGCGTGCTGTTCCACGCACTGCATCACGTACGCAGCGGAAGGCTGATAGTGCGTGAGACCAATCTCAACATTCTCTCGTTGTCCATGTGACCCAATGAACAGAAGAGCAGAGGCCACGGCAATTCCCACCCCGGCGGCTGCCAACCGGTGAGGCGGCCACGCCAACCAGTCAACCAGACCCGTCGCAATACGGTTACACATCGGTGACTTGTCAGGCAATCTGCATTCGAGCTTCATCCAGAAATCCTCTGAGACCTGCTGTGGCGGCAACTCCCCGAGTGTTTGGATGGCAACCTGCGTCGCCCGTAGTGTCCCGCGGCAGCTATCGCAGGCGCCAAGGTGTGTCTCCATGCCTGCTCGTTCTGGAGCCAGCAGACGCGCCTCGAGGTAATCATTGATCAATCTCTTAACCTGCTTGCATTTCATTTTTTATCCCTCCGTATGACAGCACTCTCGGTGTGTCTCACGGAACCGATTGCCTTTACTTTATTGGGATCCATGCATGATCAGCCGGGAACGACATACCCCTTGATGCGCCGCGCCAGTTCTGCGCGTGCGTTGAACAGCCTGGATTTCACGGTGCCCATCGGCACCCCCAAAGTTTGCGAGATCTCTTCGTAGCTCAAGCCCTGGATGTCGTAGAGCACTACCACCGCCCGGAGCTTCTCTGACATTCTTCCCAGTCCATCCTGCACAACTTGCTGCAATTCATCCCGAGCGACAGCGCGATAGGGGTCCGACAGCAAATCCGGGATGTCTCGGCCCGCTCCACTTCCCTCCTCACCATGATCGGCCAGAGGTTGATTTAGTGACGTTGCTTGCTGAACCTGCCGCTTCAGTTTGCGACCGCGATCCACACACAAATTCGTGGCAATGCGAAACAACCAAGTCTGAAAACTCGAGTCACCGCGGAAACGATGAATCCGCGTGTAAACCCTGAGGAATACTTCCTGGGTAATATCCTCCGCATCCTCAGGGTTGCTGATCATGCGGTAGACGAAGTTGTAGACTTTGTTCTGTCACAGCAAAGTGATAATGTCTGGTTTTAGCAAGATAGAAATGTCCGGTATCCTGAGGGTCTCGAAAGGAGGTCCTCGTGAAAGAAGAAAGGACATTTCAGTTGAGCAACAAAGAGACAAAGCGTGTAGTGATTCTGAGGAAGGTGATCGAGAAAGAGTTGACGCAGGTTC
>MNXM01000185.1 GCA_001872605.1 Armatimonadetes bacterium CG2_30_59_28 | reverse complement strand
GGCAGCTACACGATGGAGGCTACCCTCCTTTTCTCCCCTTTCAACCCGTGTTCGGCACGAACACGGGTTGAAAGGGGAGAAAAGATGTCCTTTCTTGGCGCTCGGTAGTCAGTTGTGTGAGCTACCGGACGCTGAAGCGATCCGGCGTCTAATGTCGAAGAATTTGCGAAAGGATGCGCTAGGCGCCTGACTGACCTGCGCAGTTGTTTAGCTCTTGTCTGAAATTCTGGAATCTGAGATTTGAATTCGCGGCTGTGCCGCAACGGGAGATATCCAGATGAAAAAGGTGCGTTACCCAGAATTGCTTCCGCACGAATTCCGTTCCCGGCTGGCGGAGCTGCCCGTCGCCTATCTTCCACTTGGCACGCTGGAGTGGCACGGCGAGCACCTGCCCATCGGCGCCGACGCCATCCAAAGCGAGGCTTTGATGGTGGAGTGCGCGCGGCAATTGGGCGGAATCGCAATGCCACCCATCTACTTTGGGCCGGATCGCGCCAGTCTGACAGACAACGGTTCATGTTTCTACGGTATGGATACCGCGGACAGCACCACACCGCATCGGCAACTGGATGGGAGCTGCTACTGGATCTCGAACGGGATGTTCGAGACGCTGATTGACGCGATGCTCAGCCAGATCAAGCGCGCCGGATTCCGAGGCGTCTTCGCCGACGGCCATGGACCATCTCGGTGGGTGTGGACGAACGGCATTGATGAGCGCGAGAAACGTTTTGGACTGAAGTTGCTCGGGGTCACGCACAGCGACGTGGCCAACGGCTGGAGTTACCAGGTGGATCACGCGGCGCGGAACGAGACATCCATCACACTGGTCGTGCGCGGGGACTTGGTGGACCTGTCGCAGCTTCCCGACGACCGCGCAGTGTGGCCGCAAGGCGTCGGCGGCGAGGATCCGAGGGATGCCACCACAGAGTGGGGACGCGAGTGCCTGCAATCCTCAGTTGAGGTCGTACGCCGGAAACTCGACGCGGCGGGACTTTGAGGTCTATAATGCCTGACCAGCGATGGTCGATATTCAAGAGAGGCCTATTGCGATGAGAGCTTTGCCATGCTTGTTTATTCTTCTGCTTGTCACTAATGTCAGTTGGGGCGCGGAGATGGTGTTGCCGAATGGTGACTTCGAGAAGGGCATGACCGGCTGGATCTTCGCGCCCGGCGACGATACGAAAGCAAAGATCGCGGACGGCGGCCCGCTGCGGGGCAAGTACCTCGACTTGGATCCCTCGGGTGACCTGCTGGGGGTGCAGACAGACAGGTTGGAGATCGGCAAAGGGCTGAAGGCAGACACCGCCTATGATGTCAGCGCTCTCATCAAGAATGAGGGAGTGGAGAACGGGGTGTTCGCGTTCTCCATGTATTGTTATGATGCTGCGGGCAAATCGTCGAGGCAGATCGCCTTCTACAGTCCGAACCCGAAGTCAGTGAAGCATCAATGGGTCAAGAAGCAATCTCAACTGGGGCCCGGCACCGCCAATCCGCTGCCGGAAGGCACTGCGAGTATCTGCCTGCGCTTCTCGTTCTACGAAAAGGACAAGGACTGCCGGGCGAGAGTGATGGTGGATGACGTGGAACTGAAAGAAGCCAAATCGGCTGAACCGGGAGGATGGCCGCAAGAAATCGTCGCCGACGTGGGCGACCTGCAGGTGCGATTCGAGAGTCGGTCGTTCTGGACGCTTTACAGGATCGATTACAGAGGCACGCGCCTGTGCAAGGACCTCTTTGGTGCGCATTACGGCACCGTGGTTCAGTTCCCGGGTATTGGGTTCATCGGTACCGGACACACGGAGAACGAGAACGAGGAGTTGATCGCCGTGAGCATCGAGGTAGACGGCAAGCCAGTAGAGATGCCGGCCAGTAGATATGCCTGTCAGAAGATCGTGCTGACGCGAGAATCGAAGATTCACGACCTCACGTTCCACACGACGGTAATAGTCGCAGACAACCGTATCGAGGAAGAGGTGAAGATGAAGGCTCTTAAGGAGACTCCCGTGGATCTCATCTACTTCTTCATGCACCCGTGGGTGCCCACCGTCACTGAGTTCCTCGCGGAGACGACTAGCGGAGAGAAGGTGGAAGGCGCATTCGTGAACGACAAGGGTATGAAGGTCAGCAAGCCGACGAAGTGGTCAGCTATCTACGACGGACCGACCGGCAAGGGCGCAGTCACCTGCAACCTGAAGGCGCCGGACGAAAGCAAATGGGTCACCTGGTACTGGGACATTCCGGATGTCTACAGAAAGCATTACATCCGGGCCTTCCCAAAGATGACCGTTCCGGCAAATAAGGAGTTCGAGTACAAGGCAGTCGTCATCCCCTTCGCCGCGCCGCAGGACAACTGGAAGGCCGCTGCCGAAAAGCTCGCAGCGACCTGCAAGTAACCTCAAACGTCGCAACCACCACGCCGTCGATGTTCCCACGAGCACATACTCCACGGAATCGGCGCGAACTCTGCGAGTTCGAGGCGCGAACTCTGCGAGTTCGAGGCGCGAACTCTGCGAGTTCGAGTGGATACTGTACATCCTGTCCGAGTACGTGAGTAGATACGATCCAGTTAGATTAGTCTGTCAGTCTCCGGCGGCGGAGCGACTTTTCGTGCTACCAGACCGGAGGATCGCAGGGAATTCCCCCGGATTCACTCCGGGGGATCGTTAAGACCTCGCTACGTAGGCTGAGCTCAACGATCCCCCGGAGTGAATCCGGGGGAATTCAAGGATTGGTCACCATACCAGTAGCGCAAACCGAACAATCCACCGAAGCCAGTTCGGTGGGATTCAGAATTCCCTTTCACGTGTGAGCTAAGTCAATAGGCGTTAATCTGGAATGCCGATGAAGACCGACACTACGGCATTGCGGCTGTAGCAGCCGCGCGCTCCCGAAACTTCTGTGTGAGGAGTGCCAAATCGGGCAGGAAGCCCTGAAGAGCTTCGCTTGGCCGATATTCACCGGAAGGTGGCGCAAGGGCGCAGAGCTCCCCGACGGCTTCACCATTGAAGGACACGCCCGCCTCCGGCACCGGAGAGTCGGAGGACTTGAAATTGAGGGACCACGCGGGTGGATGCGCAGTTGCTTCGACCACACGGAGCGACACGGAAAGTCCGGGCAATCCTTCCACGGCGGCCTCTTCATTCGCCGCCCGCGCTGGCGAATGAACGAGCGTGGCCGGATTCTCCCCAGCGAATCGAGACCTGCCTCAGGAGAAACATGGGCGTGCGCTGTCACAGAAACGAAACACTCGCCTTAACCCCGGTTCCCCTCCTCGCTCGCTCGCTCTCCCTCGGTTCTGCCATCTCCACCGCGACGCGCTTCGTCGGCCCCTTGAGGGAAAGGGAGGCGCATTGACGGTGGTAGCGGAATCATCCGTGCCGGCCTGTCGGCGCCCCGCGGGATGAAAATCCGGCGTGCAAGGTTGCAATTCATTCCGCACTCCCCCGATGGTGTCTCAGCAGTTCTCCCCAATTACCCGAGAAGTATTTCCCTCGCCGCGATCCGCAATTGCTCCTCATAGTACCTCACATCATACCCCCAATCCGGCGTAATCTCCGCGTAAGCCCGTGCGCGCGCGTTGACGTCCTTTGATTTTGCGTCGGTGACGACGTACTGCACCGTTTCACCGGGCTGAAGTCTCACACCGCGCTTGGCGAGTTCGCCCGCAACGATGGCGGTTGGAATTGCCTTCTTGTATTGCTCGGGGTAACGGCTGAGGATTTTCGTGATAGCTACATCTTCGTAGGACAATCCGCCTTCCCGCAACTCCTGTAGAAGGCGTTCAACGATCTCTTCCGCTTCGGGAAGCAGTTCCCGGTATTCTTTCACGCTCCGCGCATGAGAGAGAATCTGCAGCATTTCCGTCTGCGCTCTCCAGATAAAGCGCGGGGTATCGTGGCGGCGCAAAGCCAGACCCCGAACCTTCAGGCTGCCGTCCTCGTACAGACCCACGTACCGATTCGGCACTCCGAGACGAGGGTTGGTGCGTGACGGCAGGAAATGCAGCCACCGGTAGACGCCTTCGAGGGTTGTTGGGATTCGCGTTCTTGCGGCGATCTTCTCGGACAACGCTTCGTAGTCCGTTACCGTCGCGCCCGGCTTGTGCACCCAGACGCAGTCGACGATGGCGTGGAGCATGCGATAACCGTCATCTTCGGCGATCTCCTTTGCCTGAAGGAGGATTTCCCGACTGAGAGCGGTCACCGATTCATGGGCCTCGATGCGCCCAAACCGCGCGTTCTTGTAACCAAGATACCCGAAGCAAACCACCAGCAGCCACTTCAGCGCCGTCTGCCGGGCCTGATACTTCTGTGTTTCTTCAGGCGTCGAGGCTTCCTTCTTCATCCGTCTGTAATCGGCCCGCTTGTCCAGCAGGGGACGCAATGTTTTCGGGACGAGACCCTCGCGTCGATCGCAAACGGTGTAGCCAATTTCTGGAAGGCGATTGTGTGGGCAGCAGGAGCAGCCCACGGTTTCCGGTGAGATATTGTACGACACCATCAATGCCGGATACATGGAAGCGAAGTCGATTTCAGCAACGTTCTCATGAAAGCCGGGAACGGGTTGATAGACCAACCCCCCCCTGTCGATGGTAATCAGTTCCGCCGCAGACTTGAAGGCTTCCGGTTCCCGCTTCCGCCACGGAATGAGCACCTTGTCCCTGTAGGCCACGTTCAGTTGCATCGACGTGATTCCTGTGCCGACGCTGACGCGGGAGAGTTGCTGGATGGGTAGCTTCGTGATGCGCGCCGTCTCAAACAGCCCTTCCCAACGGCACTCGTGCCAGAGAAAGCAATTACGGGAATCGATATGCCAGCGGCCTCGGAACTGGTGTGCTCCCGGTTTGTAGATGATCTTGCCGTAGGAGAAATAGCTGCTCTCCTTGCGCGGCTTCCCGAAGGTTTGGGGATCACGATGAAAGGCGATTGGCTTCTTGACGAGATTCGCCAGCCGCAGCAGTTGCGGAATCAGGAACGAGTCACCCCACTGAGTCAGCACGATATCCGGGTCATATTCCCGCAAGACCTGATCCAGTCGCTCAATGACCTCCTCGTTGCGAGTGGCCTCAATAACGCGAGTTTCGCCGTCGATCTCCAGCTCCAACTTTCGACGCCGGCTGAGCGTGTGCCTGGGATTGATGGGGAGGTCCTCAAAGCTCAGGGAGAGAATCCGAAAATCGGGGAGCGTGTATTCCCGATCCCAGGGATCGTTGAGCGCACGAATGCTCTGCAGGCGGTGTTCGCCATCAACGCTGAACTCGCAGTAAGCAAGTGGGAACAAGTTCCTCTCGAAGAAGTACATCTGTTCCAGGGAAAGGTCGCAATTGAAGACTTGTACTCGCCAATCCAACTTGCGTGTAAGTTGTTCGACGACCTTCGGGAAGAGCGCTGGCGTGTGAACCCACACTTCCAGCACCGACTGCCACCGACCGGACAGCAAATCCAATCGCTCCGTGGGCGCCGATGAAATCGGCACTCTCAACCGCCGCAAATTGGCGAGCGTCGTATTGATCTGTTCTTCCCGCCCCTGAAGGAAGAAGGAGGGATGGAACGCGTCCGTCAGCCGCAATCGCCGTCCGTCCTCCGCGACGAACCACACCACCCAGCCATCAGGGGCGGGGTAGCAGTCAAACAACCAGCCGTGGAGAGTATGGGTGGACATGAGGGCTATACCAAATCCAACGGTTCCGACAACCATGGTGACACTGCAAAATACGGCGCTCTGGTTATCGAAGGGGCCGCGCGCAACTACCTTGCCGTACACACCATTGAGACGGGTTGGGAATGACTCTCCTTTCAACGCGCTTCGCCGAACCGCCTCAGCCAACTTGCCGCTTCCAGCGCTCAACTCCTGAAATACAGCGTCAGGCTCACAGGGAAAATACAAGCTCCCGCAAAACGAACCGCGCCCCCCATCTTTCAGGTAGAGGGGGAAATTGTCAACCCCTTTGGGAGACCGACGCCCATCGACTGTAGGAGACTGCACGCCCAACACGCGACTTCGGGGGCAGATGAGGTCAATCTATACTCGTTACGGATGAAAATCCACCTTTCCCCCTCACCCTGCCCTCCCCCCATCGGGGGAGAGGGTCAGGGTGAGGGGGTGTTTTCACCCGTAACG
>MNXM01000022.1 GCA_001872605.1 Armatimonadetes bacterium CG2_30_59_28 | reverse complement strand
CCTGGGGATAGCACTCGTCGTAATCCTGCATGTAAGTAGGTCGTCAGAAATACTGTCCCTTCGAGCCCTCCGCCAAACTGTCATTCTGAGGAGGAACGACGAAGAATCTCCTTTGCGGCAGAGATTCTTCACACCGTTCAGAATGACAGAGGGCGGACAGTATTTCTGACGACCTACTTACCTGACCTGGAAGCAGGATCCCAACAGTCCGTTCGCTCCGCCGAATGCCGAACAGCGCTACCGCGCCAATCTGCACAAGACAGCGGCGAATCCTGACAAGGAGTTGTTCGCCGAGTCCGGGACGCACAACCGCGTGTGGCACCGGTATGCCTTGCTGAAGATCGCCCGCATGGTGGCCGAGGAAGACAAGAAGCCCATCGACCCACGTGTGATTGAGTACACCGATTATCACGACAAGTTGATCGGCGAAGTGGGGGATTCCGATGACGCCACTCCCGGTTACCACTGGGTTTTCTATGATGCAGCAATGGCTATCTACAACCACACCGGCGACTGGGACGCGTTCCTCAAGAACAAGGGATTCACAGAGACGCTGAACCGGTATGTGGAGATGGTCAGTCCCAGCGGTGCGTGCGTGACTTTTGCTTCCTGTTCCGGCTGGCCGGAAGTGGGTCAGTCCATGTGGCAATACGAATGGATGTCCCGCCTCACGAAAGATGGACGTTACCGCTGGACCAGCCACCGCATCGCGGAGTACTACTACAATCATCTCGATTACCGAGCCAATCAGTATCACCTGCCCTACGACACCGCCCGCAACAATTTCGTCATGGCATACCTGCTGGCCGACGACACCGTGCCGCCGAAGCCGCCGACACACACCAGCCGCGTCACGTGGCGGCACCCTCTCAGAAAGGTTCCGCTGGAGCGGCTGCGCGCGCGTCCGGGCACCGGTCCTCACGAGATGGTCCCCGATGAATGGATCCCTGACAAAGTTCTCTTGAGCACCAGCAACAACGCTCAGGACCTCTGGGGGATGGTGGAGCTGCTTCCCAGGGCCGGACACGGCGGGGAAGTGCCGGGGAATATCGTTGCCCTCATGCAGCACGACTCCGCTCTTCTTGCGGGACAAGGTTACTACGAGAACACGCCCGACTTCCAGAACCTGCTCTGGATCGAGGACCTCGACGGCCTCGCGGCGGACCCGCGGGAGATGACAACGGCAGTGCCAATCTATGTTGACGACCCAGCGTTTACCTTTGTCCGCATCGTCACGGAAGCCTACCAGCACCTTCCCGTCACCTACACGCGGGACATTCTGTTCTACAAGAACGGCTTCATGGTGGTGAAGGATCGAGCGAAGTTCGACTCCACCATGAAAGTTCGACTCGGCCCCTGCTTCCAGACGCGATGCCTGGGACCGCAAAGCGGAGAAAACTGGTTCAACGCCTACTACGATGATCTCTGGTACACCGGACTCGGGCTCGGGCGAGGTGTCCAAGCCATCCGCAATCCCGCGTGGGATCTTCTGGTCTACTTCACGCCCAGGGAGGGGCGCAAGCACACGGTCCTTGACCGCTACCTCGAGAACCCGTACCGCAACTCTCCCATCCAGATGCGCCAGGTGTGGCAGGGAATGGTACGCGCCGGGCAGGAGATTACCTTCACGACCGTCCTGCTCCCACACACCCCCAGCATCACGCCCAAGGATTTCATCGAGCCTCCCGCCGACAGCAAGGCCCCGAAGTACATCGAGGTGGCGCGTGATGATGACGGCGTTACCGTTATCAAAGCGGTGAGTGAGATGGACCCCGTTAATCACCTGCGCTACGAAACGTGGGTGATGCTCAACGATACAGGGCAATCCGTAAAGGCCGGCCCCATCGAGAGCGACGGTCTCCTTGCCGTGGTGGGACATAACCCCAACGGCAACATCCAGCATCGCGCAGTCGCTGGTGGGAAGTTGCTGCGCTACCGTGATAACGACGAATCCGGTCAGGCACGCAAGGTGGAATTGAGGTCCATACAAGTGCCTGTAGAGCTCCAGAAGTGAGGTTGAGGCGACAACTGCACGCCCGCGAGTGGACGTGGCAACGGAACTGAGATAGAGGGTTCACTCCATCCGGCTCATTCTCCGTGGGAAAATGGCGTTAGAATCGACGCACGGGGGGGGATAAGATAACTCACTGTAGTTTGCAAATCTGCCGTTCCGGTAGGTAGGAGGTGTCTTCTCGGACTCGCAGAGTCCGCAGACGGCGATGATGCGCATTATATGGTAGCCGCCGCGAACCCTGTGAGTTCGATGTCCGGATACGCCTCTACATCTGGTACTCACCGAGATTTGCTTAACTGCAGTAACTTAGTGGCGGGTGTGCCGCCCGCACATTCTCGGAGAGAAAGGATGAGCACTGAGTACTCCAACGGCCCCAATCAGTTCGGCTGGGCAGATGTATGCCAGGCGAATCCTGGAAATGGTTACACTGGCTGCGTCACAGGAATAGCGATTGACGCAAACACCCGTCACAGTGGCGGATCGAACCTTGCCTTCGCCGATGGACACGTTAAGTGGGCTTCAGCTTCGACCATCGTCGGCAATTGGCCGAGGTGGGGACAAATGTAACCCTGCCTCAGGACGGCTCTGGAGAGACCATGTCGTAGCGGAGGCTTGAGAACAATCAGCTCTGTCCCATCGTTGCGAGTTTCCACGCCGCGCTGGGTCGGCGTCCGTGAAAGCAGCAACTCTCGAACTACTGAGCAGGCAATCAGGTTCGAGGACGGGTAGTATTCGCCCCCAGCAATACGACATCCGGCAGTTGGGAGCCCCCTCTCGACCTCGGGTTCACACTCTCCCTCGCGTCGAAGACTTCAGAATGCCGAGGCAAGCCTGCAAGAAAGGGAGCCACGCTTGTGACGGAGTAGTTAGGCGTAACGCCGAACCAATCGCTTACGCTCATGGATTCGACTGGCGGCCTGCTTACAACTGCAAGCAATGGTTTGCCGAGCACAGTGAGCAAATGACAAGTGATCGAGGCGGCATGATGAAGCGGTATGCACGACCCCTGCGGCTCTTAGCGATAACTGCCCTCTCCGTGTTCCTCGGGGAAACTCTGGTAATGCTTCTCCTGCCATTCCTGGAACCTCTGCCGCAACATGTCAAAGTGCTGCTGGACGCCTCCCTGGTGACCGCGCTCGTTCTACCCATGTTGTATTATTTCCTCTTTCGACCGATGGCACTCTACATCGGGGAGCGTGACCGGACGCAGAAGTCCCTGAGCAAACTGTCGAGCGCGGTGGAGCAGACTGCGGACGCCGTGGTTATCACAGGGATGGACGGGGTCATCGAATATGTCAATCCGGCCTTTGAGTCGTACACCGGCTACACCCAAGTAGAAGCTCTCGGTCAGACCCCCAGGATCCTCAAGTCGGGCAAACATAACAGTCAGTTCTACGAGGCGCTCTGGAAAACGATTCTTGCGGGTGGAGTTTTCCGCGGTGAGCTGATCAATAAAAAGAAAAACGGGGAGCTTTTCCACGCCGAGCATACCATCACGCCCTTGAAGGATGACTCGGGAAGCATCACGCATTTCGTATCCGTATGGAAAGACATCACCGAACGAAGGCGAGCAGAAGAGGCGCTCCAGACCTTCTCCCAGCGAGTCATGGACGCCCAGGAAGCCGAACGCCGCCACATCGCACGCGAACTGCATGATGAGATGGGGCAGGCGCTCACGGCTCTGTCCATTTCTCTGCAGACGGCTGAGGAGACCGCCGAATCTCCCGCGGCGGCGGAACAGCTCCACCAGTGTCTCGGTTTTGTGGAGCGCCTGCTCCAACAGGTACGGTCGCTCTCTCTCGACTTGCGTCCTTCGATGTTGGATGATCTGGGGCTGGCTTCCGCGTTGCGGTGGTATGTGGATTCTCAGGGACAACGGGCGGGATTCATCCCTCAGATGGAGCTGGACTCTTTGAAGACGCGGTTGCCTCCTGAGCTTGAAACCGCTTTCTTCCGGATCGCCCAGGAAGCGGTGACGAACGTGGTGCGACACGCTCACGCGCGGCAGGTGCGCGTTCAACTGCACCGCAGGGAGCAGGAGATGGAAATGGTCATCAGTGATGATGGTTGCGGGTTCGACGCGCAGGGATTGCAAACAAGGAACGCGAGAGAGACGAGCGCCGGGTTACTGGGGATGCGCGAGCGAGTTCTGCTGTTGGGTGGACAGATCGCTATTGACTCCGCACCCGGACGCGGGACGGAGATTCGAGTGAGGGTACCGGTAGAATGAAACCTATACGCGTGCTACTGGCGGACGATCACGCATTGGTGCGGGCCGGAATACGCGCCTTGCTCCAGAAACTCGACAACGTTCAAGTCGTCGCAGAAGCTGGCGACGGGCAGGAAGCGTTGCGCCCGATCAAGAAACATCAACCCGACATCGCCTTGCTCGACATTGCGATGCCGGGGTTGAATGGACTGGACGTTGCCGGGCGAGTTGCTTCAGAATGCCCCGAGGTGCGGGTGGTCCTGCTTTCGATGCACGTCAGCGAGGAATACGTCTGGCAAGCGTTGAAGGTAGGAGCGGCAGGCTACCTGTTGAAGGATTCACGCATTAGCGAATTGGGTCTCGCCATCACTTCCGTGATGGAAGGGGAGACCTATCTCAGTCCTCGCGTGTCGAAACACGTGGCTGAGTACCTTCGCCGGGTCGGTGGCGACGAGGCCCGAGAACGGCCGGAGGCAGGCCCTTACGATCAACTGACGCCACGCCAGCGCGAGATCCAGCAGTTAATTGCGGAGGGTCGGTCAACCAAGGAGATCGCCCAGGTGCTCTCGGTCAGTGTCAAGACCGTCGAGACACATCGCGCGCAACTGATGAAGCGTCTCGATATCCACGACGTAGCCGGATTGGTTCGATACGCAATCCGCACCGGATTGATCGAGCCGGATGAGTAGACCGTTCGTCCCCTATCCATTAATCCCCACACCCCGTTCCTCATCATTTACCTCCGCCATCGCCTCAGGTCTTTTCCCGACCCCCTTCTAAGGTATTCCCCGATTCATGTTCCTACTGGTATGCGGCAGAATTAGAGTGTCGTTGAAGTTCAGTGACGACGTTAGTTGTGTTTCCGGAGGTGGTTGCATAGAAGAAGGACTGTAGAGAAGACCAGCGAGTAGAGGGTACTGTTTAACATGAGTAGATTGAAAATGAGAAAGGATCAAGTAATGAGAAAAGTTAGAATTATCCGGACCTGCGTGGTCTGGGCAACAGTATTTGGCATGGCAGTAGTCTGGGGATTCGGGAGCCGCCATGCAGTGGGGACGCGTACCGCGTGGGCAAACGAAGCATCGTCAAGCAGCGACCACGACCAGGACAGCGTTGATGATAACAGCACCGACACGGATCACGATGGAAACGACGATTCGGTGGATACCGATGACGACAACGATAATGTTCCGGACAATCAGGACAACTGTCAGAAAACCTACAACCCCGATCAGGCCGACAGCGACGACGACGGGGTCGGCGACACCTGCGACGACCGGCCCGGCGGCAATGAGACGCATGACTTGGCAGTCACAAGTTTATCCGCTGCACCGAACCCGGCCAACCGCGGAAGCACGGTCACCTTCTCCTACACGGTGACGAATCAGGGAACTGAGATTGAGTCTGAACTGGCGTTTCGCCTGACCTACCATGGCCGGCCGCTGGGACGAGTCCAGCGAATCAACCGGCTGGGCGCGGGACAGTCGAAGTCGGGAACGATCAATGTGAAGGTCCCGAGCAACACCCAACCCGGCGACTACCTGATCACCGGACATGTCTCGCAAGATAGTCACGAAACGGACACGGCGGACAACAGGCAGACAGTTAGCGTTGGGGTAAGATAGAAGGCGTCTGCTACGGTTACTGTTTAACACCACATGAGGCAGACACAAGGCCGGGGTCTACAAGGGCCCCGGCCTTCCTTTCGTCCGACCGCACTCTGGGAATGGGGCCCAAAGTATCGGCAAGCGACCTCACGGCCAAGGATTCTTAGTGCATCCTTTCGTAAATTCTTCGACATTAGACGCCGGATCGCTTCAGCGTCCTTTTGTGGGGGAACTTCCAAAACGATGCACTAAGTAGGTCGTCAAAAATACTGTCCCTGCTGAAACGAAGACGGACATACCCGATTGATTCGGTAATCCCCCCGAACTTGTTTCGGGGGATGGTTAGGACCACGCTCACGGCGGGAGGCGACAGACAGAATCCCCCCGAACTTGTTTCGGGGGAA
>MNXM01000163.1 GCA_001872605.1 Armatimonadetes bacterium CG2_30_59_28 | reverse complement strand
CCGTCCGCGGGTGACACTCGAACACCTCCGCCACCTCCGACCTCGACCAACCCCGGGCTGTGAGCGCGACCATCCATCCCCGCGTCACCCGCCGGCCCATCGGCGAAAAAAGGAGTTGACGGATCTGAGAAACATTTGGTATACTCGTTGCTGTAGTTTCCATTGCTGCGATCCTGGCTTCGGTATTGGGTGTGATTATCGAGTACTTTACCGCATTGAAGCCGGGACAGCAATTCTGGAGGGCTACTTATGTGGTTGTCCGGCACCGGTGTACGCCCACCACAAGCTGACCGACATGATCTCCAGTGCCGAGACGATCCCAAGGAGGAAAGCCCAATCCCTTCCGCGACCACGCCGTCCCTTGGCGTCAAATATTGGTGTTCCGTCAGGACTCCCACCATCGTGAGGGAGCGATGTTTTCGGTGTAGGTGTCGCTGTTTCGCTCAGAGGGGTTTCCTTAAGCGTGAAGCCGCAAACCTGGCAGATCGCAGCGGATTCAGGATTGTCAATTCTGCATTCCGGACACAGCATCGTCAGTTCACCACCTTCCTCGCGTTCGCTGCTCGAAACGCATTGGCATATTCGCGGCTGTGAAAAGTGAATGTCTTGACCGCCCGATACCAGCCATTGAATGCGACAGCCGGTCCCATGCAGCAGCAGGTCGGTCGCGCTGTTTCCCTCGCTCTGGACTGCTGAACGAACCCCACCAAGAGGAGAATCACAGTCAAGGTACAGGCAAGTGCAGTGAACCATGAATCCACCATGCCAAACACCGTTGACCAGATGATCACTGCCGACACCACACCTCCCCAAGCCTGGATTCCATTGCGGGAGGTCGTTTCATGCTTCTTCCCGGAGACCTCAGAAGCCGCATGGATACCGTAGCCCGCCGACAGCAGAAGAACTCCACAGAGGATGAAGGCGAACCACGATTTGTAGAACAGTCCAACTCCCGCGGACCCGATCAGCAAAGAGAGGCTCCCGGAAGCAAAGAGACCGTTGCCTGCGTTATAGAGTTGGATGTGTTGCAGGCAGTTGCCGCAATACGGGACATCCCAACTCCGAGTATCGTGGCGGACAACTCTGACTCCCGTTGTGCGGGTGTAGCTGACGCGCAGATGAGCATCGCTGGGTTCGTAGCAACACGCGCACCGTCCCGGCCACGTGATCAGGTGAGCCGAGACTTGAACGGGGTGCGACTCAACGGGCAGTTGCCAGGGATGCGTTTGGGGCGGCGGCGGCTTCGGCGACTGGTTCGCCGGTGAGGGCGGCAAGGGCTGAGTGGGGCGGGGTACGGACACCGGTGCAGGTCGTTGCTGAAGCGCCTTGAGAAACGACCTCACCGTTTGGGGTCGTTTGCCAATCTCCATCGCCATCGCCCACATCACGGCGTCGCTCACTTCTTTGCTGACATCTGGACTCAGTTGCTGTGGCGGCGTCACCGCAACCCCGTTGGCACGATCCGTTGCGGTGGGCGGCATCTGTCCGGTGAGAAGGTGATAGAGCGTTGCCGCCAGAGCGTAGACGTCTGTAAACGGACCTCGTGTCGCCATCTCTGCATATTGCTCGAGAGGCGCATACCCCGCCGTTACGAGCGCAGTCATCCGTTTCGTCTTTCCCGCTGCATAAGCGCGGGCGGAACCGAAGTCCAATAACACAACACGGCCATCGTCCGTGACAATGATGTTCTCCGGCTTGATGTCACGGTGGATGAGTCCAGTCTTGTGCACTTCTTCCAACGCCACAGAGAGCTTGTTGACGTATCCTACCGCTTCGGTCTCTGGCAACTTCCCCCGTTCCTCGAGCAACTTGCTCAGCGGTTTTCCCTTGAGATATTCCATCACCATGTAGGCTGTATTGTTCTCCTCAAAGCATCCGTACACGTCCACGATGTTTGGGTGCAGGAACTTCCTGAGGATGTCAGCCTCTTCGAGAAATCTCTGCTTCAGTGTCTGAAAGTCGACAGGGGTCAATATGCCAGAGGCGTGTGCGGCTTTCCCACACCGAACGCAACCTGTTGGAAAAAATTCCTTGATAGCGACGGGTTTCTTCCGGCTACTGTCGGCTCCCAGGTAGGTAATGCCAAACCCTCCCTGTCCCAAGACCTTGCCAACGGAGTATGCTCCGTTCTGCAACTTGGTCCCCGGAGGCAGGAGGCCTGTTACAACGGAGTCTGCCGCGCCACTCAGCGGCGATCCGCAGGATGGGCACGACGCGGAGTGTTCTGGATTGTCCCGGCTACATACAGGGCAAAGCATGGGATCGTTCTGTTGGTGGCGCAATCTGACAGATTGCGCTACGCTCCTGTCAGCTTCCGTATCTCCTCTTCGGACGGCACACCGTCCATCGGCGAGGAACCGGTCTTAACCGTCTTGGTGCGACCACCGAGCGCCACGGTCTTCCGAGTCCCAGCGGAGATCGTGCCGGTTTTGTTGAGTTCGTCCAATGCGTTATCAAGCATCTGAGTCATGGCGGAGTTGCCGACACGCTGTGTCATGCCTCTGGCAACCTGCAGTGTTTGCCGAGCGCGGCCGGCGTCCACGGTTGACTGACGCACGGCATCCTGCACCATGCGATCAACATTCTTCTGCTGCACATAGCCGAGCACTTCAGCGTCAACTTCGGCGATGGCGGCTTCATCGGTGGTGAAGGTCAGGAACAGGTCTTGCGGGGGTAACTCATCGCGTCTGTCCAGCCCTGGCACATGACCGGCTAAACCAATCTGCGCAATTCGCACACGGCTGGGCGGCCGGGAGATGCCGCTGACGGTGAACTCCAGGACAAAGACAGTGTAGTCTCCGGCGGCGATATTGCCGAGGCGGTACGGCTGTCCGTCCACGCTGACTTCCGCAAGGCTGGGATAGACCCGTGTACAGGTGTCAACCGTAACCCCTTTGACGAGCGAGACCGACGCTTGCAGGTCGGTGACGACTTCTTTAACCGAAGTACCGATTTCATCGTCCAGGATTTGCCGAAGCTCAGACATGGTTTGCATGTGATACGGGCGACCTTTGCTGATCTCTGCGAGGTCCTTCAGCAATTCCAGATTGTCATCTCCGCCCGTGTCAACGGTGATGAGAGGCGTGTTGGTTTCAGCAAACTGACCGGCGATGGGACCACATTCCATTTCATCAAAGGTTCTTCCATCGGTCAGCAGAATCACGCGTTTTGCCGTTTGCAGTGGGAGTCCGGCAAATTGCTGTTGCGCCAAGAGCATCCCTTTCGCCATGTGCGTTCCGCCGGAGTAGTTGCTAAGGGAGTTGACCGCTTGGTGAGCGGACTGCTTGTTCGACAGCGGCGTGAGGGGCAGCAGCGTCTCGGCGTTGTCGTCGAAGTGGATGATTGTCACCTGGTCACCGGGTTCAAGTCGGTCATCGTCAATCAGCGCGTGCGCCGCCTCGATGGCCTGATCCAGCTTGGTGGGCATCGAAAGGTCGTATCCCTGATATTGCTTCCCGTCTTGCTGGTTGGGACCAACCGATTGGAGACCACGTCTCTGGATCTCCTCCCTCGCCTTCTGTGCGTCAGCGAATTCTCGCATGGAGCCGCTGGTGTCAATCACCAACGCCAGTGCGAGTGGTGGCCGAGCCTGCGCCACTTGAGCATCGGGGATCAGTTTCAGCATCGCAAATACTTTCTGCGCTTCCGCCGTGCCGGATTTCAAAGAAGCGCGGTGAGGTTTGAAGATGACGTTGAGCATTGGTTGTTCCTCCAATTCGTGTTCACAATACGGAATCGCACAGGTGTAGGGTGGTGACTCGGTGCCCGCCAGCGTTGCGTTATCCAGAACCATGCGGACAATTCCGGGTCGGAAGGCACGGAGTCACTTCCCTACATCTGTTGCCTTTCGTCCAACCGAAGCAACACGACCGTGGCGTTGTCCGGTGCGCCTCGGTCGAGAGCTATCTTGAGCATCGCGTCTGCTGAGGCGTGCAGGTCAGGCGCGTGATCCTGAATCGCCTTCTTCATTTCTTCTTCCTGAACCGGTTCCCAGAGACCGTCGCTGCAGAGCAATAGAGTGTCTCCGGGCCGCAGCTCTTCAACGATTGAAGTCGCCACTACATCAAGTCCATCCACGTAGTAATCCGGCAGCGGTTGACGGTCTCCGAGGGAGCGAGTGACCTTGCTGCGGTCGGGATGATTGCGGATTTCCTCGAGCGTCAGTTCGCCTTGCAGGACCAGCGCCATAACCACCGAATGATCCCGAGTAAGCAAGGAAAGGTTTCCCTCCCGCAGACGATACAATCGGCAGTCCCCGACGTGAGCCAGCGCCATTCGCATTCCTATGACACTAACACACACCAGCGTGCAACCGCCTCGCGCCTGACGTTTTTCCAGTGCGGCACAGACCTTCTCGTTGGCCTTATGAGCCCATTCCTTCAGGAGTTGCGCTTGTTCTTCCGTTGTGTGTAGACGACAGCCTCCCAAAGCGGATGCGGCTTCTGACAGAACGGTTCTTACGGCAACATCGCTTGCGACTTCACCCGCTGCCATTCCGCCCATACCGTCACTCACACACGCGACGGCCCAGTTTACCGGTCCTTCATCGGACTCCATCTGACCTGTGAGAAAGCCGTAGGCATCCTGGTTGGTCGTTCGTGAGGACTCCAGACCGATGCTGGTTGCGCCAATGATCGAGTAACTGACCGTTGGCGAACAGCGTCGCTTGAGGCGGAGCAGATCGCGGTGCAATTCTTCCATCGTGGAGTAGCGCGACTCCTTTGAACCGAGACACCGAGTGAGAATCTGAGGCACCCCGGCAAATGGCGTCGAAGGTTCCCAGGTGCTGAGTTCGGGACCTGTTTCGGGAATCTGCTTGCCGTTCACCGCATGGAAGAGAAGCGCACCCACGGCATAGATATCGGCGGGCGGGTCCACTGGTTCTTCGGTCAACAGTTCCGGTGGAGAATAACCCGCGTACGAAAACTGCCGCGCCGGTTTCTCACCGATACGAGTCGCATCAGAGAAGCCACCGATTCTCACAGGTTTGCCCGGGAAGATCACGCTGGGTCGGATACCCAAATGCACCCAGCCGCTCTCATGCAGTCGGGTCAGACTGAAGGCGACTTGTGCGAGGAGGGAAAGGATCTCATTGAAAGACAGCGCTCTGGTGTTGAGGAGTTGTTCAAGAGACAAGTCATCGGGCAACGGCTCGGTGACCAGGTAGGTCTTGTCGTTGAGGTCAAAGCAGGCAATCACGCGGGGGAACATGGAACAGTTATTGTCCTTCAACACGTCATGCTCATGTCGCAAGCGCGCTTGGACTTCCTCTGTCAGTCCCTCATAGAGCCACAGAACAACACTGCCATCGTCGGCCGTGGCATTGTAGACGTGGGTGTGATCCTGCGTCTTGAGAAACTCGATGAGGTGGTAACATGCGCCGTCGTCAGTCGTGAGGACCGATCCTTGAGCGGCGGGGTCAGGCAAAGACGGCGACTCAAGCGGCTCGACCAGTTCCTCCAATGTCGAGGGCGTGGGTTGCTCAACCGGCGAAGTGGATTCGCACATGGTATGTCTCCTCGCGAGCAGAGTCAAACGGCCACGAGGGCCTACACTACTGGATTGACGCGGAACTCGAAGCGAGCATTGCCCAGCGCGATTTCGTCGCCGTCGCTGAGCGCTTGATCGCCGGAGATCTTCTGAAACTGAGACTGCCCAGGTGAACGAACAAACGAACCGTTCATGGCGCCGAGGTCTTTGAGGAACCATTGTCCCGAGGCATCCCGCCAAATCTCGGCATGGTGGCGAGAGACATACGCCGCTTCGGGCAAAGGCCCCAAGTCCACATCCACCGGGCCGCTCTCCGCATCGAAACGTCCTATGACAACTCGATCGCCGATGGGGAAGGCCTCGGTCGTGAGCACGCCGCTTCGCTTGAGCGTGATCTTCGCCGTTCCAGCAACCGGCGCAGGCGGTAGCTCCGGGGCCGGAGCGGGTGGTGGTGTTACTGATGCTTCAGGAGCGCCCGGAGGTGGCGATGGGATCGGGGGCGGTGGGGGCGCTACCTCCGGCGAGACTGCTTGTACGCTTTTCAAGTCCGTCCCGCAATCGGGACAGGTTTCCGCCGAATCGGGAACGTTGGTACCGCAAACACTGCATTGGGGCATGACCGTATCTCCTTTTCAATATGTGTTCTTTGCGATCAGAGTCGCACAGCGAGTTGTCCTACCTAAGTAGCCCTCCAGAATTGCTGTCCCGGCTTCAATGCGGTAAAGTACTCGATAATCACACCCAATACCGAAGCCAGGATCGCAGCAATGGAAACTACAGCAACGAGTCTACCAAATGTTTCTCAGATCCGTCAACTCCTTTTTTCGCCGATGGGCCGGCGGGTGACGCGGGGATGGATGGTCGCGCTCACAGCCCGGGGTTGGTCGAGGTCGGAGGTGGCGGAGGTGTTCGAGTGTCACCCGCGGACGGTAC
>MNXM01000038.1 GCA_001872605.1 Armatimonadetes bacterium CG2_30_59_28 | reverse complement strand
TTGAAGAAGAGGTTGCGCGGCGTCCGGGTTGTAGCGCGAACCTAACATTCCCCCGGAACAAGTCCGGGGGGATTGAAGAAGAGGTTGCGCGGCGTCCGGGTTGTAGCGCGAACCTAACCTTCCCCCGGAACAAGCCCGGGGGGATTGCCATTACCGAATCAAACTGTCAAATAGCATAACCCCCCACTACCTTTTCGGGAACTATGGGACAGTATTTTTGACCACCTACTTATTCGCCATGCGCTATCTGCTCTATTGACTTCGGTGAGGCGCGATCCCCGGGCCGGTGGCTGCTAACAGTTGTATTCGGCGGGAGTAGTCCTCATCATACGGGTCCAGTTGCCCGGCAAGTCGCAGATGGTATTGGGCTTTTGCGTTCTGTTCGTCACAGAAGTAGGCAAACCCGAGAAGATTCCGATAGGAGGCGTTCTCCGGTCGCAACTCAACCGCGCGCTGGAAGACGTCGACGGCTCTGGCGGCGCGGCCAACCCGCAGGTAGGCAGCCCCCAGACGAACGTGGTAGTACTCGTCGCGCGGCGCATGGTTCACCGCAGCCTCCAGCTCCGATACGGCTTCCTCCAGTCGGCCAATCAGCAGGTACACCTCGGCCAATTCGAGGCGGTAGAAGGCATCGTCAGGGTCGAGGCGCACGGCGGCCTGCATCTCCTCAACCGCCCGTTCCGACGCGCCGATGGTGACCAGCGCCTGCGCCAGCTTCAGTCGGTAGTAGGCGCGCCCAGGGTTGAGACGAACGGCCCGCTCATAGGAACGCACCGCCGCGCGACTCTTGGCAAATCGGACGGCAAGGTCTCCCATCCCGAGGTGGGCCTCTGCGTTGTCGCTGTCCAGGGCGAGGGCCTTGTCGTACATCTCGAAAGCCTTCGCCGCGTGCTCGAGGGCAACGTACGCGTCCGCCAGACGTATCAAACGGTCGGCATTCGCGGAGTCGAGACGCATCGCCTTCTTGTATTCGCCAACAGCGCGCTCAAAGTCCCCGTGCGCCGCGTGAATGTCGCCTTTCCGTTCGTGCGCGTCGGGGTCTGGTGGCTCACCGTTTGTCGGATGTTGTCGATGATTCATGCTGGTCGGTCTTCCGGAACACACTAAAAACACAATGACGCGTTCCAGATAGGATTCCACAGATTGTATTCGGAAGTGGCGGAGGTGTCAAAACTGCTTCCGACTGTCCAGCAGCAGTGTAACGGGGCCGTCGTTCCGGAGAGTAACCTTCATGGTCGCCTGAAATTCGCCGGTTTGCACAGGAATCACGCTTTGGAGTTCGCGCACGAAACGTTCGTAGAGTCGATTCCCCAATTCCGCCCCCGCCGCCTGAGTGTAACTGGGACGTCGGCCCTTGCGGCAGTCACCGTAGAGAGTGAAATTGGGGACGACGAGAGCGGAAGCGTCCACATCCCTGACCGACAGGTTCATCCTTCCGTCAGGGTCATCAAAGATCCGCAAGTTAGCGACCTTCTCCGCGAGATAGACCGCATCAGACTCGGCGTCGGCTTCCGCCACACCCAAGAAAACCAACAGTCCCCTCCCGATCGAGCGCTTGTGTTCTCCCTCGATCTCAACCTCCGCAAGACAGACTCTCTGCACGACTGCACGCATGGGAACTCCCCAGTTTTCTGTTAGCCCGTGACGCGGTACACGCGAGTCACATCCGTGAGGTTCTCTATTTCTCTCATGAGGGCGTCCAATGCAGCCGGTTTTTTTGTGCACAGAACGAGCTTGAGACGAGCCATTTGGTTCTTGCCGATACGCGCGGACGCGGACTCGATATTCATGTCCTTCTCTGAGATCATGCCGGTGATATCGTTGAGAAGCCCGACACGATCAAAGGCTTCCACTCGAATCACCATCTGGTAGTCGGCTTCTCCAGGGAGAGACCATTCAATCTCAACGATACGATCGGGATCCTTCTGGGTGTAGTACTGAATATTACGGCAGTCCTCTCGATGAACGGCAACACCGCGTCCACGAGTGATGTAGCCCACCACCTTGTCTCCCGGCAGGGGACAGCAGCACTTGGACAGGCGGTATAGCACGTTGTCGATGTCTGAAGACGCAATCCCCAACCTGAGCCTGCCCTGCTCCGCCTGCGCGCGCTTGCGGCGCGCGGCAGTGGACTGGGGCTTGCGTGGTTGCTCCCCCTTGCCGCCGTAGAGCTGTTGCCTGCACTTCTCGATGACGGACTCCGAGGATACATCGCCAAAACCAACCGCTGCAACGAGGTTGTTGGCCCCTCTGAAGTTCGTGTGTTGGCTGATCTCCTCAAGGACGCTGGTGCGCAACAGCTCTTTTGGGTCCAGATGATTCGCCTGGGCTTCCCGCTCGAGTCGCTCTCTCCCCGTGTGCAGGTTTTCGTCAAAGGACGCTTTCCGCAGAAAACTCTTGATGCGCCCCCGAGCGTGGGGAGTCTGGGTGAAATCCAGCCATCCGCGGGAAGGCCCTCGAGAGGTCTTCTGGGTCAGGATCTCGACGATATCGCCATTACTGAGCCGGTGGTTCAGCGGAGCGATGCGGCCGTTCACCTTTGCCCCAATGCATTGATGACCCACCTCGCTGTGGATGCGGTAGGCAAAGTCCACGGGGGATGAACCAGCGGGAAGCTCCAGCACGTCTCCCTGGGGTGTGAACGCAAAAACCTGGTCTTCGAAGAGGTCAATTTTGAGGCTGTCGAGGTACTCCGAGGAGTCAGGGTGTTCGTGCTGAAGCTCGAGAAACTGCTGGATCCAACGGGCGCTCTTTGCCGCCTCGCCGCCATCGGTGGCATCCCCATTTTCCTTGTATCTCCAGTGAGCCGCAACGCCAAATTCCGATTCACGGTGCATCGCCCAGGTGCGGATCTGCACCTCCATCGGTTCCCCATCTGGGCCGTAGACTTTGGTGTGGAGGCTCTGGTAGCCGTTGGCCTTGGCCTTCGCGATGTAGTCGGTGTACATTCCCTGAATCGGCATCCACAGACTGTGCACCATCCCAAGCGCATGGTAGCAGCGTCGAACTGATTCGCAGATGACGCGAATCGCGGTCAGGTCGTAGATGCGATCGAAATCCAGTTCGTCGCGAAGCATCTTCATGTAGATGCTGTAAAGGTGCTTGGGGCGCCCCTGAATCTCGGCATCGATGTTCTCGTCCGCAAGACGGCTCTGCAGCATGGCTACCGCCTTGTCGACTTCGTGAACGCGCTGCTCCCGAGTCTTCTTCACTTTCCGGACCATGTCCCAATAGATTTCAGGATTTGTGTACCTGAACGAAAGGTCTTCGAGCTCCCACTTGAGGTGCCAGATCCCCAGACGGTGAGCCAAGGGGGCGAAAATGTGGAGTGTCTCTTCAGCCTTCTCCTTCTGTTGCTCTTCGGTGAACGGCTCCAGCGTTCTAAGATTGTGGAGTCGGTCTGCCAATTTGATGATGATAACGCGGATGTCCTTGGCCATGGCGAGGAACAAACGACGCAGGTTCTCTGCCTGCTCCTCCTGACGGGTTGTGAAGTCGAACCGCGTCAGGTTGGTGACACCCTCAACCAGTTTGGCTACCTCGTCCCCGAATTCCTTCCTCAGAGAGTCCAGACCGACATCGCAATCCTCGACAACATCATGAAGGAGCGCGGCGGCAATCGTCACGTCGTCCATGCCGATATCGGACAGGATTTCGGCGACGCTGACGGGGTGGACGATAAAAGGCTCTCCAGTAAGGCGTCGCATGTCGCCGTGCGCCGCAAGACCAAATGCGTAGGCGCGACGAACCAGACCCGTGTCGAACGACGGCTGATGCGATGCCATAGTACTGAGCAGATTCTCAATCACTGAAGATCACCCATCGGGATGGCCTGCGAGGAACTGCGCTGGTCAGGCGCCTTGGGACTTTAACCGGCTCCTGAATTATAGCAAAACTCATTTGGGTTGTGAATTCGCCACGTCACCGCACGTTCGGAAAGCACACGTGATACTCGACGAGCGGAGGAATTTGCGGTAGAGTGGTGCGTCGCGCGTTGGGGAGATCTCGCAGGGATGTTCGCTAAAGCAATGCCGATGAAGTGGGAATAGAGCGAGCATTCTTCCTCGCGCGCATCGATGGACTGCAATGATTTGGGGGTAGTGGCATGGACAAGAAGATACTGCTGATTGATAGCGATTCCGAGCAGCGGAAGAACATTGTGCGCGTCCTCGAGACCCACGGTTATGCTGTTAAGACGATGGAAACCACCAACGCGCTGGAACGCGCAACGCGCGTCGAGCATCCCGACCTGATCCTCTGCAACATGATGCTGCCCGACTCTGATGGCGTTACCGTGTGCCGCAGACTTGGCTCTGACGCTCAGACGCGCTGCATCCCGATCATTCTGCTCTCCGAAGAGGACTGCGACGGGCAGAACCTGTTGGCGATGGAAGCTGGAGCCACCGCACACCTCGCCATGTTCTCTGCTGCGGAGGAGTTGCTTCAGAGCGTGCAGACCGCCTTGGTTGATCGAGTGTTTGCAGAGGTGTGGGGGTGTCGCGGATCGATTCCGGCCCCTGAACGAGCGACGGGCAGGTACGGTGGAAATACGACTTGCATCACAGTGCTGATGCCGGGGGGGCATCGCATCATCCTGGATGCTGGAACCGGGCTGCGGCTCTTTGGCAACAGCGTCCACGCCACGCCGCCTCTGCTGTTCCATCTATGCTTGAGCCACTTCCACTGGGATCATATTCAGGGCATCCCATTCTTCAAGCACCTCTATGTTCCCAACAACGAAATCATCATTTACGGACCAGCCGACAGCGATGAAGCAATCTACGAGAGAATGCAGGGGCAGATGGGGAGCGACTACTTTCCCATATCGATTGATGCACTGCAGTCTTCAGTGAGATACGTGGCCATAGGAGAAAAAAGCTTCGATATTCTCAACGCGCGAGTTTCAACACTGCGGGCGAACCACCCGGGACCCACGGTGTTGTATCGCGTGGACGTCGGGGACAAGTCTGTCGTCTTTGCCCCGGATAATGAGATACCCCCGCCATCGACGGACCCTGAACTCGCGGACGTGGCGCGCCGCGTTGCGGACTTCGCGCAGGGGGCCGATCTGCTGATTCATGACTGCATGTACTCTGCTGCATCTTATGAATCCCACCGTGGTTGGGGGCATACCGCGGGAGCGGCGCTCGCCGCTGTGGCCGCGGAGGCCCAAGTGCAACGCGTCCTGCTGTTTCACCATTCTCCTGATGATGACGATGGAGCGGTAGAAGCCATTCACGACGAATTCAGAACCGCCCTCAGGGACGACACCATCGGCAGCGAGCCCGCGCGCGAGGGCGTCTGCTACGCATTATGAATGCCCTCCGCGCGCCGAACGACTCAGCGTGCCGACACGACCTCGTAGTGGGTTGCGCGGTCGATGTGGATGATGAGTGAATCCCCAACGAGTTCGGGTTCGAGACTGCCACGTCTCCGCCCTCTCATGTCCAATACGTACACGCGTGCCGTTCCCCTCCCATGCCACGGGAGATAGATCGTGGCCTCCACCGGAGGCGACAGGAAGGGCGAACGACCGGTATTGGTCAGCGACAACCGGCGGTGCGAGGCGTAAGCCACGCCCGATGGCTCGCAACCCGAGAGAGCCGTGATAAGTAATCTGCGGCTGACTCCCAATGGCTCGTTTCCTACCGACGACACTGCAATGACAGCGGGCCCGGTATCGATCTGGAAGCGACACGTGCGCAGCCTGATCTCCTTCCCCTGAAGGTATCCCCCGACGGCCTCAACGCGGTCTACTGCAACGGTAAAGATGCGAGCGTGTTCATCGAAGGTGAAAGATTGCGCGATGTTTCTTGTGGACTGACCCGGTGATGGTCGATGGAACATCGAGGCGGCGATGGGCCACTGCAATAATGCCTGTGGCCACGCGTTGGAGGCGTCATACGGGCAGGGCAGAAGATCACTCGATACCGCGCCGGGAACGTGGTCTCCCCAGGGGTCGGGATCGTTGTGGATGCTTCCCGCAAACACGGCGGCTTTTCCGCTGAGCAGGCTCAATCCGACGGCCACGATGGGGCTTTGGTAGAACAGTGCGCGTTCGGGGATGGAAAAACCCGAGACATCTTCCGGCACATTCGGCGAACCGTGCTCATCGACGAACAGAACGGAACGGGCAGGAGCCCCGCCCGCAAGGTGGTTCTGGACCCGGTCGGCATAGGCGGCCCTCCGCTCTCGCAGGAATCGGCGGGCCTCGATGGCCCGATGGCTGGTGTCGACGCCAAGGTCGGGGGGAAGGGACACGGTTGCGCGCTCGATGGACTCGCCTTTGCGAAGCTCACTTTCCCTGTTCCGGCCGGACCAAGCTGCGGCGAGACAACCGGTGGTCCGATACTCCTCCCTCAGCCACTTTATCCATTCAGCCTGCATGACTGAACGGTGGCGCTCACCGAGGTTCTGAGCGCCTGTGTCGGTGAGAGATTGGTTCCACTCAATTCCCACCACCACCGGGTCGCCGAGATATGTCTGCCGCGTGTAAGGGTTGCGGTGACTAAGAAGCTGCTTTGCCGAAGTTATCTGCGCTCGAACAATCGCTTCGTCGAACAACACCGCAAACCCTCCTCCCGGGGGGAGAAGCTGAAAATCGGCAATGCCATCCTCCTCCCTGAACCTCCGATGGGAGTTGAGGGACAGCACACAGTAAATCCCGCGCGATTTCAACTGGTGTACAAAGTAGTCAAGGAGGTCGAGGTTCTCAGGGGAGAGGGACCGGGTATCACGACTCGCAGATGGAAAGAGACATCGGGTCGGGTGTGCGAAGGAATCGAGTCCGTACAGGCGCACCAGGTTGATTCCCAGAGATGCGAGACGCCGCGCCCGCCTCGCGGCACGCTCCTTCGACGGGAAACAGGCAGGCCCGTGTAGCGTCACGCCGAAGAATCGCGCGGGCGTATCGTCCGCAAAGCGCGCATCATCCTTCAGCCATCCATGCTTGCCAGCCGGTGTGTCCAGTAGAGACGAGAAATCGAGAGCGCTGGCATTCTCGATGGTATCCAGAGACGTTACCGGGAACCACCCGGAGTGATCGGGTTGCCATGAGGACGCTCCCTCGACCTTCTCCACTCCCATCCCGGTGGGTTGAAGGAACACGTCGTCGACAAAAACAGCTCCCGTCGCACCATTCATATCGAAGGTCAGGCGCGCTTCCCGGCAACTGTCGGGGATCGCGATGAGGTGCTGCGTCGCGCTCCAGCCTTGCGTGCCGCGCCACGCTGGTATTCGGAACGCGCCGGCAGACTCGTAGTTCTCGTCGATGAAGTTGATGCGAGCGTCGGGGAGATCATCGATCCAGTCGCCCGGCAGCACGTTTTCATATCTCAACTGGAACTGCAAAGCCACGGTGGAAATCATCCGCCCATCCAGCGGAAACGACTGGCTGAAGTGTGACTGACGTTCTGGGGCGCTGGATGAGAGCAACATGCAGAAGTTGCCTGGTTCCTTCGCTTCCCGGTTTGCCTGACACAGATTGTACCAGTGGGAGGGCGCTCCCGTATCGCGCATGGTGAGGCTGAAGGAGCCGTTCTGAATGAGATTGCTCACTTCTTGCGTCAGTCCGGGGCGCGTGTGCAACAGAGCAGTCAGCGCCATCGACAACACAATGACGTTGTTGAGTTGCGCAACTGAGGGGAAACGTACCAGAAACCGGGACGTGCATGCACTCATTGGCTGACAGATTACCAGATCGCGTTCGCGAGGGCAAATAGCCCAAGACTCCAGCAAATGGTGAGACGCGTTGCATTTCTGGAAGATACGACTATAATGGTGAGCGCTCCGCGCCAGCAACGCGCAGAAAAGGAAGAAAGAGTGGACGAGGGGAAAATCTCGGTATTGTGGAGTTTTCTGGCGATCGCGGCGCTGGTTCTGGCGAACGGGTTCTTTGTAGCCGCTGAGTTCGCGCTGGTAAGCATACGCCATTCGCGAGTGGAGGAGCTGGTCACGCAGGGAGTTGGTGTGGCGAAGGTGATCCGCTCTGCCGTGCGTAACCTGGATCGCTATATTGCCGGAACGCAGGTGGGAATTACCCTCGCGAGCCTCGGGCTGGGCTGGATTGGTGAGCCCGCCCTTGCGCGCCAACTTGAGCCGCTCCTTGAGCGACTCCCACCCGCGCTCTCCACGCTGGCACAACACAGCATCGCGGTCACGATTGCATTCATCATCATTACCGTCCTTCATGTCATATTGGGGGAACTGGTTCCAAAGTCACTGGCGCTTCAGAAGCCGGAAGGCACTGCGATGGTTGTGGCGCGCCCGATGGCGTTGATCGTTCTTCTGCTTCAGCCGCTGATCTGGCTGCTGAATGGGATTGGAAACACACTGCTGCGGGCGGCGGGATTACAGGCTGCCGGTGAATACCACGGTGTGCACTCCTCGGACGAATTATCGATCCTCGTTCGGCAGAGCCACGCAGCGGGAGTTCTCGACGACATGGAACGGCAGATGCTTCAACGCACGTTTCGCTTCTCGGGGCTGTCGGCTCGCGATGTGATGATTCCCCGACTGGACATGGTTGCGCTGGATGTGACAAAGCCTATCGATGAACTCCTGGACCGCGCAGCTCAGACCATTCACACTCGTTTGCCTGTTTATGAAGAGACCATCGACAATGTAATCGGTGTATTACACACTCAGGACCTCTTCCGCCGCGTTCGTCACGCTCCGGAGAATATCAATCTGCGGAACTTGGCGCGCCCGCCTCTGATCGTCCCGGAAACCACCGATCTGGACGCGCTGATCGAGCATTTTCGTGACCACCACACTCAGATCGCCATCGTCGTCGATGAACATGGAGGCACCGAGGGACTGGTGACGCTCGAGGACATCATCGAGGAGGTCTTCGGAGAACTGCAAGACATGCTGGAAGCGGAACAGCCAGATATTCAGGAGATGGAGGACGGTCGTATCCTCGTTCGAGGCGACGTCCATCTGCACGAGCTGGATGAACGCCTCGAGTGGAAACTGGACGACGAAGATGCCGACACGATCGCTGGTTACATCATGGCAAAGTTGGGGCGCACGGCGCGTCTCGGCGATGTCATTGAGACTCCCTATGGAACCGTTCGCGTGGAGAACATGGCGCGACTCAGGATTACGCAGGTTTCGCTCGGACGGAGAATGCCCCATCTGGATGACGTGGACGATCGGGACGCCCCATAGCATTCACTCGTGCAATACCCCATCTCGTCCGGAGATTTGACACCCCGATACCTCCGACTCGCCTCCCACCTTCTCTTGCCGCGATGACGGAGAGATCGGCGCGCGTATTGCCGTCGCGGCAGGGTCAATCGGTTGCGGGGAATTCTGTTCGTGTAGTAGAATCGTTAGACCGTTGAAAAGGGATGATTCGGTTGGACGCACGCACTCTCTTTGATTTATCTGGGCGAGTAGCCGTTGTCACGGGCGCGAGTCGCGGGCTGGGCTTCGCGATGGCGGAAGGACTGGCGTCCGCGGGCGCCGACGTGGTGATTACGTCCAGCGCGTCGCCGCTGGATGAGATTGCGGCGAGGGTGAACGCTCTCGGTCGGCGCGCGGTGGCGGTGCACGCGGACCTCGGGCAGGAGGACGCGGCTGCGAAGATCATCGACGCGACGGTGTCAGCCTTCGGCAAGATCGACATCCTCGTCAATAACGCTGGCATCTGCCCGCGACGAATTGCGGAAGAGCACTCGCTGGACGACTGGTATCGCACGGTGGAGATCAATCTGAGCGCGGTGTTTCGGCTGTGCCAGGCCGCAGGGCGTGTGATGCTGGAGCGAGGCTATGGGAAGATCATCAACATCGGTTCGCTGATGACCTTTCAGGGCGGTTACACCATCCCCGGCTACGCGGCGACGAAGCACGGCATTGCAGGGCTGACGAAGTCGCTGGCCAACGATTGGGGTTCCCGCGGCATCACGGTGAACGCCATCGCGCCGGGCTACATGGAAACCGAACTGGCGCTGCCGTTGCAGCAGGACCCCGTGCGCGGCCCGCAGATCGAGGCGCGTATCCCTGCGGGACGCTGGGGCAAGCCGGAGGAACTGGTGGGCGCGGCCGTCTTCCTCGCCTCCGAAGCGTCTACCTACGTCAACGGCCACGTGCTGGTGGTGGACGGAGGGTGGATGGGGAGGTAGGGATGAGGGACGAGGGATGAGTGAGGGGGTGGTTGAGGTGACGATGACGGAGGAGGCGGCGAGTGACTACCTCTCTCGTGTCGTTCAGTACGTCTCCAATCTGCCACCGGTGGGGAAGGTGCTGTTGGCAGTGCTGGTCGCGAATGTTGGCCCGCTGCTGGCATTGCTCGTGGGTCATGTCTTTTCTGCCGTTGAGATGGCGCACGACTCCACTGTAGGGACACTACTATTTGCTTGGAACCTCTTGCTGTTTGTGAGCCTGATGCCTGTTGGAATTCTCTTCGGTTTGTGGGGTTCGAGATCGTGGTTCTTGCCACTCATCCCGCTGACCTGCACCTCTTGGTTGGCGACAGCGGCTGTGGTCCTCTGGGTATTGCCAGAGCTGAGGCAACTGCGACCGTTTGCGACCGACGGTTCACACGGAGGCATGACACTTGGGAATATTCTCTTGGAGATGCACGCGTTCTGGGTGATTCCAGCTACGTGGGTTGGGGTGTGGATTGGTAGACGGATTGCTCGAAACGCAACTGAAGGGGAAGGATGTGAAGCAAGTGAAGCTTGAGGCGCGCGTCGCGCAGTTCAGTGTTAGAACCGACCGGCATTCCATTCTTCCGCCCTTCCATTACTACTCGTGAAACGGAGTACTTGACTTATGCCTGACATGGAAACAATTGTGTCGCTCTGCAAGCGCAGAGGGTTTATCTTTCAGAGTTCGGAGGTGTATGGCGGGTTCAGCAGTTGCTGGGACTATGGTCCGCTGGGCGTGGAGTTGAAGAACAACGTCAAGCGCGCGTGGTGGAAGTCCGTCGTCCAGATGCGGGAGGACATGGTGGGACTGGATGGCAGCATCCTGATGCACCCGCGCATCTGGGAGGCGTCGGGGCACGTGGCGAACTTCAATGACCCGATGGTGGACTGCCGGGCGTGCAAGTTGCGGTTCCGCGCTGACCAGGTCGACCCGAATGAGAAGTGTCCCGAAACGAAGGGACCGCACGACCTCACCGAGGCGCGGCAGTTCAACATGATGTTCAAGACCCACGTGGGAGCGGTGGCGGACGACGCGGCGGTGGCGTACCTGCGACCGGAGACCGCGCAGGCCATCTTCGTCAACTTCCTGAACGTGCAGGCCACGATGCGGAAGAAGCTGCCATTCGGCATCGCACAAATCGGGAAGGCGTTCCGCAACGAAATCACGCCCGGCAACTTCACCTTCCGCACGCGGGAGTTCGAGCAGATGGAGATCGAATACTTCGTCAAGCCGGGTACGGATGAAGAATGGCACGAACGGTGGATCGCCGACCGGAAGCAGTGGTATCTGGAACTGGGCATCAAGGAGGACAACCTGCGGATCCGCGAGCATGAGCCGGACGAGTTGGCGCACTACGCGCGACGCTGTGCGGACATCGAGTACAACTTCCCCATCGGCTGGTCGGAGTTGGAGGGCATCGCCAACCGAACGGACTTCGACCTGAAGCAGCATTCCGAGCACAGCGGCAAGGACCTGACGTGGTTCGACCCGGAGACAAACGAGCACGTGATGCCTTATGTGATTGAACCGTCGGGCGGCGTGGATCGCGCGACACTTGCGTTCCTCGTGGATGCCTACGATGAGGAAACCGTCCGGGACCGCAAACGCGTCGTCCTGCGGCTGCACAAGGACCTCGCCCCGCTCAAGGTTGCCGTGCTGCCCTTGCTCCGCAACCGGCCCGAGATTGTGGAGATGGCGCGGAAGATTGCCGACGACCTGCGGCCTCATGTCAGTTGCATGTACGATGACACGGCGGCCATCGGCAAGCTGTACCGTCGGCAGGATGAGATCGGGACGCTGTATTGCGTGACGGTAGACGTGGATTCGCTGGAAGACAAGCAAGTCACCGTGCGGGAACGGGACAGCATGGAGCAGGTGCGGGTGCCGGTGAGTGAAGTTGTGGGTGTTCTGAGGGAGAAGGTGTTGGGATGAACAAAGATGCGGCCTTGGCACTGCTACACCAATACACGAAGACAGATTCACTCCGCAAGCACGCATACGGTGTGGAGGCTGCCATGCGCTGGTATGCGCGGAAGTTTGGTGAAGACGAAGAAAAGTGGGCCACGGTGGGTCTGCTGCACGACTTCGATTATGAGCAGAATCCCGATCCGGCGCACCACCCGGAAGACGGAGCGAAGATACTGCGGGAGAGGGGCTACCCCGAGGAGATTGTATACTGCATCCTCAGCCATGCGGAGTACCTGAACCTCGAGCGCAAGTCGCTGATGGACAAGACGCTCTTTGCAGTGGACGAGCTTGTGGGATTTCTCGTGGCGTGCGCGCTTGTGCGACCCAACAAGAGCATCCTCGACATGGAGGTCTCATCGGTGAAGAAGAAGATGAAGTCCAAAGGATTCGCCGCGGCGGTGAGACGTGAGGACATCGTCGCAGGTGCAGAAAGTCGGGGTATTCCTCTCGATGAGCACATTGCCAACGTCATCGCCGCGATGCGGGGAGTCGCGGGAGAACTGGGGTTGGCAGGGGATGGTGGGTAGTGGTTGGGGGTTGGTGGTTCACTCCGGATGAACAGCACGAAACACCACGCCAAACGTAGCCATCAACCTCCAACCACCAACCTCCCTCATCGCTGCCCACGATTCCACTGGAACCACGCGTCCTTATCGAGCCGTTCTTTGTCGAAGACCCGCGCCCTCAAGTCGGCCCGTTCCTCGCCGGGGAGTTTGGTAACGGCGATGTCGCCGGGTTGGACTTGAACGTTGGGGATCGTCTTGATGATGCGGGCAATGGCGGCGCGCGCTTCCACCCTGGTGATCTCGATGACCGCTGCCATTTTCCGGCCCAGACGCTTTCCCGTTTGCGGGTCGGTCCATTCGGCGTCCTTTTTCAGAATGACCGCGCGATCCCCCACTTGAATCACCGAATGAGTGCCACCAGTCAATGTCACCATGTCTCCTTCCACTTTGATGACCGGCGCCACGGTGGGCATGGATCGGGTGATGGTGTTGGCAAGGTTCATCATCTCCTGTTTCATGCGGGAATCGCCCTTCTCCCCCAAGGCCGTCAGAGGAATGTTGCGCGTCATCACCTCGGCGCCGGAGGTCGCCAGAATCAAGCGCAGGGCAAGCATTTTGCGGTTGGCGGGTGCGGCAGACGCCTTCGGTTGTCGCTCACCTGACCGCGGTCGCGGCGCCGGCTGCTGGGCCAGCACTTCTGGACCTTCCGCTGAAAACCCAAGAGCGGAAGGAAGCATCTGCTGGCCGGAACCTGCAGGCTGACGTTGCGGCCTTGCCAGACCAGGCTGCCCGGTTGTGGCATGCTCCGGCAGGTCGAAGATAACACCCGTGACGATTGCATCCCACCGCGCCTCCCGCGCCATCGATGCAAAGGCGTTTGGGTGGAAGAAGTCCACAGACACCGGGCTTTGCGATGCCAGTTTCTTCGCGGATGCAGCGGGAGACACGACCGTGAACCGCCCACGGGCAGCGCGTTCCAGCCCTTCGGAGAAATGGGTGGCTATCTTCATGCCCATGCCAGAATCGGGAGCAGGCTTCTCCGCCTTCGGGTGCCGGAACCTGAACGGGAGAACCGCCACGGTGTCGATGGGCTTGCTGAACTGGCGTTGCATCATTCGGTTGTTGCCCAAGCGGAGGCTCTCGTTAGACTCCAATCTGAGAGAGTACGCGGAGGCCGGACCCTCCAGCTTTCCTCCGTGCTGTTCCATCACACTCATCTGCTCCGCGAGGTCGACGACTTCCACTTCGCCTTCGAGCACACCAATCTCGGTCTCCAGGGATTTTGCGGAGGAGTCTGATTCGGAATCGCCACCTGACCCCTCCACGTCAACAAAGAATTCTGTTCCCCGCACCGCGGCCACGGCCGTTGGGGTGCTCACCTCGAACTTGGAGGAGGGCGTCAATACCTTTGTAATGGATGACCAGACGCGCCCGAGCCAGACCTGAACACCGGCGATACCGCCCGGTCGCTCCTCGAAATCAATCTGCGTATTCTCCTCGACGCGCAGGATGCCACCAATGGACAGCTTGATTTCCATCCTGCAGTTGTCGCCCGTAACGGCCCGGTCGCCGGTATAAATTGGCTTGGAGACGGCGATATTGAGCCACGGACCGATGGAGCCGCGCTGAACCTTTGCCGTGCCGGTAAGCTTTGAGACGTCACCAAACTTCGTGGCGGCATGAACGGGAGCACCGTTCAGCAAGGAGAGACACAACAGGGCCGCCACAACGGTGCAGACGGTTCGCGGGAAATTTATCAACAGTTGTCCTCCGGTTGTTTTTTTTGATGGCTTCGCGCGTGAATGCAACAATAGACGCCAATGATTGGAGCGAAGTTCAGTCACGATGGTGCATGGTGGAGTATGGAGGTCTCTTGAGCGGTCAACGCAGACTCAGATACTTCCACTCAAAACCCTTTATGCTCTGCCTGAGACGTTTTTCGAGACGAAGCAAAGACCGATGCCTCTCCGTCTCCGCCTCCAGAATCGCGATCTCGGTCGACAGCAGGTCCATCGTGGACGGCAGTTCAAGTAGTTTCTGCTTGCGGGACCATGAGACCCGGAGTCGCGCGGCAACAAAATACGCAAGCTCCCGTGGAATGTCAGGCAGAGGTTCGTCACCATAGCTTTCGCCGAGGAGGTGCATCAATCCCGCCTGGTACTCCGGAAAGATGTCGACAATTCGTCGTTGCAGTGCTTCCATTTGAGGATGGGACTCCTCTCTCGCGTCCGGCTTGACTTCCACGATCCCGGTGAGGCAATCATCGCGCTCCAAGTGGTCGATGATCCGAAACCGATCTGTCCCACGAGTCAGCAGGTTCATTCTTCCGTCGTCGAATGACTCAACATCTGTGATGTAGGCCACGGTGCCGATGTCGGAGGGCATTGCAGGCCCCCGCGTTTCGCGTTCTTCCCGGATCAGCACAACCCCGAACCGCCGGTCGTCCTCAAGGCATCGCTGAATCATTCGCTTGTAGCGTTGCTCAAAAATGTGGAGGGGCAGATATGTTGTGGGGAAAAGAACAACGTGCAGTGGAAAGAGCGGCAATCGTTCGACCATGGCGATTCACCCAGTGTAGTTGTGTGCAACTCAATGGTGGGGCATTATAGGAACGGATTCGGAGCGCTGTCAAATTGATTTGCTAACTCCCATCTTCCCTGCGGGGATGTGGACGCGTGGGACATCATTGGGCGAAAGCAGTGGGGTGACAGAATGACGGTGGATAGCAGCGTTAACAACCAGTTGGAGATGCCAGTTGTTCTGGATGAACTTGCAAGGAGAACGCACACGCAACGTGGGCACGACCGGGCCGCGGGTCTTCGATCCGCGACTTCCCTTGAGGAAGCCGAGCGCCGACTGGGCGAGACAACACAAGCACGGGCGCGCATCGAGACGGCAGGGGCGCCAACCTTCGGGGGGATTTCAGACGTGGGACCGCTGGTGACGCGAGCGGTGAGAGGAGGAACGCTGGACGCCTCCGAACTACTTCAGGTGGCCGAGTGCGCCCACGGGTTACGGCAACTGAAGAGCCACGTGGAAGCTCCCGAGGATGGCGAGTATGGGGCGCTCTCTTCTCTAACGAGTCAGATTGAGATCGACGACCTCCTTGAGAAAGACGTCTTTCGTTGCATCGGTGAAGGCGGAGAAGTTAGGGACTCAGCCAGCGAACGACTCCGCGAATTGAGGCGCGAAGCTCACCACCTCGCCCGCGCAGTGCAGGCGCGTGTCTATGAGATCGTCGCGGAAACCCGGCACAGGGCAATGCTCCAGGATCAGCTTGTTACCCTCCGGAACGGGCGCTACTGCGTGCCCATCAAGTCCGAGTTCAAGGGCGAATTCGAGGGGGTTGTTCACGACCGGTCGGGGAGCGGAGCGACATTCTTTGTTGAGCCGGTGGAGATTGTCAATCTCAACAACCGCCTCCGCGAGTTGCATATTGATGCAGCGGAAGAAGTGGAGCGTATTTTCCATGAGCTAAGTGGCGAGGTGGCCTCGCGTGGAGAACGCATCCGCGCGGCTTTGAGCGCCGCCGAGGCTCTGGATCTTATTTTCGCCAAGGGGCAATTGAGCATCGACTGGGACTGCAACGCTCCGCGCATCAGCAAAGACGGGATTTTCCACCTGGTTTCCGGGCGCCACCCTCTTCTCTATCTGGCGGCAGTCCCCATCGATATTTCCGTGGGTAAAGACACATTGGCGCTGTTGATCACGGGCCCGAACACGGGCGGAAAAACTGTAGCGCTGAAGACTGTTGGGGTGCTCACGCTCATGGCGCGTTGCGGTCTCCACATTCCGGCCGCAGCAGGGTCGATGGTGTCGGTTCTGGGAGAGGTTTTCACTGATATCGGCGATGACCAGAGCATCTCCCGTAATTTGAGCACTTTCTCGGCACATTTATCACGAATCATACTGATATTGGAGCGGGCGGAACAGGGCTCGCTAATTCTGCTGGACGAGATAGGGACGGGGACAGACCCTGAAGAGGGCGCAGCCCTTGCGAGCGCGGTACTTGAGGAACTGACAATGCGCGGGGCGCGCACCATCGCCACTAGCCACCATGGAGGACTGAAGGCGTTTGTGCACCTCCACCCCGATATGAAGAACGCGGCGGTGGAGTTTGACGAAGACAACATGAAGCCCACGTTCCGACTATTAGATGGGCTCCCAGGGAGCAGCCATGCCCTCGCGATGGCGGAAAGGCTTGGGATGAACAGCAAAATTGTCGAGCGCGCCCGCCGTCATCTCGATCCTGGACGCCGTGCCGTGGACCGATTGCTCACCGACCTTGATGCGCGACGGCACGCTCTGGAAACGGATCAGCAGGCTATTGCCGACGAACGACGGCGCGTACGGGACATGATAGCGTCCCTGGAAGAACAGCAAGAGGCCGTGCGGAAGGATCGGGCCCACGTTTTCACAGAGCTGCGGGATCGTGGGCGGACATTGTTGCAGGATGCGCACACGGAAATTCAGGATATTCTGCGGTCTCTGCGTACCGCGAAACGGGAGGGGAAAGAGACTGAGGTTCAGCGCCTCCGGCTGAAGGAACTTGAGAAGCGCGTGGAGGACGCAGCAGCTCTGCGGGTGTCGGTAGATCCGGTTTGCACAGACTGGGTCTGCGCAAACCGCGTCTGGGACGCGACACTCCATCCCGGTGATGACGTGTACCTCGGGAGCGTACGGCGCGCAGGCATCTTGCTTTCGTTGCCGGATGAGTCGGGGCTTGTCTGGGCAAGGGCCGGCAACCTCAGATTGCAAGTCCATGCGAGGGAGGTGTCACGGCCAGCCAGTCCTCCCCCGGCGAAGTCTGTTGCTGGTGTATCGGGTCTCCGTCTGGAGAGGGCGCTCGCAACTGCCACGCAGCTTGATCTCCACGGTATGCGGGTGCAGCAAGCCGTGGAGAAACTGGACAGGTACCTCGACGATGCAGTGCTGGGCGACCTCGAATCGGTGCGCATTATTCACGGGATCGGGACGGGGGCGCTCAGGAAAGCGATCCACGAACACCTCTCACGCCATCCATCCGTCGCAACGTTTCGGATGGCCGAAATGGACGAGGGCGGTCCTGGTGCGACCATCGTCTCACTGCACGCATAGCCAATCAGGACGAGAGCTTGTGGGCCGTGATGACCGCTTCCGCGATTTGGCGCATCGACTTGCTTTCCTGCTGGCTCTGGGTTCGCAGTTTCACATAGGCATCGTTTTCGGAGAGACCGAGTTGCTCCATCAGGATCCCCTTGGCCCTCTCGACGACTTTGCGTGTCTCCAGCGCATCCTGCAGTTCTTCCGTCGATTCCCGGAGTTGCCTCATTTCTTCTGAACGCACAAATGCTACGCTGATTGCGTTCAGCAGGTCCGCATCCTTTACAGGCTGAGTCAGAATTCCGTAGACCCCTCGGGCGATGACCGACGGAGAGTCAGTATCGTTCGGAGCATCCGTCAGCAGGACAACCGGCGTATGGCGGCGTCCATTGCCGCTGACGGATATCAATTTCTCCGCGTGGAGCAGCCCGGAATCGACAATTGCCATGTCGGGCATGAGCTGGTCTATGAGGCTCTCCATCTCCTCGCCATCTGTCGCGACACCAACAACGGTGTGGTGGCACTCTTCGAGCAATGCGCGCATCGACCCGGCCGCATCGCGATCCGGGCTCCCAATCACTACGCGGATTCGCTTCCCATCACTTGATTTGGTTTGGCTCTGTTTCACGGCCTTTACCCACCTCCTGCCGACATCAGAGTCGACGAATGGATGATCCTCTCCGCCCAGTCGGACTGGACTTGGATAGATTTTGACTCGGCAGAGATAGCTGGTAAAGTGTGGGAGTGGTTCGGTCTCCAGTTTTTTCCTGCGGAGCTTTCGAGCGTGATGCAAATTGTCGGAGGAGCCAAACGGTGGTAGAATGGCGTCGTTTGTTGAGGAGGCACGGTGATTCACAGGAACATCAACACCATTGTATTTGACATGGACGGCGTACTCTATATTGGAAGTCGGCTCGTGCCCGGCACCAGCGGGGTAATGGCTCATCTGCGCACTCGGAGACTGAGAATCGGGTTCTGCTCCAACAACTCGTCCAAGAGCAGACGGGACTATGTGGAGAAACTCGCGGCGATGGGGATCGAGTCCGAGGAAAAGGAAATTGTCAATTCAGCCTTCGCAACGGCCATGTACTTGAAGGAGAACAACAGGATCCCGTGCCGTGTCTACGTGATCGGGGGGAAGGGGCTGTTGGCAGAACTATCCGCCGCCGGCGCGGAAATCGCCGACTCCGGTGGCCCGGGGGTCGATTTTGTTGTTGTCGGCTTTGACAAAGACTTCACCTACAACAAGCTGATGGAGGGATTTCGCGCTCTGCAAAACGGCGCAGAATTCATCGCCACAAATCGCGATGCCACCTTACCGCTCGAAGACGGCATCCATCCGGGAAGTGGCAGCATGGTGGCCGCGCTGGAGACCGCTATCGGGAGGAGTCCACTCGTGATCGGCAAACCCAGTCCGTACTCGCTCCTCAGGCTGGTCGAGCAACTGGACGGGGAACCGGCGACAACGATGATGGTTGGGGACCGTCTCGAAACCGACATTCTGGCTGGGAAGGAAGCGGGGATGATGACGACGCTGGTGCTTACAGGAGTCTCCACACGCGAGATGGCAGAGAGCGCCGATGCGTCGATGAGACCGGATTGCATTATCGAGAGCGTTGCGTCCCTGCCTGACGTGCTTGCCTGACCTCCTGCCGTTGTGATGCAAGGCGTACGCAAGCTCGTTTCGCACAGTCCGGCAGAGGATCGTAGGTCCTGCTGCCTGCTACAACACGAAAGGATTTCACGCAATGAAAGCCATCATGGTGATGTTCGATTCGCTTAACCGTCACATGCTTCCAGTTTATGGTTGTGACTGGACCCACACCCCCAACTTCCGGAGGCTTGCGGAACGATCTGCGACATTTGACAACAGCTATGTCTGCTCGATGCCGTGTATGCCCGCGCGCCGTGACCTGCACACCGGTCGTCCCAACTTCCTGCATCGAAGCTGGGGGCCTCTGGAGCCGTTCGATGACTCCATCCCGGAGATGCTGAAAGAGAACGGCGTTCATACTCACCTTGCCAGTGATCACTACCACTACTGGGAGGAAGGCGGCGCAACGTACCATACGCGTTACTCAACATGGGAGTTCTTCCGGGGGCAGGAAGGTGATCCTTGGAAAGGTCAGGTCGCTCCACCGAGGATACCGGAGGAAGTTGTTACGCCGCGGCACGGGGCGGCGTGGCAGCAAGATTGGGCCAACCGCGGCTTCATGCGCAGTGAGGAGCAGCAACCGCAGGCAAAAACTTTTGCGTGTGGACTCGACTACATTCGACGGAACCATCGGGATGACAACTGGTTTCTCCAAATCGAGACCTTCGACCCACACGAGCCATTCTTCACGCAACGCAAGTACAAGGACCTGTATGCCGACCATTACCGCAGCTACCGCGGAGGGCACTTCGACTGGCCGCCATATTGCCGAGTCAATGAGTCTCCGGCGGAGGTGGATCACTGCCGACATGAGTATGCAGCCTTGTTGAGCATGTGCGACTCGCGACTGGGCGACGTGCTGGATGCGATGGACGAGTTCGATCTCTGGCAGGATACGATGCTGGTCGTGTGGACCGACCACGGCTTCCTGCTCGGGGAACACGATTGCTGGGCGAAGTGCTGGATGCCATTCTACAACGAGGTCGCACACACCCCCTTCTTCGTGTGGGACCCGCGTTGCAGGGTCTCAGGAACAAGGAGGAGCAGTCTCGTGCAGCCTTCCATCGATCTCGGCCCAACGCTGCTCGAGTATTTCGGACTGGATCCCACGCCCGACATGCTGGGCAGGCCGTTGCGAGACGTGGTTGCCTCCGATGTCCCCGTGCGGGATGCAGCCTTTTTCGGGATGCACGGCGGCCACGTGAATGTGAACGATGGTCGTTACGTTTACATGCGGGGACCTGCGCGGGCTGACAATCAACCACTCAACAACTACACACTCATGCCCGCGCACATGCGCCGAACGTTCTCCGTGGATGAGCTGCGCGACAACATCGAGTTGTCCGCGCCGTTTCCCTTCACCAAAGGCTGTCAGACAATGAGGATTAACGCAGGGAAGTCGTCCTGGATTCAGCCGAACGCCAGGGAGAAGCTCCCGACGCTGCTGTTTGATCTCCACGAAGATCCCTCCCAGGAAAGACCGCTGGACGACGCGGACATCGAGCGGAGGATGACGGAGTTGCTGATCTCATTGCTGCGAGAAGCGGACGCGCCGGATGAGCAATATGAGCGGCTCGGTCTGCGCAGAGGGCAATGAACCGTGCTTTCCATATAGGTTGAGAACCCACCGATAATCCCGTAGGATAAAGCTCCAGCTTTATCCTACGGAGTAGAGCCGCACGCCTCGCGAGCGGTGGATTTGCAACCTTAACGAGTATAAAAGAATCAGGCGAGGGCACAACGTCCCTCGCCTGACCTCACCATGGGCGTCTGGTCTGTTGCCGACTCCGCCTGCGATTAGTCCCCGAAGGCAGCATCGAAGGCTACGCCGGAGGACTCAAAGTCGAGATCCCTCACGAACGAGCAGGCTTCCCGCGCGCCGTGTTCACGTTCCATCCCGCAGTCTTCCCACTCGACTGACAGAGGCCCCTTGTACCCGACGTTGTTGAGGGCGCGAATGATTTCCTCAAAGTCGATGCCGCCGCGCCCGGGGGAACGGAAGTCCCACCCGCGCCGCGGGTCGCCGAAGGGGAGATGGGAGGCGAGAATCCCGCTGCGTCCGTCGAGTGTCACGATGGCGTCCTTCACGTGAACGTGGTAGATGCGATCACTGAACTCGTAGATGAACCGGACGGGGTCAACGCCCTGCCAGTGGAGGTGACTCGGGTCGAAATTGAACCCGAATTCCTTGCGGCCTTTCAGCGCCTTGATCGCGCGCTCGGCGGTCACAATATCAAAGGCGATTTCCGTGGGATGGACCTCCAGACCAAACTTCACCTTGCACTGCTTGAAGACGTCCAGAATCGGGTTCCAGAGATCGGCGAGCAACTGGAACCCCGCGTCAATCGCCTGCGGGGAGACTGGCGGGAATGAGTAAAGCATGTGCCAGATGGAGGAACCGGTGAAGCCGTTCACCACCTTGATCCCGAGGTTCTTCGCCGCCTGTGCCGTCAGTTTCATCTCCTCAATCGCCCAGTCACGCTTCTTCTCCGGCTTCCCGTGAGTGCTCTTGGGGGCAAACACATCGCTACGGCTGTCGTTCGGGTCCAGCACAAGCTGACCGGCGAGGTGATTGCTGACTGCCCAGACTTTGAGCCCGTACTTCGCCAGTAGATCGTGTTGCCCCTGACAGTATTCCTGGCTCTCGACTGCCTTGTGGACATCGAAATGGTCGCCCCAGCAAGCTAACTCCAATCCATCGTAACCCCACTCGCTCGCTTTCTCCGCAATGGTCTCCAAGCTGAGGTCGGCCCATTGCCCCGTAAACAAAGTCACTGGTCTTGACATGGTACATGCCTCCTGTTCACTGAATCACGGCGTTGGAGAGTGTTGACACAATGAAGTTGCAATATCTCTTTCACCGATCAGAGATACTGCTCCATCGCGGCATCGCTCTCCGCCACCATGCTCGGAAGAGTATCAGAAACTGCACGGTTCGTCAATAGAAGTCACCGGAGAGCCATTTGCGAAATCCGCTGAGTTCAAGCGTGACAGGCATTGCCGGGGAGTGTTGATGAGCGAATACCCTACGAGGTTGTGGATAAATGATAGTGATTGATGGTCGGTTTTTTCGCGAAAATGCTTATGCACTTAACTCCGAATCCCCCCGAACTCGCTTCGGGGGGATTCCAATCCACAATCTTCGGAGCTAAGGGCATAAGCAATTTTCGCGAAAATCACCCCAAAAGGGGCGCATCGTCCGTGTCCCGATCGACGCGGACTCTGAGTCCGAGTCGATGGCGGTGGGGAGGATCCACGCGAACCAGCAGGAGCATCTCCGCAGTCTGCGGGCCGTGAAGCACGATTGAAGGCCTCCACTGGACCTTCGTCGAGACGAATCGTTGCGCGGCGCGCGCCTTCGCGGCAAACTCATGACGCATTCCGAATCAACTCTGTAATGATTGCCGACTGGCTGCATTTGCGTGTTTTGCGGAGACTCTGCAACTTGAGGTGCACCGAGGCAGGCATGGAAACGGTCGTCTTGACGCGGGCTTCATGTTGCTCCGCGTGCAGTTGCCGCCAGCGCTTCCACTCCCTGGCATTGAAGTGCTGAGCTCCGCAGAGGTCGCAGACGCCAATCACGGCCTCGGGAACGACAAAGGGACGTTTCCCAAACCTGGTCTCGTAGTTCCTGAACGTCGTCGGCTGGACGGTTCCCTGCCCACACTCCTGACACTTGTAACCGAACATGAGAATCACCTTGCTTCGTGCGCCGTGATGAAAAAGTAGAAGTGGCTGTTGTCGCGCATGATCTTGCCCGCAGTATAGAACTGCCGACCGCGCGTGTCGCGCCCCTCGATCACATACACTTTCCGACCCACAGAGTTGCCGCGTGGATCGCGCTCAGTCTTGGTGACGCGACCAGAAGCGATACACGCCTCCAGATCGCCAGGCTCGAACTCGTCACCCGAAATGCCACGATGCACGTGCGCAGACCAGTCATAGCCTCCGCCGCGTACCAACTCCTGGATCAGCGGTAGACCACCAGCGACACTTCCCATGGGCACAACTCTCTCCACTGCCGAATAGAATAATTCGTAAGTATTCGGAAGTCAAGGATAGTCTCCAGCATCTTCACGGACTCTCTACCCTCACCGACTCCCCCGCCTGCACCGTCACCGTCTTCTCCAACCCCGGCCCCAAGTCAACTCCCACGTTCTTGCTCATCCGCGTCCTAACAGGTTAATCATGCACTTCCATCTGCGTGACTTGGGGTTTCTTGAGAGCAGCATTGTATTGCAGCAGCCAACTGCTTTGTCTCAATCCTTCGCAGTCGCACCAAGCGGCAAAGGTGATGCGGTAGCGCTTGCCGATCATGAAGACGCCCGGACTCGGCCCATTGAGATTTGAGTTGTTGCCGTTATACCCGTTGAAATCGTTGTACAGAGGATTCGGGAAAGTCCACCATGCAGGCGGATTCGACACCTTGTTCGCAGCGATGCAGTTGTCATTCGCGTCCAATTCACATACGTCCCAGAGGTAGCCACAGTTCGAGGTCTGAGGAAGATTTGGCGGGTAATCAGCCCTGATAGTGTACTTGCCGTTACCGATGTTGTGGGTGGAAATGTTGATCAGCACGTAATTCGCGGGCACCTGAGGTTTTTCCTGGAGCGAGATATCGTCAAGAGCCAGGTCGTTACCGTCACCCAGGCCCTGCTCGTCGAGCAATATGTCAATGGTCAGCGAGGTGACTCCGATGGGTACGACGAAGCTGGTCGCAATCAACTGCCAACGGCAGGGCTGTCCACCGGGCAGGTTCACGGCCGTCGACGTGATGTTGGCAATCGGGGTGTTGCCGGGATCACTGAATTTCACATCAATTTGGGGCCTTATGTCGAAGGTGCATTGCGGCAGGTTTTTGACGTAGACGCAAAACCGGTATTCCTTGCCTCCGGTGACAGCGACTGTTTGTTTCCAGATGGTCTTGCTGCCGGTCGTTTGGGTGGTTCTGCCGTTGATCACCATGAAGTGACCTGAAGCGGCGTTGCAGGTGGAATGGTCTTCTGCCGACCATTGCGTACTGATCCCCGAAGCTTGCGCGCCGGTCACGACGTTGTACTGGCCGGGTAGAGTGGCGCCGACGCCCACCGACGTGCCGACGGCATATTGACTTGTAATGTTGGGCCAGGTGGCCGGCTTCGTGTTGCCAACTGGTGCGGACTCGAAGTCGCCGTTCTTCACGAGGTTGGCGCCGGGGCAGCACCACTTGGACGTGGTCACCGCGGTGCCGGCACACGCGATCTTGTAGTCGCTGTTTGTTCCGGCAATCTGCCCGCCGGGCGCAGTTCCCACTGCCATGGACGAAGGCGGCGTGCCGGCGAGTGCGAAGACGCCAGTCGCCATGAAGTCAATGTAGCCTACGCCCGCGTTGATTCCGGGAAGAGACAGCGGTGTGATGGGAAAGCAATAGCTGGTCCCGCTGGTCAGCGTAGGGCTGACAAGCGATGTCAATAACGCACCGCTTTGGAAAAGGCCGAGCGTGATCTTGACGCTGCCTGTTGCTCCGGTTGTTGGGTTCTTGGGCGGGGAGTAATTGAAACATAAGTAGGTCGTCAAAAATACTGTCCCTGCTGAAACGAAGACGGACATACCCGATTGATTCGGTAATCCCCCCGAACTTGTTTCGGGGGACGGTTAGGACCACGCTAACCGGAGGAGTGGAAAGCCCCTCTTGTCCG
>MNXM01000129.1 GCA_001872605.1 Armatimonadetes bacterium CG2_30_59_28 | reverse complement strand
CGGACTGTATGAGTCCACATCGGCCTTGGCGCGGCCTTCACCAAGCCGATTCATACGGACCGTCGTGGGTGTAAGACCCATGCCGAACTGTGACAAGGCCCTTGATTGGTCGCGGCGAACTCGCAGAGTTCGCCCTCATCCTGTGTATCCTGTGTATCCTGTGTATCCTGTAAATCCTGTCAAAAGGTTGTACCAGAGTAGTTACCACGTTTCATGGTGCGTCCCTCCCGTTGGGTCGGATTGATCAGGGGTCACGAGCTTGGCACGTCATAGCACACCTTGGACACCCTCAGCCGGCACCCACCCCCGCGGCGGGGCCGGCAGGTCGTGGCAGAACGGGTCGCCAGACAGGCGTCCTGGCGGGCGTGTAGGAGACATCGAGATAGGGGGTTTCCACTCGCACGTATCCCTCATGCCGAGAAGTCAGAGCGGCTTCGAGAACGGCCGAAGCGAGCAGTGTACGCTCAATCGGCCATTGCGGCTCCCCGGTGACGAACATCTCCTCGATATTCAGGCTGAGGTAGCTGAAGTGCGGATGCGGGGGGCCGTGCAGGTAAAACTCAGCAGACTGCACCTCTCCATCGATCCGCGCCGCGAAGCCAAAATCAGAAACGTATCCGTTCAGCAACAACCCCGCTGCGCGCAGACCGTCCCGATACTCCACAAGGAAGAGCGCGGGATTCTTGCAGTGCTCCTCCATCGATCCGGCGGGCTTGTTGCGAATGGGAGCGCACGCGGCTTCCGCCATCTCCCGCGACCAGAGCCCCGCCTTGGCAGCCTCCCAAACTGCGTCGCCTTCGAGACACTGAACCGCGGCCACACCGGTCTCGCCGCCGGAGCGTCGCTCAACCATCGTCTGCAACAGGTCGAGGCAATGATAGCCATAGATGTCGAGTCCCGAGAAGGACACTGCCACAGCGTCCTCGATCCTCACGCCCGGCTCATATTCCAGGTACGGACTGCGATGCCCCAGGGGCGCGCTGGAACCGCCCATGAACGGGACGCCAAGAAACCTGGCGCGATCAACCATCCACTTCATGTCGTGCCAGTTGTAGGAAAGGTGCTTGTCGTTGAAAACGGGAACCGACCTTTTGGATGTCGCGAATACCCCGCAGATCTGTTCCATGAAATACTTGCGCGGGAAAAGGTGTTGTTCTTTCTCGTTCCAGGCATAGTCACCGTGTTCTCCAATGAGAAGCACGCCATCCACCGCGAGCGTGTCACCGCCGAGGGTGAGCGCCTTCACAATGCTGGGGTAGATGGGCACGCCATGTTCCTCAGCAATGGCGCGACCGACGTCTGCCTCAGGGAACTGGTCGATATACATCGAGACGACGTCGCACCGAGATGGAACGACGCCCTCATCCGTTGGAAACCCTTTGAGGAATTTCGTTACAATGACATCGGCATGCGACAGAGGGCGATACTCCGTGATGATAGCGGCTATCTTCGGACGTTGAGACATTGAGAACTCCTGTGAACTTACATGATGGTGCACCGCGTACCGGGCAAACTGCCGGTAGAATAACAGACATTGGCTCCCTTGAACAATAACCAGACAGCCCTCTCACGCGTCTGATCGAGACAAGTAAGTTCCTACTCACTCACCCGCAGGACCATCCACCACTGCCGGTCGACGCCCGGCATTTCCACCTCGGTCACAGGCAGACCGGATTCGGCGATCCAGCGTCGCGTCATCGGGATCAGGTTGTAGAACAGGTCCCACGGGAACCAGTCCACGCCGATGAATCGGCGCCAGTTGAAGTGGTCGAAGATGAGATATCCGCCCGGCCGCACGAAACCGACGGCGTCGCGGATGACCTGCATCAACTCCGGCTTGCCGCGCTGCTCCAGCCGCCCCTCCGCCACGTCCTCCGCGAGCCACTCGATCATTTTCCGCTCGTTGGGGAACCAGTCCACGGCGGTTGTGTCCATGCCGCGCGGCTCGGAGACAGCGGTCTGCAGAAGGTCGTTCACTGCGTGGTGGAAGCAAGCGACGTCGATGCTGTCGGGCTGCAGGTGCTCGAGGGCGCGCTGTGCGTTGTCCTCGATGATGCGCACCGCCATGCGCAGGTGGCCGATCTTCGTCTTGAGTTCCTCGAGAAGCTTCTTGTTGAGGTTGATGGTGAGGTAGTTCGCCCTGCCCTCGCTGTGCGCCTCGGCCGCGATGATGACGGGAGTGGACCCACCCACGCACGGCTCATACACGGACAGTTTCGTCGGCAGGTTCATCGCTCTAAAGACCTCGCAATACTGCGCGGCCAGCACCGCGTTGAGCACCGGCATACAGATATCCAGCGGCTTCGGATCCATGAGCGCACCGATCACCTTGTCAAGGAATTCCGCCTTCGGAATCTCGTCCAATTCCTTCCTCTGCTGCTCACCGAGATTCTGATAGATGATCCCGCTGCCGATGGCCTCCGCAACGCGGCGCGGTTCCCACAACAACTCGCCGACACTGAATGCGTTCTGCATCACTGTTCCTTTCGGCCCAACCAGAGCAACAACCGCGCCATGAGGCTCGGCCACGCGCGCCATTCCCAGAAGGCCGTTACGCCTTTCTCCGGCTCCCCGTATGGAGGAGCACAAAGTGCTGCGACCCGACCCGAGCCGGCAGTCCCAGCGATCAGCAAGGGCTTGCCCCCCGCAGTGAGCCACGCCTTTCCTGCGGGAGCGACATTGACTTGTTGATACCAGAGCGCGGTGGGGGTCGCTTTCCAGTCCAACCCCTCGCTGAGCCACGAAGGCGCGTCCTTCGCTCTGGCAATCGGTTGGGGCTTGTCGAACGCCCGAACATCAAATAGCTGAGTCGGCTGCACAGGCATGAGAGGTCCGAGTGGGGGCTGGTCAATGCCGCCCTGGCCGCAAGCGTGGGTGCCGCTCAGCAGTAGTACCGACCCACCCGCCTGGATGAACTCCGCCAACGCCTTCGAGCGCTCGGCTCCCAACACCGTGAACGGGACATTGGCGAAGACAATCACATCGAACCGTGACATCTCCTCCCAGGTCGCCGGAAAGTAGCTGATATCCTCGCCCTTCCAGTAGTACTCGGCGTAATGGGAAACCGCCGTCTCCCGTAGCTGTCCGCCCAACGCCTTGTGCGCTTCGTCGAGTCCCCAGTAGCGCCAGTGCAGACCCCGCATGACCAGCACGCCGATGCCGGGACGCTGCTTCTTCACTACCGCCCAGCGCGTCTTGTCGTATTGGTCCAGCAGTTGCAGCGCGCAGTCTTCGGTGGTCACCGCTTTCTGCGGCCAGGGATTTCCCTCAGGCAATGCGCTCAGCAGTTGCTTCAGCTCCGGCACGGTCGCCGCGACCTCGCCGGTTATACCTTGCGCGCTAATCTGCGCGAGAGTTGACCGAGCTTTCCGAAGGCGCTGCGGCACAAAGACCATGCCGTCGAGCGTAGCGCGGACCTGGTCGCGCTCCTTGGCGAAACGCGCCTGCGCCGCTTTGTTGCCCAGACCGAAGTAGTCGAAGCAGGCAAGGCGAAAGTGGCGACGGTCTGGAGCATACTCGATCACCGTCGGCACCTCATACGCGCCAACCGTGATATGCACCTTCTGTGCCTCACCGGAGGGCAGGACGAGCGCCGACGGGCCGTAAGTCCGTTCGCGATATTCGGGCACGTCCTTGTCGAAGATGGCATCCTGGTAGAAGAACCACCAGTTGGCGGCGGGGTCCACACTGTATGCCTGAGTCTGCGGCTCGAGCGTCCCCGCCGCGTCAAGCACCTGCCGGTGGCGCTTGCCCTCGCGAGTGGCTTGATAGGTGCTGGGGTAGTTGTGCAGTTGCACTGTAAGGCTCTTTACCTCTGCCACCGGCTCGATGGCGAAGTCGGCAAATAGCACCTCGCTGTTCGGGATGACGATGAAGCGGCAGCGGAACTTGCCGAACTGATTGTCCAGCGTGAAGTCTGCCACCCCGCGTGGACCCGACTCCAGAATCGCAAAGGTGGACTTGCCGACATTCACGTTCTGCCCGTTGACGCGCAACGTGAACATGCCGCCGTGATACCAGTTGCCCTCGTCGGGAATGTTCCAGCCCACGCTCTGCATGGGGACGGTGTTCGGCTTGTAGAGCGCGTCGACCTTGTGCAAACCAAACCGACGAAGGCCGTTGTCCAGAATGATCTGCTGCGAGAAGAGGACGCGCTTATCGCTATCCTCAGTTTTCGCCAGGGGGACCTCAGAGACGCGGACATGGCTGCGATCGGGCGGCTGGTCGGGCGCAAGCGCGGCCAGGTCGGTGGCGGGTTGGGCGTGCACCGGCAGACAGACAGGGAGGATGCCGCAAGCGAATACTGCAATCAGGGCGGAACGCAACGTGTGTTTCATTTCCCCAGCTCCCAGACAACGAAACTCCAGTACTCCACCGAAGGGACGACCACTGTGTATCCGCCACTCCCCGTTGTGGGCTTCACTTCCGTGCACCAGCCGGCGCTGTCGGCGTCGGGGTTGAGGAGGAACGTGCGCAGAGTCTTTTCCCCCGCCGGAAGGGGCAAGGCGACCCTAATGTCCTTCTGCACCGGTGGTGCGTCCTTCTCAAACCCGTTCTGCCGGTCATGCACCGGCTTGTTCAACAAATGGGTGATGAGCAGACGGCGCCCTCCCTCTAACTTGCGTTCCTGCACGAACTGCTTCCACCACAATCGGTCATTGGGGTCGGCGACTTGCACCAACCCGGTGGGGTCATCGAGGTTGTGCAAGTCTGTGTCCCACAGGAACGCGCCGTAGCGCATGGAAAAGGCGTCATATTTCATGGGGGCCCCGAATTCGTCCCAGTGCCCACCGAGGGAATAGTAGATCGCCTGGGTGTGGTTCCGGTGGATCGGGGAGGCGGAGCCATACCAGCCAAAGTGCTGGAAGTTGCCGTTGGGGCGCGCGTAGAGGTTGATCTCCTTGCGCACGCCCTCGACGAAGTTGCTCCAGACGTTGAGCGGGTCATTGGGCGAGTTGAACCGGCCACGCATGGACTCCCACAACACGTAAGCGTTCGGTCCCATCGCCTTGTAGGTCTTGGGCAGAGAACGACCTTCGCCGGTGCTCTGCGGGTGGTAGTTGTAATTGATAGTGGCATCAGGCACGGCAGCGCGGAGGCGGGATTTCATGTGTGTGACCCACTGGGCGTTGGCTTCATCCACGTCGCCGGTGAGTGTCTCTTTCCCGAAGACGTCCTTGGCTTGACCGAAGGTGTGACCATCCCAGCGGATGCCGTCGTAACCTAACATCCGCAGCGCGGCGACCATGTCGTCCAGAGCGGCTTCCTGCGCCCGCGGATGGGCCACGTTGCCGTTCAGCGCCCCCGGGCTTATATGCTTGTGATTGGCTGCGGTCATCGTGCGGAAGTGGTCCATCTCGGCCATGTTGAAGAAACCGGCGGGGCGGCCGCGGTCGTTGTAAGTTATCCAGTCCGGGTGGGCGCGAGAGTAATCCTCGGCCGGGGGGCCCCAGATCGAGACCACCGCGTACTGGATCACCGCCATCCCGTTGCGGTGGGCGGCTTCGATCAGGGCACGCTCGCTGGTGATGCTCTCCTGAAAGGCGGCCTGGCCGGTATAGAACTCCTCGGTCTGCGGTGTCATCGTGCCCCACGCTCCGGGCGGGCCGGCGAAATGCTCCGCACAGGTCATGTAGCACTTCCGCCAATTGGTAACTTTCGCGCCCTCCGCCTCCTCGGGAGTCTTGAGCTTGCGAAGATTGAAAAAGGTAATGCAGCGGCCCATATTGTAGTACCAGGGGCCGACGCAGAAGACGTCGCTGTCTTCGGCGGCACGCGTCCCATCGGCGTTCTCCACCATGGCATGGAGAGCATGGCCAAACTCCGGGAGGTTCACCTTCCAGTGTTCCTCGAGCTTCTTCTCCTCACCAGCAGCCACGGTCAATTCGTGCTCGAAGATGGGTGTGCTCTGGTCCAGTCCGCTCTCAACCGCTCCACTGACGCGCCCCGACCAGGGCTGCGCGCCGGCGTTCTTGACCCAGACCTGGAAGACAGCCTCTTCGCCATTGAGGTAACGGATCTTCTGCGGCCAGACTCTTGTGAGTGTGACCGCGGCACGGGCCGAGGGGTCTGCGAGGCAGCAGACGCCCAGCGCCAAGAGTGTCGTCAGCAGGAGGTAACATCGTTTCATACTGGTGTCTCCTTTCGGTTTGAGGGACAGTTGCGGTACCGATGTCCCATCCCGGACACAATCGGCGAGGTGGTTCGCCTCCTATCGCGGACGTCATTGGAATGACGAGCGAACATCGGTGGTAACGCATCTCCCGTTGTCTTCCATCACATCCTTAATTCGGGCACGGTTGAGACTTTCAGATTCCCGCTTCAGGCGCCTCCACCCCCGCCGGCCGCGTCGGAGTCTTGGGCGAGTGAGGGTAGGGGTAGAGCGCGTTGTATTCCGGCCAGTGTTTCAGCATGATACTGACTTTTTGGTGCAGCTGCTCGACCAGATTCGGGGCGAACACCAATCCGTCTTCCTCCGCCATGGTCGGGGCCATCGCCAGCACCGGCTCGGTGGCTTCGGTCAGCACGTCCGCCAGCGTTAGAGCGTTGTCCATCTCCTCGCGGGCCACGTTGCACAACTCCCACCGGCCAATGTTCAGCGACGGGGTGCCGGTGCTGTTGTATATGTCGCGGCATTCCTGGACGCCTTCGTCCGCGCCGCGTGTCTGCAGGATGAAGGCATACACCACAAAATTCTTGCAGGTCAGGTGCAACGAGGCCAGCGCCTTGAGTCGCCACGCCAGCGCTTTGAGTTCCTCGGCGGCTTCGGGCCGCGCGGCGCGTCCGACCAGGGCATCAGCCTTGGCAGCCGCGGCTTCGAGGCGATTCACGGCGAGCTGCATTTCGAGCGCGAAGTGATTGACGCCCGAGGGGCCACGCGGCTCGCGCCGCCCCAGGCTGTAATCGTAGTCCAGCGCCTCAATCTCGGTCTTGGCCAGCCGGCCACGCTGGAAGTACGCGGTTTCCTCCGGGGTCAGGCCGTACACGTCCGGCACCAGTGGCATGATCGTCCAGCGGCTCATCAGCGGGCCGATGATCATGATCGGACTGCCACGAACGCCGTACCGCGCCACCTCCGTGGCCCGCTCGATGTCCGACCAGAGCTCCACCAATGCCTCTGCGTTGTCTTCACCTACCCGCGCCGCCGCCACGCGCCGCAGGATTTCCAAGCGCGACACCAGCCCCTGCGACGGCGTCTCGCGGTAAGCCTGATACACGTCCATCAACAGGTCGGGCGAGTTCCCCACCGAGAAAACCAGGCACTCGGCGTCGCTGGCCAGAGCGTGTTCCACTTCATCGATGAAGGCTGGCACTTTGGGCACGCCCAATACCGGGTAAACGTAACCGCCAAACCAGCTATTGCTACCACTGCCGCTGGCGCGAACCCGCTCTTCCCGGTCCACCCCGTCAATGAACTGGCCGGGCTTCAACGGCGCCCGATAGCAGGACTGGCCGTCAATCTGGAAACCGGCATTGAACAGGTTGACGGTGATCTCGTGGCCGGCGTCGCGGGCACCCTCTTGCAGGGAGTCAAAAAAGCGTCCGATGCGCGTGATCAGCGGCACGTCGCGACAGGCGCGCGGGCCGTTCTTGCCGGGATACGTATAGGCCCAACAGATGCCGGCAGAGGAATCATTGGTCAGCATCGTGTAATAGTCCACCTCAGGCAACTGCCGGCACAGTTCCGCCATCGCCCGGCGGTACATCGCCAGCACTTCGGGGTGGTCGAGGCACGGGCTGTGATAGGAGACGCGCGAGATCGAAGGGTGTTGCACCTCCGGCCCGCGCCAATGTGGATGGGCCTCGTACACTCCCTCAGGCCACCACATCGGCTCGTGACCCTCGAGAATGGCGCGCAGACCCAACTCCCGCAGTACCGCGCATTGCTTCTTCAATAGCGTCAGGCTGCGCGCCACTTCGTCCGGCGGAATCCAGGGCGCCAACTCCGGCACCGAGATCAGCTTGAACAGTCCGATGGCTCCCCGGCTCCAGACCGTCCAGTATTCCCATTCGGGGTGTGGGTCGCGCGGGTCGCCGCTCTGCCACGTGCTCCTGGGGATTTCGTTGAGCGGCACATGGGTGGCGCCCAGCGACGCGGCGCGGGCCGCGAATCGTCGAAACTCATCGAGCGGCCGGGGAAAACCGGCCATGGGGGACGCTTCCCAAACGATCATCCGTTGACGCTGACTCTCTGCTGCCGTCTGCTTGCATTCATTCATGGAGGACTCCTTACTGTAGTTTGGAAAATTTGCAGTTCTGGTGGGCATGAGGCGTCCACCGAGATTTGCCAAACTACAGTTATCAATTAACTGCCTATAGCGGGGGACCGGGTTGCTGTCCCCGCCCTCTGCCTTGCGCAAGAACCACTTCGCCGGGTCGAACCGGATCGGAGGCCCAAGAGACGACCGGCGCCACGTCCGCAAAAGCGGGAGCCGTCGCACCCAGGATGGTAAGTAGGTCGTCAAAAATACTGTCCCTGCTGAAACGAAGACGGACATACCCGATTGATTCGGTAATCCCCCCGAACTTGTCTCGGGGGATGGTTAGGACCACGCTAACGGCGGGAGGCGACAGACAGAATCCCCCCGAACTTGTTTCGGGGGA
>MNXM01000014.1 GCA_001872605.1 Armatimonadetes bacterium CG2_30_59_28 | reverse complement strand
CCGGGGGCGGCGGCTCATCGGGTGGCGGAGGGGGATCATCCGGCGGCAGCGGTGGGTCGGGAGGTGGTGGAGGCGGTGGAGGCGGCGGTGGTTCCGGTTGCAAAACCACCGGGCGTGTGCGAACGATACCATCAGCGATTGCCGTTACCTCGCCGGTAATCGGCTCATCTCCCCCTCCTTCATTCCCACCATTCTCATCTCGCTGCCACATCAACAATGCGCAGATGGGTTCACCCGCATCAATAACGCCGTTGCCATTCGCGTCGAACCCAGCCTCACCTGCACCGTTGGTTAAGAGCGAAGAATTCAATATCGTCCCAATCGTCGAACTCACACTTACCCCAACACCCATCTTCGGCATTCCGAATTCGTCCACCACCCAGACGCATATCATAACCATCCCCGGCCCCATAGGCGTTACTGACAATCTCACCCTCGGCTCCACACTTATCTCAATAAAGTGCTCGCCATCAGGACTTATCGTCACACCTCTGCAAGGACTGAAGAATCTGCCGCATACTTCACCCCCACCGCTCGACGTGTGCCAAGGTGGTTGACGATCGAGATGCCCGTCTTTCGTTCAGTTCAGGGCAGTGGGCAACCACATGGCCGTCTCGCCGGTAGAGCAGCGAAGGGTAGTCAACGCTATGACTGCCGGGGAACAAGCGCTTGCTATAAGTCTTAGCTGCTCTCCAGAGCGGCAAGCACCTCGTTGACCTTGGCTTGCAGCCCTTGATCCTCCTGCCCCGGTGCCGACCAGAGCGTAGGCAGGAGGGCTGACGCCATGATGCTGACCACCGCCACGTCATCATCCAGCAAGTCATCCCTCGGGATGCAGCCGATGATCTCAAAGAAGATCAATGCCAGTAGCACTTGAACCAGTCTGTAGTTGCTCGCCATCGCTTCTGGCCTGGAACGATCTACGAATTCGCACGACAGCCTCGCGTCTCTCTCGATCGAAGTTCCCGTGCCGTGCACAAAGTGGGCGCTGAGGAGCTTGTACATTTTCGAAAGGGACTGCGCGCCTTGGCAGTGCATAAATCGATACTGAACACCGCGATCGCGCACCTGCTGCTGGAGAGTCTTCTCTGACGCGCAACGAAATGCTTTGGCGTAGTCATCGCTGTCGGTGTCGAAGGCGACCTGGTACTTCGAAGGCTCCCGCCAGATGTGGCAGTAAACCCCGATCTGCTCTAGAGCTACTCGCATAGTAGACACCGCTTGGGGTGCCAACCCCTTCACGCACAGGTAGGCCGCCAATCGTGCCGTTCGAGTGATCTCGCCGAGCAAGACGGAAAAAACTTGCGCGACCCCCGATGGGTCACCATCCGCAAACAACGTATTTGCCCGTCGCCGCAGGCAAGCGGACACATGGCTGTTCGTGCCCTGATAGAGCGAAGTAAAGAGGACGATACGGTTCACGACCAAGGCAACCGGTTCGGCTTCAATCAGTGCATCGAAGAACTCCCGCTCTTTCTGGAGCGAGCGCGTCGCTGCCTCCAACTTCTCAAATGCTCCACTCGGCCGGTTCGTATGTGGTGTCACGGCTTCCTCTTTCCCCCTGATTCGCCGAACGAGGAGAACTTGGACATGACGCGCCATTTCTCCCCCGGTTATGGTACGCAATGGCGTGAACCGCGGTTCTCACACGGGTTTTGTCTGCGCTGGATGGTCTCATCCGCCACAGTGGGTCATGCGATGGGGTTCAGGCAGACGTCTTCCTCCATCTATCGGTGTTTGATCAGACTCCACTTGTGTTCCATCACCTTTGGGGATGTTCTGCGACACTCGATTGTGCGATGTAGTAGATTGACAAATGAACATGCGTCCATCATCTGACCCTACAGCGCAAAGCGTTTTCAGGTTGATCCGCTGGGTAGCCGGAACCTGCCCGCGAGAGTGCCCACCCAGTCAGCGTCAGGATATAGCGCCACCAATTCAATGCCCGCGTTGCGGGCGAGGTCAATCTTCACCTTTGCGCGTCGAGCGTAGTCGCGGTTCCCCATCAGGCCAAAGTATTCGATGAACACCCTACAGTCTGCCTCGGCGAAAACCTCCCAGTCACACCGAAGGGTGGAGTCTGGATACGCCACCTCTTTGTCGTGGTCCAGCCCGTGGTCGCTCAAGAAGTCGTCTATCTCTTTCTCCGAAATGGAAAGGCAAAGGTGCCCGTCTCTTGCCAATACCATCGTTCCGAACGACATCTTCCTGCTGCCTTCAGGCAGGATGCCCGACGCGACCAAAGCGCCGAGGAAGCTGCCGAATTCATCAGCATAGCCCTTTGGCGTACGCGTTTTTTGCAACAGCCTCAGACACTGCAGGACGGCATTTTTGTCTCTGCAAGCATATATCAATGAGCCAAGGTCCTGGGTTGGCACTCGCCCGGTTAAGAGAAACAACTCGTAGAGTCGTGCGAGGTGTGTCTTGCCGCTGCCTCTGCGGTAGTCACGCTCAGCGCCACCCGTGCACGCGGGGCAAACCGAGGCGAAGATGTTGGCGTAGAACAGGTCAACCTGGCCATAGGCGAATCCTGACTCAGTCCGGCCTCTAGATGCGCCGTGATACACGTGGTGGTCGAGATGGAGGTCGAACGAGTCGCCGCAGAGCTCGCATAGTCGAGTTACCATCCGGGTCCGCATGAGCGCTGGCACGAGTTCCAGAACCGATCGTCCCAAACGCTCAATGCGGCGCAGGACGATGTCGCAGGGCTTGCAGACTTCCAAGTTGACGCCGTGGAGCCGAATCAGTTCCGAATCAGTGTCTAAAAGGCTAAAATCCCCCTCGCATGTGGCGCACTGGTAGACCCGGCCCTTTACCTCGTCGTAGGATGCAAGCCATAGACGCCTCGTTACGTCCATGTCCCATGCGCGTGTCCTGATGTAGTATTCCAGTGTTCCAGAGTCGGCAAAGTCCGCCCCGGTGGCTCTCCTTAGTTCCCCCCAGCATCTCGTCGACGAATGCGATGAAGAACCTGCCATGATTGGACACGTACTTCAGCACGATCTCATCGCACCTGGGGTTCCAGACCGCGTCGAAGTAGTGGCGCTCGGAGGCATACTGCTGGTCTGAGGTGCTCCTATACCAGCCCGTGTGAATCAGTCCGAATGTCGGTGCGTAGTAACTCATGTCTGTTTTCGGCTAAGAGTGTCGTTTGACCCAATCCTGTCTGACCGGCAGTCTATAACTTGCCTGAGCCTGCGTCAGATTTGAATGGCATCCACTGTTACATTCATGGAGTGCATAATTCGCTGACCCACCCAGTTTGGGGGTTGCATTACTCACGGGAGAAGAGAGCGACATCGCTCCAGAACAGCTACTCCACTCCCTTCTCAAACAGGTCTTTCACCGCCGCCTTGTCCAGCGACTTGCTCCACAGCGTGACTCCAGCGAGGCGGCCGGCAAGGCCGTTCTTCGGTTCGTCGTAGTGGATGCTCGTGCCCAGCACGAGGGGACCATCGACGGCTGCCCAGTTGCGTCCGGCACTCGACTCGGTCTTGACCACGTTGCCGTTCAGATAGATGACCACCGTCTTCCCGTCATCAACCACAGCGAGGTGACTCCACTGGTCGGGGGGCACAACTCCCTCGGTGAAAATGCGCTTGCCCCACGGGCGAAAGTCGATACTGTACGGCGCCTGCTTGTAGAAGAGAAACAGATTCCACGCTCGGTTCCACGCCCCGCCGGTGGCGATCATGTTCCAGTCGTGCTCCAGCTTGCCGGGTTTGACCCAAAGCGTAAGGGTGAGAGGCGGAGAGAACGCAAAAGATCGATCGGTGGTCACGTATCCCTGAATGCCGTCTACCTCGATCACACGAATCCCGCCTTCTTCCATGATGGTCGCGCTTCCCTCAAGCCGACCATGATTCCCGTGCTTCGACAGGTCGAGGAGGGTGCGGCCCGCGTCCTGGGCGTCACTTGCTGAATTCCACTGTAAAAGCCTTTCGGGAGAAGCGCCGGCAAGATTGATTGGCACGGGCGCGGACGCGATGGGGGTCTCGGGCTTTTCGTCTTTCGCCACGGGACGAATGAGGAAGTCATCAAACCAGACGGTTCCCGCTCCGCTGTTCGTTGCACCGAAGGGAACGATATACAGCGGGGGATTGGGCTTGCACACAAAACCGATTCTCTGCCAGTCGCGGGTCCCCGTGACACCGGGGAAGTACTCCTGTCCTCCAAAGCGCAGGCCGGGACCTTCACCCACCACGCCATCGGTCTTCACCCAGGCGGAGACTTCATAGAGAGTATCTTCAAGCACCGGCTCGGAGTAGTTTGACGCTCCCACCGTTGCCCCGGCGGAACGGGGGCCCGCGAGCTTGAGTGAAGTACTGTCGGTTCGTCCCACTTGCGTGTCCTGGAGTGACGCGTCACCCCACGGGTATTCGCTGAAGGGGTTGGCCCATTTGACGGCCTTGTCGAACCGTTCAACGTGACCCACGCCACCGGTGTAGAGCAACAGTCGTTTGTCGAGGTCATCGGGAGCGCAGATCTCAGCTTCTTGCAGCCACTGGTTGCCCTGCCGGCCGTCCACCGAAGTGAGTTGCCATTTAACGGTGTAAGTTCCCGGCTGCAACGTACCACCGGGCTTGACGGGATACCAGCGCTTGTGCACGTCGAGTGCCCAGCCGCAAAGCTCGGTGTAGAACTCTGAATCCTTCACCGAAGAGTCCTGCACGATGAAGGTCGGGTTCGCAACGGGATCTCCCACCAGCGCCCAGAAGCCTCCCTTGGGATCGAGGTAATTCCCCTTCGCCTCCCGCCATGCAGGTTTGCCGTAGCCGGCGTACCAGGAGACGTGATTGTGGGGCAGTTTGTACAGCTTGCCGCTCACGTGTTTGTAAACGCTCCACGGGTGCGGCGTCTCCCACTGCTCGCCCTGGGTGCTCGCAGAACCGATGTGTCCGTGGATCACAGGATCGGTGAATTCAACGGGGTGGTTGAGGCGCAATGTGTGCCCGTCCGGGATTATCAGGTCGCTGACGTGGTCGTAGACATACCGGTTGTTGAGGGAATCGTACGTCACCGTCACCGCGGTCTTGCCGGTGAGCCAGGCCTTCTCCTTGTTGTCGGTGGCGGATATCTCAAACCGCAGCCTCTCCGCTTCTTCCTGCACAGTGAACGCGGTCTGCTTGTCCGCATAGAAGGACTCGTCACCATAGTTGATCCAGTACCAGTACATCGACAATTGCGGCTTGTAGCCGGGCACCAGCTTGGCGTCGTAGCCGTGGCAGTTTCCGCCGTACATGAAGATTGGCTCCGAGCCATCGAATGCCCACTTCAGTCCCTTCCAGTCGCGGAAATGAAATGCGGCTTTGTGGGGTGGCGCGTCGCCCTTGACGGAAGGGACCTGCCGGACGCGCGCGCTACTGAAGTGTGCAGCTCCCTCATGGAGCCCCAGAGCGACACTACCAGACAGGATGGGACACGTCCGATCCCAGTAGTCGATGACTGGTTTGTCATCAATCGCCAGTGTGACGTGCGGTCCCTGGCACTGAGCGCGAACCGAATATTCCTTCTTCACCTCCAACGGGAAGGAGGCAACCTGAAGGAAGCCTCCGCGCGTGGACCAGAGCAAAACTTCCTGAAAGGGAATAGAGAACATGACGCGGTAGAAGTCGTCCCCCTGCTTCCTCAGCACAAGCCCTGCTTCGTAGCCGCCCACCTCCGCGTTATTGCCATACTTCGTCCACACCCATCCGGCCTCGTACTTCGGCTCCATGCGCTCGGTGGCCGTGTCGATTCTCAGTGAGCACTCCATCGCGTAGTCCTTGCGTTTCTCGTTGCCAAACGTCGCATACGACCACAAATTGTCCCCCGCTCCGCCGACCCAGCTTTCGTCTCGCTGCCAGTTGACGGGGACAGTCCAGCCACCCCAACTGGTGGCAGCACCCCTCGCGGCCACCACGCTAACAGGCGTCAAAATGCCAGTACCTGCAATGAATGTCACGCAGATCAATGCCGGATTTGCCAATTTCATCGATTTCCCTCGGAGTGATACAAAATCAGAATGCGGGTTCATTCGCCGTGATTACCGCCTTTCCTCTTCGGAGAGAATTGCTTGGTTGCGTGCCGCACGACTTTCCTTCATAATCGGGCTCTTCACCAAAATGTGTGGGTAAAATCAGGGTTGCGTTTATCGCATTGGTGACCAAGGTGGATGGAAGAGAGGGATCCCTTGGAAGGGATCCCTCCACCTCGGTCCCCTGGGGCGGCGCTCGGGTTGCTCGCCTCGACCTCGCAGAGTTCGCGCAGAGCCCTATCCTCCGCCCAA
>MNXM01000030.1 GCA_001872605.1 Armatimonadetes bacterium CG2_30_59_28 | reverse complement strand
CGCATCTTGTCTGCGCGGCATTCTAACACCTGCCTGAGCCGGAGTCAAACGTGAGATGCCCCTTTCCGATGGGTGTGGGTGTATGTAAGATTTGTGATAATTAGCCCTATCCAGCCCAGCCGGAACCATAGGCGCCTATAATCTGGAAACCGACAGTGATTGTGTAACGCAGTTCGCGGTTCGTCGGTCCTGAGTGAGTTCATGCAACAACCCCCATCCTCGAACCCAAAGGGTTCGAGGATGGGGGTTGTTACTGTCCCCTTGCACTCGCGTAGGTTTCCCCAACCTTTCGTTTATTCCTGACCGACCCCAGGGCGCTGATTACCTCCACGCATTACAAATCTTACTTACACCCGATGGGTGTGACCAACTTGATTACCTTCACTAACTCACGTATAATTCTCCCACTACTTCGCCATCCATTGACCCAGGGAACCGACATGTCCTGATGTATCGCAACTCAGTTGCCGGTCGTAGCGCTGGTCGCTCTGCTGTGCCTCGTTCCACGCGTGGGTAGCGCGGCGCAGAACCTGCTGAAGGACGGTGGATTCGAGGACACTCCTGGCGCCCGGCAGGTGCGGCTTGCTGCGCGCTGCGGCGGCGATGTGCGCTCCGGGGCCGGGGAGAGTGGATGCGTTCTGTGGAGTTGTCGGACTCAAGCCCGGCCAATTCTACCGGGCTGAAGGGAGAAGCCGTTGATTAGCATGCGTCTCCGAATGCTCAAAGACGACGCGTATCGTCGGTACTCCAGTGGGCCGACAAGCCCAAAGGAGGCGAACTGGAACAAAGCCTTCTTTGAGTTGTATTCGCGTCTCCCGCTGCCGGAGCGGCAGGCACGGACGGTGGCGTATGCGCTGGAGAATGAACCGGTCACCATCCACCCGCTTGAGACAATTGCTGGGCAGGTCTATCAAGCCTGTCCCGGCAGCGGGGCCATCGACCTAACAGGCACCGAGGGCGACCCGCGCTGGGATGACTTCGCCGTTTTGCGGGTAGCAGAAAGGAGAGTTGCAGAGCAGCTGCCAGAGGAGACCGCGTACGCGAAGTTCTTTGGGCCTGGCGCTTACCCCGGACACATAGGGTGGGATTACGCTCAGATGCTTGGCCGGGGAGCGCGGGGTATGATCGAGCGGTGTCGCGTCATGAGTCAGAAGACCGATGATCCGCAGTCTGTTGAGTACTACGCGTGCACGGAGATAGTGCTGAATGGACTTATCGTCTGGGTGCGCCGCCATGCCGTTGCCCTGCGAGAGGCTGCCGAAGAAGAACCTGATTCGACTAGGCGCGAGGAACTTCAGGCGATGGCAAATCTCTGCGACCGCGTCCCCGAGAACCCGGCCACCAGCTTTCGGGAAGCCGTGCAGTCGTTTCATTTCCAGCACCTCGCGGTGATGTTTGAGAACCCGTACGGCGGGAACGGTCCGGGCCGACTCGACTACTACCTGTGGCCGTATCTGGAATCGGAGCTCACCTCCGGAAAGATCACGCGCGAAGCGGCCGCGGAATTCATCGGCGAGCTGTTCATCAAACTCCATGAGCGTATTGGCCCGGCGGATGGATGGGTGGAGGCGCTTCCTGTCGGAGGGCGTAACCCCGATGGCTCGTCTGCCATCAACCCACTCTCTCACATTATTCTGGAAGTCATTACCGAACTCAAGCAAACGCACCCTTCGGTGTACGTGCGCCTGCACGACGACGCGCCGGAGGATTTCGTCGACCGGACGGTGCGCTATTTGTTGGAGGGAGAGAATCGCGCGCAGGTCTACGGCGATGACGCGACCATCGCCGCCGTCCACCAAGACGGCTGGCGCTGGAGGACGCCCGCAATTGGACGGCGGGGGGGTGCATGGAGGTTTCCCCGCAGGGATGCCAGTGCGATATGCTGTTCTCTTTTGTCCACAACGTGGCGCGGACCTTTGAGCTTATCATCAACGGAGGGCGTCTGCTGCAAACGGGAGAGCCGGCCATCGATCACGCCAAAACCCTTGCCGACTATGACAGCTTTGAGGAGCTGTACACCGACTTTGAGAAAGAGCCTTTCCGTCAACTCAGCCTCCGAATGCGAAGGATCGACATCTATCTCGACTGCTATGCAGAGCTCCGTCCGTCTTTCCTGCTTTCCAGCATGATCCACGACTGTCTCGAACGAGGGCGATCCATGAACGCCGGCGGGGCGCGGTACAGGGACTACGGCGGCAGCGGGGTGGGCATTCCGAACGTGGGCGATAGTTTGTTTGCGCTGAAGCGACTGATCTTTGACGAGCAGCGCTACGCCGGCGATGAAATACTGAATGCCCTGCGCGCGGACTTTGTCGGCTATGAGAAGATGCAAAACCAGATGCTGCGGGCGCCGAAGTACGGTTGGGATGAACCCGAAGTTGATGCGATGACCGACCGCGTTCTGCTGAGTTTCATTGCGCCCCTCAACGCTCACCGCAATAGGTACGGCGGGCACGCCAAGCCGGTTATTCTCGGGTTCACCCGGGTCGTTGGGACGGGGCTGGAAACCGGCGCGACGCCGGATGGGCGCAAGTCGGAGCAACCGCTTGCCCACGGGCTGTCTCCGCAGCGGGGCGCCACGTCGAAGGGAACGTTGTCCGCCATCAATTCCGCTACTCGTCTGTCACTCAGGAAGGTGGGCGGCGGAGCGGGGATGATGTGGGATTTCGACACCGAGCTGGCGCGCCCCGATGTCATGAAGCCCGTTCTGCAAACGTTTGTGGACAAGGGCGGACATATCTTCCAGGGGAACACCGTTTCTGTGTCCACGCTGCTGACAGCGCAGAAGAACCCGGAGCAGTTTACCCACCTCATGGTCCGCGAGGTTCGTGACGCTCTCTCCGGAAACACAACAAGAGATTATCGCAAGGAACCGCTTTGGCAACTGACACCCTCAATCTCGGGATGATCACAGGGAGCAGGCAATGATGGAATCAGACAGAACCAGCGTTACTCTTCGAACAGTCAGGGACGATGACTTGCCTCGTATCAAGCAACTGGTGGAGTGGGGATGGGCGGGGCAGGGCACTGCCTGGCTCCTTGAGCAACGTCATGGTCAACTGGGAGGGAAGCCGTGGCTGGAATGGAAGTGGCCAGAGGTGGAAGCAGCGTGTCGCGAGCGCCCTGACCAGGTGTTGGTGAGCGAATGGGACGGCGAAGTCGTCGGGTTCGCATCGTTCCGGATCGATCCGGTTCGGGAAATAGGGATGGTGGGCAATAACACCGTCGATCCTGCTCACCGCGGGAAGGGAATCGGGCAGACTCAGTTGGCGCGCGTCCTCCAGATATTCCGTGAGCGGGGGCTGCGCTTTGCAGAGGTCACCGTGGCACTCAATGAAGGCCACGCCGCGGCGAAGTCTCTGTACGAGAAAGCGGGATTTGAGACGGTCGTCGATTCTCGATACATGTTCATGCCGTTGGCTTGAGCGCGGGCGCGCGACACCGTGGGGCGGATTCCCGCACGTGAAAGGACGACAAGCAACATGACATCCCGAGAACGGGTTGAGGCGGCATTGAGTTTTCGGCAACCAGACCGCGTCCCTTTGGATTTGGGCGGCGGACCGACGACGGGGATGCACGTTAGCGCCGTGTATCAGTTGCGGCAGGCGTTGGGGCTGGACGCGCCGTTGACGCCGGTGAAGGTTATTGACTCCTACCAGTTGCTGGGGGAGATCAAACCCGACCTGATCGAGGCGCTGGGGGTGGATGTCGTTCCACTCGCCGGGCGAGGAACGGTGTTTGGATTCACGAACGAGAACTGGAAGCAATGGGAGCTTTTCGACGGCACTCCCGTGCTCGTTCCGGAGGAGTTCAACACCGACCCGGAACCTAATGGCGATATCCTGCAATACCCCCACGGCGACAAGTTGGCCCCTCCCAGTGGGCGGATGCCGAAGGGCGGTTACTACTTTGACATCATCGTCCGCCAGCCGCCCATCGATGATAACAACCTGAACGTGGAAGACAACCTCGAGGAGTTTACCGCGATAGCGGACGAGGAGTTGGACCACTTCCGCAGGGAGTCCGAGCGGCTCTTCACCGAAACTGATAAGGCCGTCTTCGCCAACTTCGGTGGGACTTCCTTTGGCAACATCGCCCGCGTTCCTGCGCCGATGTTGAAGCAGCCGAGAGGCATTCGGGATATCGAGGAATGGTACGTCAGTCTCACCACGCGGCGCGACTACATTTACGAACTGTTCGACTGCCAGTGCGAGATCGCCCTTGCGAATCTCAAGAAGATTCACGCGGTGGTCGGAAATCGTGTCAGCGTACTCTTCACGAGCGGGACGGACTTCGGAACGCAGAACGGTCCCTTTCTGTCCCCCCGCGCATTCCATGACCTCTTCTTTCCGTTCTACAAGCGCGTCAATGACTGGATACACGACAACACGACTTGGAAGTCGTTCATCCACACCGACGGCACAATCACGCCGCTTCTCGACGACATCATCGAATGCGGCTTTGATGTCCTTAACCCGATCCAATGGACGGCCGCAGACATGGACCCGCAGGTCCTCAAAGACCAATACGGCGACCGCATTGCCTTCTGGGGTGGAGGCATCGATACGCAGAGCACTCTTCCGTTCGGCACACCGGACGCTGTCAAAGCGGAGGTGAAGAAGTACCTTTCCCTTTTCGGAGCCAGCGGAGGTTACGTGTTCAACACCGTCCACAACGTGCAGGCGCGGACACCCGTGGAGAGCCTGCTGGCGATGTATGAGGCAGTGAGGGAGTTTGGGGAGGGCTGAGTGCTTAGTGTTGACTCCTCGAACAATGGATTCCTGTCCGGTGAGTCAAACATGTCTACCCTTATTCTGCAATCCAATCCCGAAAGTATGCATTAGTCGGATGAACCGGAAATATCGACCCCGGCCGAAAATTTTTCCAGCGGCAATCGCGCCGTTTTCAGCTCAGAGCATCTTCCTGTCAGCCGAACCGCGTGCTACACTCCGAAGGCAGACGCATGAAGGCAGCCCCGTGAGAATTGATCGTTTCGAGATCCGCTACGTCACTCTCCCCCTCAAGTCACCGTGGATCACGGCCTACGGCCGAGACGATGAAGTGCATTCGGTTCTCGTCAAGGCTACCAGCGACGATGTTTCCGCCTGGACGGAGACGTGCCCTCTTCGGGCGCCGACCTACTCACCCGAGACAGCCGTGTCGGTGTTCCACTGCATCAAGGAATTCATGGCGCCACGCCTTGTTGGCCGAGACCTGGAGTCTGCCACGGCGGTCAACGAAATGCTCTCAGTTTTCAAGGGGAACCCGTTCGCCAAAGCGGGAGTCGAGTCCGCGTGGTGGGTGCTGCATGCACAGATCAGGCAGTCCCCTCTACACAAACTGCTCGGAGGAACCCGCCCGGCCGTGAATGTGGGCGCGGACTTCGGTGTGGAAGACTCCATCGACACGTTGCTGGCGAAGATAGGGGGCGCCTTCGATCGCGGCTTCCCTCGCGTCAAGCTTAAAGTGCGTCCGGGTTGGGACCTCGACATGCTGCGGGCGGTGCGCCGCGCCTTCCCGTCGCAGACCTTCCACATCGACTGCAACGCAGGCTATACGCTTGAGGATATCCGCTTCTTCAGAGAAGTGGACAAGCTCAATCTGGCCATGATCGAGCAGCCCCTCTTTCACCACGATTTGCAGGAGCACGCCGAACTCCAGAAACAGTTGGAGACGCCCGTGTGTCTGGACGAGTCCATCACCCGTCCGCGGGATGCCGAGTGGGCGATTCGCCTCAAGGCGTGCCGCTACATCAACATCAAGCCAGGCCGTGTGGGAGGTCTCCACAATGCAATCACCATCCACAACCTCGCTCGAGACGCCGGCATACCATGCTGGGTGGGAGGGATGCTGGAAAGCAGCATCGGCGTCGGGATACTGGTCGAGTTGGCGACCCTTGAAAACTTTGTGTACCCCAACGACATCTGTCCGTCAGAAAAGTTCTACACCGACGATCTCACTGAGCCGCCGATCATCCTGAACGACGACTGCACATTGACACCCTCGTCGGTGCCCGCAACTCCGTACCTGCCAGTTGAAGACCGCATCGCAGCCGTCACGCGCCATCGGAGTGTGGTGGAGTCACCGCGACGCGGTTGAGTCTTGTCTCGTTGGTCGGGTGGTAGACAATCTCGGGTCTTTGGCCGCGTCGTGAGCGCGGTGCGCTCGATGATCTCGTCTTGCATCCGCCGACCCAGGTCCACAAACCGCGCGGAGAATCCGCTCACGCGCACGATGAGGTCGCGGTGAGCGGAAGGGTTGGCCTGAGCATCGAGCAGGACGGAAGAATCCACGGTGTTCAGTTGCAGTTGCATTCCACCGCCGCGGAAGTAGGTTTCCATGAGGTTGGTGAGGGCGGTGAGATCGTTGTCGGTTTCTGCCTGTTTGGGGTCAAATCGCAGATTGAGTGTCAGTCCACCGGCGCAGCGGTAGTGGTCGAAGGATGTGACATCGAGGAGGATGGAGGTGGGCGTGTCGATGCCTGCTTCCACTCTCGGACCGATGCTGGATACCAGCGCCTCACCGCGACGTCGCCCGTCGGGAAGCGCGCCCACGCAATCCGCCCACGAGTGGTACAGCGTCCACACCAGCAGTCCCGGCCGGAACGCGCCGCCGCGCGGGTTGATATAGCATTCCACGCTCTCGTAAAGCTGGTGTACCACGCGCCGCGCCAGATCGCTGATCCCGTCGGCGTCGGTTCCGTAGACGGGTTGTGCGTTCTGCAGACGCTGGCGCAACGATTCGTGTCCTTCGAAATCGTTGTCCAGAGCGGCAACCAACTCGCTCAGGGACAGGACACCGTCGCCATAGACCAGCCTCTGCAGGTTGGTCAGAGAATCAATCACGTGCGCGATGCCAACGGCCTGCACCTCGGTGAAGTTATACCTCGCTCCGCCTTCGGTGATGTCCATTCCACGATCGATGCAATCGTCCACCAGCGCGGAAAGAAAAGGATACGGGTTGTAGTCGGCTTCCAGTTGGTCGGTGGTGTTCTCCGAACGCGCCATCAGGTCGAGGAAATAGTCGACCTGTTCGCTGTATGCTGCGAACAGCGCGTTGCTGTTCTCCAGGTCCTCCGCCGCGCCCGTTGCCGGGCCGATCTGCTGCCCGGTTGCTGGATCGACGCCGTTGTGCAGCGCCAACTCCAGACACTTCGGGAGATTGAAGAAATTGCCCACCCAGGGATAGCAGCATCCCTGCACTCCCAGTTCCACGCAGCCGCCGGGAACAACATCCACCGCGTCGTCCGGCGAGACACCGGCGTTCGTCATCGCTTGCACGACAGCGGGGTCACCGTAAAACGCCGGTTGGCCGCAGCCGGACAGGGCCAGTTGCACGGCCTGACGGAAGAACTCCCGGTCGATCCGCGGGTGCCAGCGCACCGAGAGGCTCGGCGTGGCGCGACGCATCCAGTCCGTGATTTCGAGGCAGGCGTGCGAGAGGTCGTTGACGCAATCGTTGCCGTACTTGTCGCTTCCGCCGATGGTGAGGTTGAGCACCTGCAGCCCGCTGAACTCGTTCAGTTTCACCCAGAAGGAGGCGATGAGTTCCAGCAACTCGTCCCGCGACCGCCCCCCCTGCCTTAACGCGTCCTTCCAGAAGGGATGCAGATATTGGTCGAATCGCCCGAGGGCGAACGCGGCGGTGCTCTCGCCTTCCTCGATGCACTGAAGCAGGAAAGCAAACCAGAGAAGCTGCAGAGCCTCGTGAAGGTTCCGGGGAGGCTCCGTGGCCACCGAGACGCAGATATCGGCGATCGTCGCCAACTCTTGCGCGCGCTCAGCATTGCTCTCTCGGCTGGCGAGAGACGCCGCGTGTCGAGCATAGCGGACCGCTAAGGATGATGCGGCCCGCAAGGACACCGCCATCGCCTCCAATTCCGCGGCGCAGTCCGGGTCTGCTATTTTCTGCTGCTTCTCGACCTGTCTGAGAATCCCGCGGAAACCATTGGCAAGCAAACGAGGATAGCTGGGTGTCAGATGTCCGGTCTTTGCGCCAGACGTGAACATGCCTGCTGTGAGGGCGGCCAGCTCTTCCGGCAGGCGCATCCGTGTTTGATCCGGCTTCAGTGTTGCCACCGGCGGCGCGTCGCGCGGAGGAACGGATTCGGGATGGTAACCGACGATTAACTCGTCAGGCGCAATCTTCACCGGCATCCGAAGCAGGATGCTCTCCAACGCCAGCGCCTTGCGGAGAGGAATCGGTAGATGTTCCGTGCTGGCCAACGCTTCGGCCACCCAACGCCGCCGTCGCCAGAAAGAGCCTTTCCGACGGTCAGCGCGTTCCAGGAGCCGCTTGATGCGTGGTGTCATTCGCCCGCCTTCGATAGCGCCTTCGCCACCGCGTGTCCCGATGGTGGACAACCTTTCACATGCGCATGCGAGGGCCAGTAATCCTGGAGGCATTTTCCGAGTACCAGTGTGCGTGGCGCGGGGGCGGAATGCTTGCCCATGGCCACACTGGCTACCGTTCGGCTGCCACCGGCCACGTAGAGTCCATCCATCAAAGCCGCTTCGCAGGCGCTGCACGCGCCGTCGTTGAGAATCTGCAAGTCGGGACAGAGGCGCTTCAGACGCTCTTGGACGCGCTCAAAGCGTCTCGGAATCAGTGGTTCCCCAACGGTCTCAATGTCCTCGATCCGATGCACACCCAATCCTGCTTCGGCTGCCATTCTCAGTAGCGGAACTTCTTCAGGCGCCATCCCCATCTGCGCACAGCCAACCGCGTCCACGGCGACGGGATCGCGGCCCGCAATCAGCAGATTCAGCGGGACGAGGGAGCCATTGTTGTGTTCGCCTTCCATTCCATTGATGGCGTCGATGACATTGATTTGCGGTCGCACGATTCGGTTGAGGGCGACAATGGCAGGCAGCAGGCCGACGCGATGGAACTCCATCTTGTCCTGGGGGCGAAGGCATCCCTTGAGATTCTTCAGGCACAGAGTCGCGAGGCAGCAACTGTGGACCTTGAGGAGGGGCAGGTTGACGATGACATCGGCGTCCAGCGCGAGCCCTGCAATTCCGACTTCGGGTGGGAGGTCAGGCTGGTCGCAGAAGATGACGTGCTCGTCTTCATCGAAGTTGACGAAGCGGACTCCCAGCTTCCTCAAACGTTCGCGGTAACCCATTTGGGAATAGTAATCCTCGATGCGTTGCTTGCCGACGGGCACACAGCCTTCACCAACGATCACCTCCCCTGCGCCCTGTTCTGTCGCCCACTGGCACGCGGCTGCCACCACCGGCAGGCTGGTCGAACCTGCGATCGCCACGCCGTTCCAGTTCGGCTTCACCAGCGCTCGCGCGCCATGCGCGATGATTCCGTCACATCCCGCGCGCTCCATCGCCCGCGCAAAGGCGGGCTGAACGTCTTCCTTAACAGCGGTGATCGAAACCCTTGTCATTCGGTCCCTCATATTAAAGCATGAGTCTATGGTCAAAGCAAGCTGAAGCAGGCTCAACGCATCCGGCGTCTTCCCGTCATCCTGCTATCCTGTTATCCCGTCTTCCACTCCCGATACATCCTCACCAGGTCGCCCAGATCGTGTTGGCTGCGAAACCCCAGTCGCGTGCGCGCCTTTTCGTGGTCGAAGAGGTACTGGACTGGAGGAATCGCGATGCCCAGTTCCCGAAGCAAGTCGGTAGCTCCCGGGTAGTACTTGTCCACGATGGCCGCGGGCATCGAGCGCAACCCCGCCACGTCTGTTGACGTGTAGGGAGTATAGCACCCGATGACGAATCGTTCACCTGCTGCGGCCGGGTTCTCGATGGAAAGCCGGAAAGCCTCCCCGAGATCAACCGGGTTCATCAGCTTGAAGCCCGCGCCGAGGTATCGCAGAAACAGCGCGGGGATGTCCGCGGTCTCCCAGTTGATCTCCCCGTTCTCATCATAGCCTGCCACGGCGTTGTAGCCGCAGAAGCGCAACACGACAGTCTCAAGTCCGTGCATCCGTCCGTAGTATTCCGTCATCAGCTCGCCCAGCCACTTGGTGACTCCATACATGCAGACGGGCGCGCAAGGGACTGCCTCGTCAATCGGCTGGTACTGTTCCGTGAAACCGTGGCCGGAAGCCCACACCGTACTGCAATAGACGAAACGCCTCACGCCCTTCTCGACCGCGGCTTGCAGGAGGTGGGTCGTGGCTTTCACGTTGGCGTCGACAAAAGCGCCGTGCGCGTCGCTCGCCCTCCCCGGCAAGGCCGCCGCAATGTGCGCCACCGCGTCCATCCCCTCCATCGCCGCGGACACCGCGTCATAGGCCAGCAGATTTCCCTGAGCCACCTTCATCGGCCCCTCATGGGGACGCAGGTCAAAACCTGTTGCGTCAAAATGCTTCGCCAACTGTGGCAGCAACACACGGCCCACGTCGCCCTCGCTACCGGTTACCAGCGCTCGTTTCATGTCTTCCTCCTGTGATTTCCCCCGCAGTAACTCACAGGGTTTCACCATTCATTAGACTTGCCAATTCCGCCAATAGCAGTGGAAGCGCTATAATGTACCCGTCCTGTACGCTGGTCGTGCCCAGTTGCAGCGGGAGTTCTCATGCGAGTCAGCAGCGGCCAAAGTAGCGTTTCCTTCGGTAATCGCGGCACAGCCGGCAATTCCATGTCGCCGGGCTGCGGTGTGCTGTTCTTCGCGGTGTTCTTTCCGTTCGGCCTTGGGTTTCTGTGTTTCTTCGGGTATCAGGCATGGAAGGACTACCGGGTGCGTACCGTGTACCGGGAAACCACGTGCACGATTCTCGGCAAACGGTTGAAGGAAAGCACCGACAGCGACGGTACTACCTATGCCCCCGAATTCACTTTTCGCTATCATGTCAACAATCAGGAATACACCTGCACCGGCTATGACTCGTTTGGCGCAACCAGCTCTGGTCGAGCGGGAAAGGAGAAAATCCTCGCGCGGTACGACATCGGCGGCCAGTATCCCTGCTGGTACAACCCGGACAGGCCATGGAAAGCAGTGCTGGTGAAGACCTTCAACTGGATGTACCTCTTCGCCCTGCTTCCTTTGGTATTTCTCGCCGTGGGAGTCGGCGGGATTGTCTGGGGAATTCGCAACTGGGGGCGGTCGCCGGAGGCCATGGCTGCGGAGCGAGTGAGTCAGTGTGCGGCAAAACCCGGCGGAGTGCAAACGGGCGAAGGGCTGAATCTGCTTCCACCGGTGAAGAAGCTGCAGGGAATCGGTCAGTCGGTGCGTCTGAGTCGCGGCACTTCCGTAGGCTTGGAGATGGGGGGGCTGCTTTTCTTCTGCCTCTTCTGGAATGGCATCGTCAGCGTGTTCGTCTATCCAGTGCTCAAAGACTGGCGAAGAGGGTCGCTGGAAATTATCCCGGCGCTGTTTCTCGTGCCCTTTTTCTGAGCGGCTGGACGTTTCCTCTGCCAAGTGACACCGACTTCGACGCGCTCCTCGCGAAGCACCGCCGCAACCTGCGGCCGATCTTGTTTGAGTTGTATGATTGGTACGAGGATGGCCGAGGCACGAACGGGATGCTGTAGTCTGTTTCATGGGTCGCCGCGCCGCGACAGGTCTGGTGGATCGGTTTGCCGGCTCAGCTTTTAGGGGCCCGCAAAGACCCGCACGTTGTTAAACGCGCCGGCGGTTCCCCAGGTCCAGAGACCGGGGAAGCGAGGTTCTGCCGGCGGCTTGGGCCCTTGGAAGTTGATGGAGAGTTGGTCGTCCACAATCATCTGCACCCGTCCGTCCGCCAGAACCTGCGCGACTACATGGTGCCACTTCCCCGGAGTCACGATCGGACGTGTGCCGTCGGCCACCTGTGTTCCATCGATCATGATCTTGTTGCAGGTGTTGCCGTTCGAGCCGAAACCCATCAGGTAGCCGCTGCCGTGATTTGCCGGGTCTTTCAACCAGAAGGAGGAGAGGTCGCCCCCGGATGATCCGGTCACGCGGGTATCGTACTCGATGCGCACCGGAAGAGGCAGATGTTCGGCGTAGGCAAGGAAGTCCACGGCCCCGCCGCTGACCAGAATCCCTCCGTTGATTTTCCAGGAACCGCTGCCGACGCGCCACCTTGCGCCGACCTCAGCCCTCTCGAAATCGTCGGAGTACACCAGCCGCCAATCAACGCCCGAACCATACTTCACTTCACCTCCGGGGACCTTCGGTCGCGCGGGCGGAGGGGAAAAGGCAGGTAACAAGGCAAACTGCTCCGGCTGAATCACCTGAACTCTCCCCGCATAGCCACTTGGAGGAGGCGTCACCTCCGCGGTGAAACGCCACTGGTCATTGGCGGTGGACACCTTGAAGAGCAACACGTTGTCCCCTGCACGGAGATTGATGGGAACTCTGTATTGATCGGGCGTGGGCTTGCGGGCCGTGTTGGCTGACCACAGGTACTGGTTGTTCAGGAGCACGGCCACGCCGCCGGAACTTCCGAGCCGCAGAATGACAGAAGTTTCCTTCTCGGCCCGAAGGCAGGCGACCGCGAAGGCAACGCCGGGGTCCTTCGACTTGTACAAGCTGTTCAGATCCAGCCAGTCGTTCGTCAGATGGACGGGTTGCCACCGCACCTTGCCGGTTTTGCCATCGTATGCTCCCTTCAGGTCGATGCCATCCTCCGGCGCGTGGAAGGTGAGGTCGAGTGGAGCCTTCGTCTTGTTCTCGAAGGGACCGATCACCATCCAGTCACGCAGGAACCCGCTGCCGACCTGCATCGAAGTCTTCGCCTTGAGCACCGTCTCTGCGAGGTGGAAGTTGATGCCTATTGGAAGATCCTGCCTGCCCCAGACATCGGCAGGAACGGTCACGGGCAGGGAGAGCGAGGAGGTCTTCGAGGTCTGCACTGGAACGACGGCAGACCGCTCCTGCTGCCAGCCCTCCGGCGTCTCCACTGCCGCATCCACCGTCAGCCCTTCCGCGGTGCGCGCCGACTTGAGGCTGAGGATGAGAGTTCCACTGCCGCCCTGGCCCGCCTGCAGGATACCTGGGAGTGTGCTTTCCTTCGCCACCTCCAGAGACAGCCCAAGGAGTGAGGAGGCAGTCTGAAACGGAATCTCCTTTTCCGTGTGATGCTTCCCCAGTTCCCGGATCGTCGCGGCAAGGAAATGTTGTCTCATCGGCGCGGCGTCGGCGAGGAGGATCGTTCCCTCTTTCAGAGCGCCCAGTGCCTTCGCGATTTCCGGCCATTCTGCGGGATCGGTGGTCAGACCACATTCGGCCATGGCGGAGCGCAGCCGCGATAGCTCGGCACCGGCAAGATCCGTCGTGGATGCGACGGCGTTGTCGATGCCAGTCCCGGTCAGGGGATCCTTGACGTCCTTGAAAGTATTCCCTCGCAGAAACACTCCTGCCGTGGCTTTGTCGAGGAGAACTCCAACCTCCGAGTCTGCGATGGTGTTGTTTTCCACCAGCACATCCCGAACGGAGGGCAGCTCGTTTTCACTTCCGCCAACGTGGATGCGAGCGCCGTTCTCGAGGCGGTTGCCTCGCACCACTGCGCCGCGGTTGTAGGGCCATTTCCAGTCTTTCGTCAGTGGCCAGCCAAACACTCCAATGACAGATTCTCCCGAAAGGATCGCGTTGTTCGCGCCTGACCGATAGATGGCGCCTTCGTCAATCACGTTGTCCAGGAACTGGCAGTACCACGAAGGCTGTTGGCATGGGTTCTTGTCGGGAGGGAGCTGGTAGCCGCCGTAGGGCTTGCCGATGGATTGGAAGCCGCCCGCGCGAGCGCACCGATTGCCGGCCACGATATGCTCGATGGAAGCGCCGTAGAACTGCACGGCAATGCCCACGTCGGAGAAATCGTTGTTGAGAACCAGCCAGCGATCCAGCAAATGGATGATTGCCACGGTCGCGGTGGAGTCTGGCGGCCTATCCCAGGGCCGGTCTACCACCGCTCGGGCTTGGTCCCAACGGACGATGCGCCGCCACTGGCCTTCACCCCTCCCGCTGACGATATGGATCACCGCTCCAATACGCCGCGGTTCGTTGCCCTTCGGCGCGTCGGGGAGAGTGACGCTGTCGGCCTCGGCGGAGGCGATCGGGCCGTAATAGATTCCCCCCGGGGCGTCCGAGGTGATTGATTCACGGTCCCCGCCATGTTCCAGAGAGAAGGTGTTGTTGGCAAGATAGACGTGCGACAGATTGGCATAACCGAGACCCCCCGCCGCGCCCCAACTCATCAGGTCGGCGCCAACATAGTGGTTGTCGGCAAGGATAACGCCATCGCCGCCGAATACACCGCCGCCGCCCCATCGACCCGACGCGAGGAGGTTCCCCTCAATGCGGGCGCCACGAGCGTTGGTCAGACCGAGCGTGCAGCCTGAGGAGTAGAGATCGCAGTCGGTCACTTCGACATTGCGACCCCCAAGCGTCGCGAGCCAGTAGCCCCCTCCAAAGCCTCCCAACCCGGCGCGGTATCGCCGGTCCACCTCTTCAGGATTCATGTGACCCCGGTAAATGTCGGCGCGCACTCGCAGGCGACGGAGAAAAACGTTGCCTGATTCCTCACCCTTCGTGCCCGCGGCGAAAAAAGTTTTGTAGTTGCTGCAATAGAATGTCAAATCCTCCAGCCCAAAGGAGTTGGTCCCCTTGACAAGCACCGGAGGCGGATCCTGCATATCCGGCCATAGCAGGTTGACCCATTCCCGCTTCTCTCCGCGCATCACGGTGAAGAGCGGGATGGTGAGAGCGTCGTTGAGTTGGTATCTACCGCGGGGGAAGAAGACCACGCCTCCGCCGTTCTCCTCCGCCCGAGCGAGGGCGGTCTTGATGGCGGAGGTATCATCTTTTGCCCCGCTGCCCTCAGCGCCGAAGTCCTTCACGTTGAACACCTTCTGCGGCCACGGCTTCACCGCTTGAACTGTCAGGGCCACCGGCGCGCTCCACGCCGCGTCACCGCCGAAACCCGCGTGCAGGAAGACCTGGTACTCACCGGAGGGAACATTGGCAGGAAGCGTCGCGCGGGCGGAGTAGCCATCGGCCTCGGCAGACAACGTGAGAGTGCGTGGCCCTCGCAGGAGTATTGAGCAAGTCGTCCGCTTGGCTCCCCTGCGTTCCGCCGACGCTGCCGAGGGAGGAGGGAGGCACTTGCCGAAGGCGCGCATCCACCCTCCGGGGCTGGCGCTTGGCCCCACGTCCCCTTGAACCCACCACACTTGGGGGCGGTTGAGTAAGCCAATCTTCTGCCCCGCGGGTCCGGTAATTCGGTACGCAAAGACTCCGGGCTTGAGGCCTGCGGGCACGCCGAACTTCACCGAGTTGTCGTTTGCCTGGTAGACTTCCACCTTCGCGCCGTCCACGGGCCATGCGAGTCCTTTCTCCGACGGCGCACTGGAGCGACCATCTTTGAGGCGCACCACATTCACTGTGGGCTTGTCGCCGAATCCCTCCCCCATGATCATCGCTGTCTCGCCCGGACGAATCGGGTCGCTCGCCCAGAAGACTACCGGGGTGGCCTCGACGTGAAAGGTCGCTATCCCAAGAACGAAAATCCCTGTCGCCAAAATCCCAGTCCATCGCATCCAGTTTCTCATTGCGTCACCTATCACTCGTCAATCATCTCGTGTGTTTCTGCGGCTACCCCCGTTTGCTCTCTTTCCTGATCTCATCGTCCGTCAGCGCGCGCGCCCAGATTTTCATTTCGTCCATCAGCCCCTGAAAATAGCACGGGTTGTGGACATTGGGCTCGCCGGACCAGGCTTCCCGTCCGATCACCAGCGGCTCCATGTTGAAGGCGCGCTTCAGGACGTCATCCTTGTGCCCAACTTTCTCTCCGTTGCAGTACAATGTCACGCCCTTGCCAGCTTCGGCCACGAATGCGACACAGTTCCATTGTCCCTCTTTGATGACAGCCGATGTGCGGAAATTGAAGCTCCATTGGCCCTTCTCGTCGGTGGCCTCAAATTCGAGTCCACCGTCCCAGAGGGACAAAACGAACGGCGCCGCGCTGCCGGAGAATCGCTTGCCCAATAGTCCCTGGCGCCCCTTCACCCTTTCGGGCTTGATCCAGAGCAACACCGTCACATCCTGAAGGTTGAACGGGACAGGATCGTTGACGCGAAGATGGCTATCCCCCGAGAACTTTCCAGCCCGACCCTTCATTCCCTCAACAATCTGCACCCCGTACGCGTTCGCGTCGAATCCGTTGCCAGTCACATCCACCGCTTTCAGTAGGGTCCCTTTGGCGTCATTGGTCACCTTGTCAAAATCCCAGACAGCCATCGGTTCTGGTTTGCCGAGGTACTTCAGCCGCCTCTCATCGTCTTCCTTCATCAGAGTTGCGGCCTCCAGAACGGGTTGCGTTACGTTGTGGAACTGATTGCCGCGAAGCAGCACGCCGTGGGCCGTTGCGTAGGTGAAGATGCCCAGATCTGAATTGCTGATCGCGTTGTTCTCCACCAACACGTCACGCACGTACCGTCCGGCACGCTCGAAGCCCCCGCCGTTCCATTCACAGCCAAGCATGATGTGAGCATTGTTGTGAAGTTGGTTACGGCGAACGACCGTTCCCAGCGTGAGTGGACAATCCCAGTTGGAGTTTGGAGGAAAAGCGTAGACGCCAATGTGCGCTTCGCCAGACAGTCGCCAGTTGTCGTGATCGCCTCGATAGACGTTGCCTTCGAGAATTTCGTTGTCCAGCCATTGCAGATACCAGTTCGGCTGAATGCCATTGGAGTACTGCATCCCGAAATTGTGGAAACCCGCGGTGCGAGTAGACCGGTTGCCCGAACAGATGTGCTCCAGGGCGTTGCCGTAGAACTGAAGGGCTGCTCCCGCGTCAGTGAAGTCGTTCCCGATGAACAGGCAGCGTCCCTGATAGGCGCAGACGGTAACGGTGGATGTGGTGTCCGGATTCACCTGCCAGGGATACTCGACGACCACGTTGTGTCCATTGGCGGACACGACGCGCCGATACTGTCCGCTGCCCTTGCCGTCGAGAATATACAACCCCGCGCCGCGCCAGTCGCGCCCCTGCAGGTTCGGTTCCTCGGCGAGGGTAACGGTCGTGTCCTTTGCGCTGGCGACTTTTCCGAAATAGGCGCCGCCCCCTGCGTCGGAGGTCATCGCCTCCCGATCCCAGCCAAACATGTTCGTTAGCGTGTTGTGAGCATAGTAAATGAACTGCGAATAGTTGGAGCCATCAAGGCAGTTCAGCCCGCCGCCGGTCGCCATGAGATCACCACCCGTGATGTGGTTATTCTCGAAGATGACGCCGTTTGAGCCGGATAGCGAATACCAACCCCACCGGCCGTTGGTGAGATCATTGTTGGCAATGAGGGCGCCCTGCAACCGCGACAGCCAGAAGACCATGCCGCTGGAGTAGAGGTCGCAGTCGGTAATCTCCACGTTCCCTCCACCCAAAGTGAGCAGTGGACACTGGTTGCCACCACCCGTTCGCAGACGACGGTCCACCTCTTCTGGCTTCGGGTGACCGCGATATCTATCGGCGCGCACCAGAATTCGTCGCAGGTGAACATTCCCCGCCGTCGGTTGTTTGTCCTCCGCTACCAGAAAGCGGGAGTAGTTGCTGCAATAGAATGAGATGTCCTCGATGCCAAATGAGTGGCTTCCGTTGATCTGCGCGGGTAAAGCGTCCTGCACATCCGGCCAGAAGAGCGACACAAGGTCTCGCCGTTCTCCTTTTAGAAGTGCCTGCTGGGGAATCTCGAGAGTTTGGGTAAGCTGGTAGCGCCCGCGAGGGAAGTAGACGATGCCGCCCCCGTCTGCTTCTGCCCTGGCACAGGCAGCCTGTACCGCGGCGGTGTCATCCTTGTCACCGGTTCCGGCGGCGCCAAAGTCCATGACGTTGAGAACCTTCTGCGGCCATGGCTTGGGTATCTCCACACGAACTGTAACCGACCGACTCCACATCAGGTCTCCGCCGCTGCCGTTGTGGAGATGGAGCTGATATTCGCCTGCCGGCAAATCCTTTGGCAACGCAACCTTCGCGGCGAAGCAGTCTGCCTCCGCCTTCAGAGCGACGGTTTGCGCTCCCTTGAGGAAAGCGCCGGTGGCGCCCTTTCCCACCTGCAGATTCCTGCCAAAGGCGCGAATCCAGCCTCCCGGGCTGGCAGATACTCCGAGGTTGCCCTGCGCCCACCACACTACCGGTCGGTTGAGAAGACCCACGGCGGATCCCTCCTGAGTTGAGACGCGGTAGGCAACAATTCCTTCGGACAGGGAGGGAGGCAGCTGGAATTTTACGCAGCCATCGTCCGCCTGAAGCACTTCCGCCGATCGGCCTTTCCCAGACCACGCGAACGGCTTGTCGGTGGGTAAGGCGGGAACCGAGTCGCTCAAACGAACCACTTCAACGGTTGGCTTGTCGCCGAAGCCATCGCCGATCGCCATGACGGACTCTCCCGGATTTACGGGATCGCTTGCCCAGAAAATGGACGGCGCAGCGTGCGAGATCGATGCACTACCAGCGACGAAGGCCGCAACGAGGGTGGAGCGGGTCGCAGGGGAATGATTTCCTTTGCGGGAGAATGCAGACATCATCTAAGCCTTTCAGGTTGTGCACGGATTCCCCAAAGGAAGGTGGCCGCCATCGGTCGGACGCGGCTCGGTGTCCGGAGGGGTATGCCAGCGGTCGAATCCCATTCTCCGGAATCGGGCCGATGGCGTTCATTGGCGGCTGGAGGGGTCCAGCTTTGCAGATCTGGACGGGTAGTTGTTCCGTCCAGTAGCGGCTCGCCAAATGCGAGGGCCTGCCTTCCGAGCGTACCAGCAATCAGTAACGGAAAGACCACAAAGCCGATGATCATCGCAATTGCTCCCGAGGCGACGGGGTAGTAACGGATGGCGTGTCGCTTCAACCCAATACCAGAATACCCTTGTTCTTGATTTCGGTGGTGACAAATTCGTTGTTCTCTGAGATGTAATCTTCGTAGGGAAAAACCAATGGCTGTATGTCAAGCTTGAGGTAGGCTGATTCCTTCAAGAACAGGGCAGTCAGTGCCAGTCTGTTGCGCTCGTTGGCTTCCCTCGAGAAGATTGCCAAGTCAATATCGCTGTCCTTCCCGCGTCGTCCGGTCGTACAGGAACCAAAGAGAACCCCCGTCTCGATGGGGCAGATTTGGTTTAGTCGTCGCAGGAACTCTCTGACTCGGCTGACAATTGCAGTTTCTGCTTGAGCCATTGGAACACCCCCCGGGACCGTCGCAGCAAGTCTTCCCCTTTGGTTCTGTCGACCAGCAACGAGAGCCTGGCTTTGTACGTCGAGTACGACCGCCGCGTTGAGTGAGACCTGAACCTGCTCCCAAAGTTGTGTCAGCGGCGCAGAATCAAAGACGCGACAACTTCACGAAACGATCCTGATGCCCTGCTGATTGCTGGGGACAGGTGCGTCATTGAACCTTGCCAACTTGCTTTCAAGTTGATGTTTGACCGTCTCGAGTCTCTCGATCCTTCGTTTTGTCGCGCTAACATCACAATTAACATGCTCTTCCCTTCTGCGTTTCCACAAAGGAGCAAGTCCGACAAAAACACAAAGTTGGACCACGGAAGCAAGGGATACGATTCTGAGGAGGTCAAGTTGCCACAATTTCTCTTTGATATCCAACGCCATCCATGACACCAACAAGCCCAAGAGACCAAGTCCAGCTAAACCCCAGGAAATCACAGCATAGGCCGATAGTGGCACATCCCACGCGATGCTCCGATCGTGCGCATCGAAGATCCCGTAGACGAAGGCGGACGAGGTACCACAACAGAAAGCTTGGAATCTATGGGATCTGTTCCATTCTATTGCTGCCGATTTTCTCTCAGAGTCCAATGACTCCTGCGTAACTTGGATCTCCTGCTTAACCTTATTCAGTGCATCCGGGAAGACCTCACGTCTTGATCGCTCGTTGATCTCTTGGGCAGACAGCGCTCTCTCAGTTGCCGCAACGATGTCCCAGTATCCGAGAATGGCGAGGCTTTTAGGAAGCTCACCGATGATTCTAATCCCATGACGCGCGTCTTCCCCTTCATCTACTTGAACATCTGAGATGTCTGACGCAAACTGCAGAGCCTGCTCCAGCTCGATGGAACAATCCTTCGCTTTCCCGATTTCGCGTTCCGCCCTCGCGCGAGCCTCCGCAACAAGCGAGTCCATGACTCGCTCCATCGCTGGTTTCAGCGCTGCGAAATCCTCATCTTGCTGTAGCCTCGCCCACCATGCTCTCGATTCCTCGGAAGAGACTTCCCCGCCCATCAAGCCAACTCGGAGCAGCTTCTCAAGGAGGGTGTCACAGGACTCAGTTCTTCCAGTGAGCGCTGCGTAACGGAGGCACTCAAAGGCAATCGGAGCAGACTGCGGATCCAGGCGAACAGCTTCCGCGGTTGCCCCATACGCCTCTTCGTATTCTCCCAGCACACCGTGTGCTCTTCCCGCGAAGAAGTACGCCTTGCTCTGGTATTGGGCGTCCCCGGCGTCCTGAGAGGTCAACGCAGCCTGGGCGAAAAAGGACAGGGACTTCCGAGCGTCCCGGCAGATGTTCAACCATGTGGTTCCGAGGTCAAGGTGCGCGGTGTAGTCGAAGGGGTTCTTCTTCGCTGCGGAGTCAAAGTAGTCCAGTGCTTTCGTCAGCCACTCTTTGTGCTTTTTCCCTTCCGCGCTCAGAGCTATGCGCAGCGCCTTCCGGGCGTCTTTCTTATCTTCGTTTGCTTCCGTCTTGCGGGGATATTTCAGAATCTCCCGAATCTCGCAGTAGATGGTCTGGCTTTGCTCAAGGAGGGATATGACCGAAGCCATGCGCCAGTCAATCAGCGCCCCCAAACCAGCAAAGCCCTGGCGCACATCAATCCTGAGACCCTCCATCACGGAGTTGACTGCTTCCAGTTCGCAACCGATCCCCGCAAGGCCTTGCTCAAGTTTGCCGACGGAATGCGCCAGCTCGCGGGTGGCGAGGGAAACTCCTTCTCGTTGCCCCTGAGCAACCTGGCGAAGCAAACTCACCTGATCCCGCTGAAGCTGGACGCTCTCTAGCTTCATATCGTTGGGACGGAAAATCACGTTGTCCCAGAAGACGGCGTCTGAGTATTCAGTTTTCTCACGCATCATCAATGCTCCTGTTCAACGTCCCGACAGTGCTGGACTCGACCGATGCTACCACCCCAAAGCCGACAAAGTCAAAGCCGCTCCCCGCAATCAACGTCGGTCCTCGCACAAATCGGGTTCTACTTCCCAAGCACCAGTAATCGGTCTGCGGCCAGCGACCAGTATGCGGGCAATTCGTCTCCGAGGGTAATCGTGTAGTCCTCCCAAACTCCGGTTGAGGCTTTGGAGGGGGTGGCCGACCAGGCTTTGCCATCCTTGCCTTCGGGCACTTTCACGGCCAACACGATGCGGTCTTTCTCTCCAGTGCTGCCTGAGGCGGCCACCCTTCCGTCCGGGTCGGTGATCGTGACTGACGCGGTTTCGCCGGGCGCGGGTGAATTCAGGATGATCTTGAACTCCTTCGTTCCCGGTGGAACGTAGAAATGGAGCGGGCCGCTGGGTCCGAGGAACGCAAGCCCGCGTCCCAGGATGACTGCGTGATCGTTGTGCAACGTTATGTGGGCAATGTTCTTGTCGGTCGAGAGGAGCAGGTTGTACATTCCGTCTGCAGCCACTGCGAGGTCGATTTCACCCGTTTGCCCCGGCTCTACCGTTCCCACGCCCACCTGCTCTTTGTCTGGCCCGTGCAGACTCCAGCGAACCGTCTCTGCGTTCTGCCCGACGCGCCGCGCCGCGAGGGTGGCGCGGAATCGATCTCCGGCGCTCAGCTTCGCCACACATCCAAACTCGCCACGGAGTGAGATGGGCTTCAACTCCGACGCCGCGGGTTCATCAACCAACGGCTTCAGCGGCTGACCGCCATACACAACTTCCCGCGCGATCTGTCCGAAGGCGCGCGTCTCCAGCCAGGCGCAGTAGGCGAGATTCGCGATGCCGTCCATCTCGATCTCCTTACGGTATTGTCGCAGCTCCTGTAACGCGCGCTGACCTGCCGTGAAGTCACCCGTCATGCGCGATCGACTCGCCGCGGCACACTTCTCCGCATGAGTCAGTCCCTTTTGCAGGAAAGCAACCCTCGCCGCCGCAGTTGTGTCGCTCTTAGCGGCACTTGCCGCGTCGTCCAGCAGCTTCTGTCCGCGAGACATGGCTTCAGGCGGGAAGCACTCGTGCGCCATCCTGGGAAAGGCAGCCCAACTCCCGCGGGTGCGTTTCGCGATCTCCCGGAAGTTGTCACGATTCTTCATCGTGTAATCTTCCCAGTAATCAAAGTAGGCTGTGACCTGTTTGGCCGCCGGGCCGAAGCCGGAGTAGTATTCGGCCAGCACCTTATCCGCCGGCGCGTCGAGACAGTTCTGCCATCGGGCGAAGAGGTATTGCTGCGGCCCCTGCGTCGCCCACATGGCTGTAAGGGAATCGAAGTCAGTAGCGATCATGCCGTTCTTCGCATGATGAGCGAATTCCTCCGCAAACTGATGGGTGTATATGAACGGCATGCAGTATCCCTCAAGCGTGTAGTTGGGGCGCAGGAACAGTTTACACCCTGTCGCTGCCCACCCCTGCCACATGTCGATGCACTGCTTGTGCTCCTCCGGTGTGCGCGGGAAGAACGAGTCGCGGCACCAGCCCAATCCAGACGTGGTCGTTCAGTTTCTCACGTACGGGTGGTGGGGCATAGTTGACGTAGGCGTAACCCGTTACGATGGCATCGCGGTCGTGCTTCGCCGCCATCTCTTGAAGCGTCCGCCAGAAACGCGCGTAGCGGTCTGACACGATCCCAAACTGGCTGAACCGTTCGGGAAATGCGCTTTCGTCCTTCCGGAGAGGGTCCCAGGATTTGCATACATCACATAGGCATCTCCCAAAAACGTCGTTCTCACAGCCGTTAATGTTGGGCTTGCTGTCGGGACTGGTAGCGCATTCTTCCAGCCAGTTGGAGACGATCTGTTCATGGAGACCAGGGCTGGAGACGCACATCCCCGCGCTCGCGCCGCCACCTCCCTGCGGGTGTCGTTTGCCATCGTCCAGCAGGTTGAACCACTCGGGATGATCCTTTCCGTATTTGTCCCACCAGTCCGTGAAGGCATGACCCCATCGCATCTTCCGCGAGTGGCCCATCCGTTGTCGGCGAAGCCATTTGGCTTCATCCGCTCTTGCCTGTTTCATTGCCTCCGGAGAGAAACTGTCTTCCGGGTTGCTCCCCGACCAGTCCCGCAAAGTGCTGCGAAGTCGTCGGATAATGAGCCGCGGTGAAACGGTCTTGCTTAAGTCCGGCACCATGACCGCGCCTGTCTTGGGGATGTGCTCACCCAGTTCTCCCGGCCACAGCCACCGGACACCCATCGACTGCTCCAGTACCTCATACACGCCGAAGAGCGTCCCCGCCCATGTATCTGGCGAAAGAGGGTTGCCCTCACTGTCTCGTCCCACGATGAAGAGAGCGTTGTCTTTGGTGAGGAGAGTGAAACTGTCCGGTAACAGCTTCTCTGGGTCGATGCCCGCGTTCCTGGCTGCCGAAGTCGGCCCGAGGTAGATTTTTCCTGCGGTGTCGGCAGGTTCACCTCCTTCTGCCACGATGTTGAGTTGTGCGCCCGTTGCTTTCTCAACGTGGTAAGTGAGTTCCCGGGCCGCGTACCTCGCCACCTCGGTCGCCTGTGCAGACAACACTACGGTGGCCACAGACTGGCCGTTCTTGACGAGCATCATGGACGCCTGTGACTCTGAGATCGTGACAACGAACACTGCTGCCGCAAACCAGATACTGCGAAACATCCGATCACTCCCTTCCAGCTTTTCCTGTAGACACTCTTTCCCCAGTCGAGATCTTCGGGGAACAGCACCCCTCCGGTGGAGCGAAGATGGCCCCCCCGCCGCATGAAAGCGATGATGCCCCTCTGCAGAGAGGTTCGCATGGGCGCAGCCGCGAGGTTAAAGGTCCCTTCCTCAAAGATATCGAAGACGCGTTCCAGTGCCTGCCTTTCGGTGGCGCCATCAACGGGATGAAGATACCACTCCGGAGGAAAGGCCGCAAGGTTCGCTGGCCGCGGATCCATCGCCTCAAGCTGCGGGTCCAAGAGCCAGGAGATGCAGGTGAATGCCCGGAACGGCCAGTCGGGGAAATGCCTCGGCAAAAAAGACACGGCTTCACGGAAGGAATCCCCGCAGGCTTTCGGAGTCATCGGCCCGCTTGCAGGGATGTGGACGGTCATGGTGGGATCTCCGCTCCTGAGAATCTCTGGCCACGCATCCCGGGCAAGGGTTATCTCACGGCGTTCCACAACCCCCCACGGCGAAATCGGGTTGCCCGTGATTTGTCTGTCCCCCATTTCCAGGCGGGATGCCCAGTAGCCTTTCCGGATCGTTCCGTAGTCTGCATTGGCGAACTGCCCATCATCGCGGAACAAGCAACCACCTTCCGCCAGTCCCACCACCTTGCCGGACCTCACGTCACGATAAAAGTGGAAAGGGCTCCCGAACTTGCCCGGAATGAACTGAAGTCGTCCGAGAGCGATGAGCTTTTCTCGGAAGTGGTTGTGCATCCAGCCGAGATTGCTGAAGCCCCACGCTCCATTGCGACGTTTGTGTTCGCGAATCCATAGCTCCAGGTCCGATAGTGTGTGAATCATCACCGATTCTGCAATGCCGCGCTGGCGGTACAATCGCTGGATGGAAGGCAGACCGGACAGATAGACCACCGCGTAAAACAGCGGTCCGGCGGCATGGATCTCGCGTGAGATCTGCGGCCATTGACGAACGTTCAGTTCCAATCCAGACTCGAACAGCAGATAGTGGCAATGCGATGCAAGTCTCTCCAGCGTCGGTTCCGCGGCGATCCTCTGCGCCGCGTCCAGTAGCAGCCCGGTGATCTCCGCGTCCATTCGGATCGTGTCGCATGCGTGCCGCAGATAGGTTGGCTGGAGGAAGAAGACCCCTCCTGAGATGAACGCGGGCTCAGAAGCGGGCCAGCGCTGAGTCCAGTCCTCGGGCAGGCAGCCCAGTCTAAGCCGCTGATTGATTTGATCGAGAGACATGATTCCCTTTCGCCACTTGCGGTAACCGATTGCGCGGACTACTGATTATATCCTAGACAAAAGTTTCCCAAAGCTGAAAATCCCAGCAGTTTTTGGACACCTGAGCAGTGGGAGATGACTTCTGCTCCTTGAGCATTGGTGCTAGATTTGCTTTTCCCTCGTAGATTTGTTATCTACAGGAGGGGTTGTTGGTTTCCAACCCCATCAACATAGCAAACATCGAGGCAATCGTCATGGCAAAAGACACAGCATCCCCCAAGATTCGGTTCGTGGTAGACGTAGCGGAAGT
>MNXM01000071.1 GCA_001872605.1 Armatimonadetes bacterium CG2_30_59_28 | reverse complement strand
AGCAAGCGCCGACAGGCACGCCTCAGTCACTATCGTCGCAGGGGCTTCACGCTCCCACCCGATGGGGACAGGTGTACGTGACGTAATGAAATACGGTTGTAGTATTAGGAGGGGAATCTCCGAATGGGTCGGAGATTCCCCTCCTACACGCATCCCACGAACATGACTCTCAACCACAACATCGGCGTTCTCGCTTTGCAGGGCGACTTCGACAAACACATCCAATCCATTCGGGCCTGCGGTGCCGCGACGGTGCTGTTGCGGGACCCCGAGGCTCTCGACGCCATCGACGGGTTAATCATCCCCGGCGGTGAGAGCACCACCGTCGGGAAACTCATGGATCGTTTCGGACTGACCGCAGCGATACGCCGAAGGGCCGCAGGAGGGCTCCCCATCTACGGCACGTGCACCGGCGCCATTGTGCTCGCAAAGGAGATCATCGGCAGCGACCAGCCAAGCATCGGAGCCATGGACGTCGCCATCGAGCGCAACGCATACGGACGCCAAATCGACAGCTTCGAGGTCGATGTCTCCATTCCCGCCATCGGCGACGAGCCATTTCGCGCCGTCTTCATTCGAGCACCCATCATCCGCACATTGGGCAGTAGCGTGGAGACTTTGTCCGTCTGCGATGGCAATGTCATACTGGCGCGTCAGGGCAACCTCCTCGTCTCCACCTTCCACCCCGAGCTCACCGATGACTTGCGCGTCCATCGGTACTTTCTCGATGCCATCTGCGGGAATGCAACAGTTTGCGTGGGCCGGTGACAGTCATCCAGCGTGTCCCTATAATCACTCCACTGCAGTAATCCGGTGCAGAGGAATGCTCGCATGCCAAGTCCCGACACCGCCTTGTGCGCATTATCCAAAATGAGGTTTTCCCATTGCAGGGAGTGGTCACTGTGGCGATCCCCTCAGGGGTGGAATTCATTCGCGGCATATCCCTCCACCATGGGCATTGTCGTTCCCTCCGCCCGAAGGGCTAAGACAATCTCGATACCTCGGCATGGGTTGATACGGAAAGCACGTCCCCAAAGTACTGCTCCGGCGTCCCCTCAGTTGGCGACGCGCCGGCCAGCGGATCGCGCAGCGACTGGGAAGTGACCCAGTTCTCGCAGTAGCCGCAATGGAAATCGCACCCCAGCATCCCGAAACTCATGGCGAGGGAACCGGGGAAAACATGGAAGAAGGGCTTCTTTTCAATGGGATCGGGATGAATGCCGCTGGCATATCCGTGGGGGATGACCACATGCCACACAACGGACCTTCTGCTCGCCCTCCGCAAAGTAAAGCTCCCCCGCAACCGTCATGCAGTTGAGGAGGTCACCGAGAGTGGATTGCCTGGATGAATGAGCCATTGCCCGTTCCGCCATGTCCGAAGTACCTGATATACTCGTTAAGGTTGAGGAGTGGCCCTGCGGAATCTGATTGGACGCTGTCCTGCCTCAACATGCACCTGCCGTAGGATAAAGCTGGAGCTTTATCCTACGGCAGAAAACATTGGTGGAAACAGGAAGAGAAGCTGAACATGGAAAGTCACGGACCAAAGCCAACAATCAATAACGTCGCCCGCTCCCCGACCGCCGTGCCGCCTAATGGAAAGGCATCCCGTTCATCTTCACGCGCGTTCCTGCTCCTTCTCCCGCTGATTGTGCTTCCGTGTGTGGTGCAGCTTGCCTACACCGACTTCTGGATGCACGCTGCGGCGGGTCGATGGATATTGGAGAACCGCGCCATTCCCCACCAGAACATCTTCACCTACACGGCTCGCGAGCATCCGTTCATTGATCACACCTGGCTGTCTCAGGTAGTTCTCTATCTGTGCTGGCTGATCGGAGAGGTTCCCGCGGTCCGCATCTTCCAGATAGCCCTGGTCGTTCTTTCCTTTGCGACTCTCTGGCGGTTCTGGATTCGCCAGGGCGCGCCGGCGTCGCTTGGGCTTGTGGTGTTCAGTACCGCGATCTTCGTGTCGGCTCCCCGGTTCTCCCCGCGTCCGGAGTTGTTCGCGGCTGTGGGTATCGCGTTGTATCTGACACACCTGTATGAGTTCGCGCAGGCACGCAGGCGACATCTGTGGTGGCTCCCTGCCTACATGCTGCTGTGGGTGAATGCTCACGGAGGAATGCTCACAGGTCTCATCATCATCGCTGCGTTCCTGTGCGGACAGGCGCTGGATGCGCTTCGCCAGCGCACCCAACGACGCGCCGCTGGCGGCGCCGACTCCTCGTGTGGTGGAGCGAGCGCGTCGGGCCTGCGACATATCTCTGCGGTGATGCTAACAACGACATTGGTCACTTTTATCAATCCCTATGGCGCTCAATACTACTCCGCCCTTAACCCTGCCCGTCTCAAAATCTTCACTTACCAACTCACCGAATGGTGGTCGCTTCTTCGCGCCTGGCCATCGATGGACCTGTTGACGCAAACGATCATCGTTGTGCTGGGCGTAGTCACCGCGGTCTGCATTGTGTGCCGCAAAGAACGTTTTTCCCGAAGCAGCGCCCTGCTGTTTCTCGCGGCGTGCTATCTGCTTTACACCGCGCGCAGGCAGGTGTGGACATTCGCTCAGATTTGCATGGTGATTATTGCTGTTCAGACATCAGGACTGCCTTCTGTCGCGTCCCTTCCCGTGCAGCTTCGCAGGTTGGGAACCGCGGTTGCCTGTCTCGTTCTCGGGGCAATGACCTTCCACCAGTACGCCCGCCTTCGACAGGCGGGAATCCCGCTGGGACTTTCCGTCTTCTGGGAAGACCCTCCCAAGGGCGCCGCCGACTTCATCGAAAAACACACGCTGCAACTGCGAATGTACAATTACATGGACGACGGTGGCTACCTGGCATGGCAGCTCTATCCGCAGAATCTGCTGTTCATTGACCAACTGAACGCGTGCGGCACGGACTTGCTGCAGTGGGACGACAAGATGGTGGACGGCAGAGAGATTCAGTCTGTGGTCGACCACTTCAACTTTGACTCAATGATTATCACCAACGAGTACTTCAACAGCGGCCTTGTGCAGTATCTCGCTAATAGTTCCGATTGGGCGATGGTCTACTGGGACGCAGTTTCTTGTCTCTATCTGAGGCGCATCCCTGCTTTCAGCGAAATTATCGCGTCCGACGAGTACCGCGCGCTGGTCCCCCATGGCTATCGAACGCGCCGCGGCGCCGACAACGGCAACGCCATTCGGGCTGAAACCGAAAGGGCGATATCCAGCGGCATCGAGACCGCAGCCCTCCACATTACGACCGGCAAACTCCGCCTGCGAATGGGGGAGACGCGCCGCGCCCGCACAGCCTTCTCACGAGCAGCGCAGCTCAATCCGTGGGACTCACGGGCCTTCTCAGGACTGGCGACGGTTTGCCTGCTGGAAGGCAATGATGTTTCTGCTGCGCGATACGCGACGCGAGCGTTGGCACTCAATCCACGATGGTCGCTCCCGTGGAAAACCCTCGCTCAAACGCACATGCATCGCGAGGATCATCGCCGCGCGGCAAAGTGCCTAATGCAGGCCACCAGGTTCGCGTCTCCTGCCGACGATGCCCATCGCTCCTTGGGTTTACTACTCTTTCAGTTGAACGAGAACAAACGTTCCGTTGAGCATCTGACAATCTGGTTGCGATCACATCCGGAGGACCTCGACGCTCGCTTCACGCTGGCACAGGCATACGGCAGTGCGGGATACGCTGAACAGGCACGAGAGGTTTTCCGGGAAATCACTGTTGCCTTCCCCGGTCATGCTCCGGCCTGGTATGGACTTGCGTCCATGGAGGCACAGCTTGGGGAGAGCGACGCGGCAATCAACGCTCTGTCGGAGTCCATCAGATTGGACTCCAGAATGCGATCCCTTGCCCAGTCTGACACCGCCTTCGCGAGCATCCGGGCACACCCGGAATACAGGAAGCTGACGCAATGAGTGTATACATGCAAGAACGCCTCGTGGGGAAGGCTCGCACACATTGGCTGCCAATGGTCTTTCTTGCGATAGTTGCCGTCCTGTTCTTCCATGAGGCAATCTTCACCGAAGGTGTCTTCTACCAGGAAGACATCGCCATCCAGATGCTTCCCCTCCGGGCTTTCGCTGCGGAATCCGTGCGCAATGGACACCTTCCCACATGGTGTCCGAATGTCTTTGCCGGGTACCCGATCATGGCGGAAGGCCAGGTGGGGTTTTTCTATCCCCTGAACGCCTTTTTTCTTCTCCCCATCGATCCGTGGGTCACCTTCAAGTAGATTGTGGTTCTGCACTACCTGCTTGCATCGCTTTTCATGTACCTGCTGGCGCGACACTTTGGGTTGCGCCCCACCAGCGCGGTGCTGAGCGGTATCGTATTCGCCTACTCCAGCCATGTTGTGCGCCACCTCTTCCACATGGCGTATCTCAACGCAGTGGTGTGGCTCCCGTTGATCTTCCTGATGCTGGATCGCTTCCGCAAATCGGGGCGGCGCACCGATCTGGCAGGCTTTGTGCTGTGCTTTGCCATTCAGATATTCACCGGACATCTGCAAGTCGTCTTCATAACGTCCGTGGGCGCATTCAGCTATCTCGCAGCCTGCATCGTATCTGGCCGCTCCTGTCGCCGACAGCTTTTATTCAGTGTCCTACCAGCGATATTGCTGATTGGAGGCATTACGGCCGTGCACTGGATTCCTCTTGCGCAAGTCACGAAAGAATCCGTGAGGCAGAGGCCTGACCGCGCGCTGTCTCTTATGCTCTCAATGCCACCGGAGAAATGGGTGGGGTTGCTCTCCCAACGAAGAGCCGATGACTTGAGGCCATCTGGTGAGCCTGAGTTGCTCTGGGAAGCGGCATGTTATGTGGGCGTACTTCCGCCGTTGCTGTCGCTGATCTCGTTTTGGGGTCTGCGCAACGGCAAGGCAAAGTACCTCGCGCTTCTTGCCGTAACCGCCGGCTTGCTCGCGATGGGAGGCTATACACCGATCTATGCTTTCATCGCGCACTTGCCACCCTTCAGCTTCATGCGTGCTCCGTCGAAATTCCTGCTGCTCTTCACATTCGCCGTGGCAGTTCTCGCGGGATTTGGCGTGGACAGACTCAGTGCGTGGAGAAAGCTGTCGTGGGCGCCATCCGTTGCCATCATCATCGTCTGCATGGATTTATTCGTCGCTAACGCGGGCTTCAACAAACTCACATCGCCTTCGTTCTACACGCAGCCCCCCCGGTTCCGTGACATGATGGTGAGTACCGGCAGGAAACAGTTCCGAGTCTTCACGCATGTGGACTACGCACGAATCCGTCATGCGCAGAATCTCGAAATGGAGGGAGCCACCCTCGACAAGGAAACCCTTTACGGCAATACGGGGATGATGTATGGATTTGAGTCTCTGGCGGGGTACACGCCCTTGTCCCCGTTGCGGGTACGACACTATGGCGAGGCATTGTTCAGCGTTGTGAGAAATGAGCAGGGCGAGGCGATGGGTATCCATTCTCCTGCAAAGTTGCTGGGCATCGCCAATTGCCGATATGTAGTCTCAAGCACGCCCCTGCCCCCCTGGGATTTCGATCAGGTCGCAACATGGGGAGAAGTAGCCCTCTATGAGAACCGCCTGTGCCTACCGCGAGCATGGCTTATGCACAAGGCGGTGGCAGACGTGCCCGAGGGCGATATCCTTGAGTACATGAACTCCGACTCGTTCGACCCTCGCCGTACGACGATTGTTGAGGTAGAGAATGAACTCCCTCAACTCGACCCTCTCCCCCGATGGGGAGAGGGCGCGAACCCAAAGGGTTCGAGGGTGAGGGGGAAAGATGGATTTTCATCCGTAACGAGTATACAAGAGAGGTCCGGGGATGAAGCCGTGCGGATGGTGGACGACGCGCCCAGCCATGTCACGCTGTCGGTCAACGCCGCGTCACGCGCCATTCTGGTGCTGGCAGATCGGTACACCGCGGACTGGCGGGCGACGGTGGACGGAATTCCCGCCGAGGTGTATCGCACCAACTATCTCTTCCGAGCGGTCGTGGTGCCTGCGGGAGAACACCAGGTCGTGTTCTCGTATCGACCTGTGCTCTTCTATATCGGCGCCACGCTATCGGCGCTCACTCTGATCGCGCTCGTTGCTTTTCTCCACCGTAGTGCATCGTTTTGGAAGTTCCCCCACAAAAGGACGCCGGATCGCTTCAGCGTCCGGTAGCTCACACAGGCAGCTACACGATGGAGTCTACCCTC
>MNXM01000226.1 GCA_001872605.1 Armatimonadetes bacterium CG2_30_59_28 | reverse complement strand
ACAGAGTCCGACAACCCCGGGCTGTGAGCGTGACCATCCATCCCCGCGTCACCAGCCGGCCCATCGGCGAAAAAAGAAGTTGATAGCTCTCGGAAACATTTGGTATGCTCGTTGCTGTAGTTTCCATTGCTGCGATCCTGGCTTCGGTATTGGGTGTGATTTCGGACTCTGTGAGTCCGCCGAGTACTTTACCGCATTTAAGCCGGGACAGCAATTCTGGAGGGCTACTTACGTGAAAGGGAATCCCCTTTTTCAGGTTGAGGCCGAGTATACGGATATTCCCAAAGTGCTCCGTGGCTACTACAAGGAGATCGGCGGCGTCCTGACCGAAAACCTCGAACGCAGCAAGGCGAACGGCATCAGGGCAGGCAACGTGTGGGTGGACATTCAACAGGTCTTCTATCGGATGGAAGAGAACGTGAATGGATGCTATGCCCAGAAACCATTGAAGAGCTGTGACCGTATTCTGAGGTCCAGTTCGGAAGAGGGTGACACCGTGGTGGACTTTTTCTGCCATTCGGGTTCAACCCTGCTGGCGGCCGAAAGGCTTGGCCGCAGGTGCTTCACAATGGACATTGAGCCGATCTACTGCGAGATTGCCATTCGAAGGCTGGAGCGCTACCGACTCACGGGGCGCACCGGATGGCAGAACAGCAACCCGTTCGAGAAGGAAATCCTCCAGGATAGTCGACTGCAGGAGTTGACAGGTTGCAGGTCTGAAGCATCCGAGACGCAGCAACTCGCATTGATCTGAGGGAACCCATGGAACGACTGCGACAGCAACTGAACGAACTATTGACCGGCTCTCGAAACCCGACGAGATGCCGCCTGGCGGGACGTGGTGCCGTACTGGGCGATTCCCTCCATTGACGTTGAGAAGAACCGTTACGACTCGCCGGGACAGCATCGAGGCAACGTGGGAGAAGGTCAGCTCCATCTCAATCAAGACAACATCGGTGAATTCGATCGTTATTTCGTTAAGTCCAACGAACTCGAACGCGCAATCAAGCAAGCATTTCAAAGGGACAGGCGACTGCGCGGTGCAGAATAACGCACACTGCTCTCTTGCAGATAATCCATGAGGTGTCCAATGAGAGAAACACTCACCACTCGATGCGGCCCTGTTGGGATTCTCACTGCGTCCCAGCATCCATGTGCGGTCTCTTCTGCGCCATCCCGTATCCCTTGCCTCTTCTCAGCCTTGTCCCTGCTGCTGCTACTTACCATTCACCCCTGGTCGGGGGGGAATTCACCAGTGGCCGCCGCCGACTACCGCTTCACCATCCCCAAGGCCGACATGGTGGTTGACTTGCAGCCGGACGCGTCGGCAGAGATCAAGTATCGCATCACTTTCAGCAACGATCCATCCGCTGATGCGATCGACGTCGTCGATATCGGTTTGCCTCATCGGGACTACGATTTTTCCAACATGTCCGCTTCGGTGAACGGACACTCCGTGACGGACATTCGGAAGTCTGAGTACATTGACATCGGTATTGAGGCTCATCTGGGGGCATACGCCATCGCCGCGGGACAGGGTGGTTTGTTCGAGTTCCAATGCACGATGCCGGACATGGTGTACCAGGACACAACAAGGGAAGACCATGCGTCCTTTCAGATTACCCCCACGTGGTTCGACAGTTCCCTGCTTTCGGGCACCACCGACCTCTCGCTGGCCGTGGGAGTTCCGCAAGGAGTCGATCCCGATGAACTGAAGTGGCACAAGGCTGCGTTCCAGAACAAGGCAATATACGATGGTCGGGCCTATGCCTTCTGGAAATGGCCGGCGACACGTCTGGACGGGCCCCACGAGGTGGGGCTGTCGTTCCCCAAGAGTGTCATGGAACGGGTGGTTCCGATGACCCATTTCAAGCTGCTGGTCAGGGCGTTTGAGGACAGCCCGGAATTGCGGGTTTGGTCCGGCATTATCTTTTGCATCGCGTTTGCGGTTATGTTCTTCCGTTTCACCGGCGGGACGGGGTGTTCTCTTTTTGGAGTGGCGCTCATCACCATCATCATTTCGTTCGTCATCAGCGCACGATGGCATATTTTGTCATGGTTTGCGCTGATCCCCATTTTTGTCTTTGTGGAGTGGGGGTTGCGGAAAAAGAAGCAAAAGTACCTCCCCGCGATTGCTGCGGTGGAAGGCGGCGGCATCAAGCGCGGACTCACTGCGCCGGAAGCTGCCATCCTTCTGGAGATGCCTCTCAACAAGGTGCTGACTCTGGTGCTCTTCGGTCTGCTCAAGAAGGGAGTGGTTGAGAAGACCCGCGACGATCCTCTCGAAGTGGTGGTGAATCCCGAGTATCACGGCAGCGCAGCAGAGCGACGCAAGTTCGCTGCGGAGCGCGGGACTGTCCTCCACGGGTACGAGTCGCCCTTCATTACGGCCCTGGTGAGCTTGCCGGGCAAACCGGTTTCTCAGGTGCCGTTCACCAGCGCCCTGACAGAAATGGTCAAGACTGTCGCCGGGCGGATGCAAGGCTTCGATGTGGAACAGAGCAAAGCCTACTACCGCCACATCATTGGCAAAGCCTGGAGCGAGGCCGAAGCGCTGGGGGACGTCCAACTGCGGCAGGAGAAGGTGGACAATAACCTGGACTGGCTGATTCTTGCCCCCGATTACGATGATCGGTTCCGCACTTGGGAGCGAGAGGGTTACCACTATCAGCCCACGTGGGGACGAACGACTTACGGATCCCCGTCGGCAAGCGTTCCCCGGGGGACCCCGGGAGGAACCTCACTGGGAGACGTGGCCTCTTCTTTTGCGGGGTGGTCCGAGAACTTCATGGGAGGAGTCGCTGGGAGCATCGAGCCGATGAAGCTGGCCACCAGCAAAGGCGGTTTTCTCGATTTGTCAGGGCTCGACAAGGTTACCGGTGATGTGCTTGAGGCCCTGGCTTCATCCAGTGGCAGTGGAGGTGGCGGTGGCGGAGGCGGATGCGCTTGTGCCGGGTGTGCCTGCGCTTGCGCGTGCGCAGGGGGTGGCCGATAGGCATGACGCCACCCTCAGATTATGTGGACTTGTTGCCTTCTCATGCCGACGCCTCACTGCCACCACCAGCATTGCTGCAGTCGCAACATGAATGGCTTGCACCGTCCCGGGCCCGTCTCTTACGCAAGGCGCGGATTGCGCATCGTCGCCGCGTCCTCGACCTGGGTTGTGGATACGGGCTAACTTTGGCGGAGTTGAGCCGACGCTGCAGCGGCGAAACCTTTGCTCTCGACCGGTCGACCACGGCGCTGGGTGCGGTCATGTCCGCGCATCGTGTCTGCGGCGATGTCGCGAGGCTTCCGTTTCGGGATGGGCAGCTCGACCTCGTCTTCATGCAGAATGTGTTGATGTGGGTGGATGGTCTTCGCCCGGCCCTGAATGAGACCCATCGGGTTCTCGATGCGAACGGTGCCCTCGTTCTGCTTGAACCGGATTTTGGAGGGATGATGGAATGGCCCGAGGAGGGCGTTTCGCGCGACATCTGGATGTCGACGTTGCGACGCGCCGGAGGAGACCCAACGGTCGGGAGGAAGTTGCCGGGTCTTTTGCGAGAGACCGGATTCCGTGTCGAGGTCAGCCTCCTCGATTCGCTGAGACCTCCCCACGAACGCCGGTGGGACCTGTTGTCCGGACTCCCGCTCACTCAGGAAGAGAAGAGGCAGGTGCGTCAACTCAAACAGCAGGAGATGTCCGTAGTTCACCTGCCCTACTTCTTGATCGTTGCAGGCAAGCCGTAGAATTGTGATACAATAGCCAGCGTGATTCATTTGTCAGGAACCTTTTTGTGGATCAAGGGGTGAGAAGCAGTGGCTTTAATCGGCAATTACCGGTTGGGGGAAGAACTGGGTAGAGGCCCACTTGGGACGGTCTATGTAGCGACCCATGTTGTCACCCACAAGGAAGTCGTGTTTCGGGGTTTCATGAAGCCGCCCAATGCCAACGAAGTGGCCTGGCAAGAGTGCATTCAGAGGTACACAGAGGAACTGTCGCACGCCGTGGAGTTGGATCACCCCAACATCGCGGAAATTTTTGAGTATGGCCATTCAGAGGGCATCTACTGGATCGCCACTGAATTGTTTACCGGCCAAAACGTCGCCCGGCTATTGGATCACGACGGTCCCATGGGGCAGGAGCAGGCGGTCAGCATCGTGGACCAGGTGGGCGACGCGCTGAGGCATGCCCTGGAGAAGGGGTTATTGCACCTCGACTTAACGCCGTTCAATATTCTTCTCCTCGAAGACCAGTCGGTCAAGGTGATCAACTTCGGTCTCGGACACATCCGTGACAAGTGGGGTTCGCCCTATGCCTCGCCGGAAATCGTTCGCAACGAAACTCCTGATGCGCGAGCGGACGTGTTCTCTCTGGGGGCGGTTGTTTACGAGATGCTGGCCGGGGACCCGCCCTGGGTTTGCTCTGACGCAGACGCCACGATGGCCGCCGTTCTCAGCGAAGAGCCGCCCGAACTGAAACAGCCCAAGGCGGTACAGGATGTCGTCGCAAAGATGATGGATAAGGACCCCGCCGGAAGATACGGCGATGCCGGGGAAGCCATGCAGGCCTTCCGGGAGGCGGTTCACGCCGGCCCCACCGAGGCACAGAAGCAGGAAGAAGAGACCAAGAAGCGCACCGGTCTCCGCGCGTACCGGGTGAAGCCGGGTCTCTCCAAGTTCGACTTGACCACAAGCGACGTGCGCTCGGCCATCACGGAGCTCCGGTCGAAGCTATCCGCCCAGCGCCATTAGCAGCGGTGCCTACATGCGCACTACGTCGCCGCTCTCCATCGAGTAGTTGGCGGCGAGGGTCGTCGCAAGCGTCTGAAGTCCCTCCATGTAGTTGGACCTGATGCCCGACGCGTCGCCGGTCTTCACGGCGTTAATGAAGGCTTCATTCTCCAACTCCAGCGGTGGCCGAGCGTTGGTATAGATTTCCTCTTTGTTGGCGGTTCTGATTCTCATCTGGTCGAACGACAGGTGAATGTACTGACCAGGGCTCACCAACTCCAGTCCTGAGCTACCCTCAAAATTCAGAACGCAGGTTTGTGTCATCTCACCCACCGCGCCACTCTCGAACTCAATGGAGACAACGCTTGCGTCCTCTATGTCGCGGTCAGCGCTCTTTACGAATCCCGCGGCTGACCTCGCGTACAACCTGCGCATCTCTCCAACGAGGAGTCTCGTCAGGTCAAAGAGATGAGTCGCCTGTTCCACAATCTGTCCGCCCGACTTCTCCTTGACGCCCCACCACGTAGGAATCCGCGCTTTGCCCAGCCAGTGACCGCGGGCAAGCACGGCCGGCTTCTTGCGGAGGAGTCCCTTTGCCAGTGCCACGCCCTCGCTGTAGCGCCAAACGTAACCCACGGAAGTGACGATGCCTGCCGCTTCAACCGCCGCGGCCACACGCTCCCCATACCCGATATCCAGCGCCACCGGTTTCTCAACAAACATTGCCATCTTGCGCTCGACGATATCGAACTCCTGACCCTCATGGGCATAGGGTGGCACACACAGGTAGACCGCATCCGGTTCGGCGTTGTCCAGCATCTTCCGGTAGTCCACATAGGCGCGCCCGCCGAACTGCCTCGCCGCGGCTTCCGCCTTAGCTTTGACAATATCGCACAACCCCACCACCTTAACGTCCGGATCTCTTGAGAGCGTCTCAAGATGGCTTTGCGCAATGATCCCCGTTCCGATGAAAGCAACTTTGACGGACATACAGCATCACTCCCCCGAAAATAAACCCCAAAGACGCAAAGGCTCTTTGCGCCCTTGGCGGCTTCGCAGTTAAAAAGAACTCTCTCCCGTTTGCATCTTCCGTGGCGACCGAGCGGGCATGGGAGATTCCCCCTCACCCTCGAACCCTTTGGGTTCGAGGGTGAGGGGGTGTTTTCACCCGTAACGAGTATAGCTGATAGCCGATGGCCGATGGCCGTACGATCTCGGTACAAATCCCATGCGGGTACTACAGGTCTGCACCGGGATCGCATGACCGTATGACCCGCATGGGTGGCCAGTAGCTGCCTATTTCGCTGCAACCGGGGTGCTGACACGTCTGCACCACAAGTGAAGCCTCAGGCAACAGCGTGACACTGCTGAACTGCGGTCTCGACTACTGATTATACTCGTTAAGGTTGAGGAATCGCCCTGCGGAATCTGATTAAACGCTGTCCTGCCCCAACATGCACCTGGCGTAGGATAAAGCTCCAGCTTTGTCTCTGCTTTAACGCGTATAACAGTAGCGAGTGTGAAGGAGAATGTCAACATCGCGCGCTACATCGGGTGTCAGTAAGATTTGTGATGCGTGGTGGTAATCAGCGCCCTGAGGTCGGGCAGGCATAAACGAGAGGTTGGGGAAACCTACGCGAGTGAAAGGGGACAGTAACAACCCCCATCCGGTCTTCGACCACCTTCCCCCGTTATCGAACCGAAACGGTTCGCACAGAGGAAGGCAATTATTGTGACGCTGTACGCTTCTTACTACCAAACTATCCACCCAACTCGGATTAAC
>MNXM01000317.1 GCA_001872605.1 Armatimonadetes bacterium CG2_30_59_28 | reverse complement strand
CTTTTGTGGGGGAACTTCCAAAACGATGCACTAGGAAGCTACCGTCGCTTGAAAGGGAATGGGTTGTAGGGCAGAGTCTCCGTCCCTGCCTGAGTAACAGCCTCGTCCAGCCCTTCATCCAACGCAACTCGTCGGTGAGCATGAATCCAACAAAACCCATCCACTGCATAGCCGAGAAAACCGGATTCGGCAGGGACGGAGACTCTGCCCTACAACCCGTTCGAGCCTTTGCGCCGGTGGCAGAAAGATCAGCGTATGTCCCGCGTTCCTTTATGATACAATTCCAGCAGAATGTGGACAATACCTGCTGACCGCGTTATACTGTGCTCTGTATGCGGGTTCCCGATATCGACAATTGCTTGAGTCGGGGTAGACCGTCGCAAGCGGTTGAGATTAAGATATCAGCAACCAGGAGTAAGACACCGTAAGCCCGGATGGGGTGAATAACCCGTCAGGCTATGGCATTCGGTGAGCATGCAAAAACAGATAGCGGCACACACAGACGCACTTATCATAGCCTGTGCCTGAAGTCAGTTGCAGTGCATCAACAATATGTCGGACAAATTCCGGCCACTCGAGGGCCCAAACCGCGAGTGGCTTTTCTCTTGGTTGAGTGTTGATGAACCGAAGCGGAATTGTTGCGCAGAGCGCGACAGCGCATACCGACACCAGTCGGTTTGAGATGTGAGGTTGAAAAAAATGTTTGGCGGCCACGTTAGAAAGCCAGAATCAAACAGACGAGACATGATCATCACCACGAAAGAAGGCGAGGAGCCCCCGCCTGAGTTGGCCCGACTCCTACACAAGCATGGGTTCCGGAACGTGGAGATTGTGGGACTCAGCAGCTTGGAGTTGAGCACCAGAGATTTTGGCGTCACGGCGATTGGGCTAACTCCGTCCGACGTCGTGATCGCATCCCCCAACCACGGAGTTCATGAGTCCCTCAACCGCGAATCGCTCGCCAAGGTCCAGAGGGTCCGCCTGACACAGGAAGGCGATTCCGTGACTCTCAAGATCGAGACCGACGGCGAACCCCTCATCGTCCACGGAACCCCCTCCGACCTGAATCAGTTGAAGCAGGCCGCTCACGCGGTGGGCGAGCGATCCGGCTGCCAAACGCAAGGAGTTGAGGAAGATGTCTTTTGCCCCAAGTGCGGCCGAGTACTCGCAAGCAAAGGGGTATGCGAACACTGTATGGACAAGCGGGTCATCATGCGACGTCTTCTGGCCTATCTGCGTCCCTGGCCGGAGTGTGGCATATTCTGGCTCACCACGGTCTTGCTGGGAGTTGTGACGACACTCGGACTTTCGTCTCCCTACGTATTCAAGATTCTCATCGACGATGTGATACCGAAAAGGAACACGCACCTGCTGATGATCGTGGGTGTTGCCTTGGTGTTTATCCGCATCGGTTCCCTGATTCTGAGCCACGTGCGCGCCTACTTCCTGACACTGCTCGGGACACGCATCACCACCACGATGAAGGGACAAACCTTCAGACACGTCGTGCGGATGTCACTGCGTTTCTTCCAGAAGCAGTCCACCGGCGACGTCATCTACCTCATTAACAGTGACGTCTCGCGATTGCAGGACTTCATGTCGGGTTGCCTGCAGGACTTGCTCCAGCAGATCGCGCAGGTGGCCATCATTGGGGGATTTCTGTTCTACCTCAACCCTAAGCTGGCGTGGCTTGTGCTGATCCCCGTTCCCATCATCACGATCGCCTCTCTCCGGTTCGGGAAGTCCATCAAGTTCCAGTATCTCCGCGTATGGAGACTGGGGAGTCGTGTCTCCAACTTCATTGCCGAAACCCTGCCCGGCATCCACGTGGTCAAGACGTGCGGTCGCACTGCCGGGGTGCAGCACGATTTTTCCAACCTCAATCAAGACCTGCTGCGCTCCACGATGCGCGCCGCGCAGCGGACAAACACCTTCTACCCACTCATCTCCATGACCACAGTTGTGTTCGAGTTGACAGTGCTGCTTCTGGGCGTTCAGCAGATCTTCCACGGAGATATGCAAGTTGGGTCACTCATAGCTTTCCTCTCGTACATGACGCAGTTCTACGCGCCCGTACAGGGGCTTGCCCGGATCAACGATCGCTTGGTGCAGGCTTCCACGTCGGCCCAGCGACTGTTTCGGGTGATCGATGAGGAACCCGAGATTGTCGACCCGCCGGATGCTGTCAGGTTGGATCCCGGACGGGTGAAGGGGCGGATCGAATTCCGCAACGTGTCGTTCGCCTACGAACCCGGAAAGCCGGTGCTTCAGAACGTCTCCTTTGTTATCGATCCTGGGAGGAGCCGTGGGTTGGTTGGCAAGTCGGGTTCCGGCAAGTCCACCATCATTTCACTGCTGCTGCGCGTCGTCGAGCAACAGGAGGGAGAGATACTGCTCGATGGCATCGACGTCCGCAAGATCTCCTTCTCTTCCTACATGCAGCTTTTTGGGGTTGTGTTGCAGGACTCCTATCTGTTTGAGGGAACCCTCGCCGAGAACGTCGCCTATGGCCATCCCGGCGCAACCCTCGAGGACATCATGCAGGCCGCGCAGGCCGCGGGGGCGCACCCCTTCATCATGGAAATGCGCGACGGTTACGAAACGCGTCTCGGACCCAGCGGTTCCGGTCTGTCCGGGGGCCAACGACAGCGCGTGGCGCTTTCCCGCGCACTGTTGCGGAATCCAAGAATTCTGATCCTCGACGAGGCGACCAGCGCTCTGGACACAGAGACGGAAGCACAGATCTCCGCCAACATGGACCTGCTCATTTCGGGGCGCACAACTCTGGCGATTGCCCATCGATTGTCCACCTTGAAAGGGATGACCGAGATAACGGTGCTGGAAGAAGGCAGCGCGCGTGAGAGCGGCACTCATGGAGAGTTGATGTTGCAGCAGGGAGTCTACGCCAACCTCATTCGACTCCAGGGCGAACCCGATAAGGACGCCGGGCCGCCACCGGAGCCTCTCAAGGTGGAGGAGGGAGGGAGTGTGTCCCTGAGCCTCGAAGAAGAAGACCTGCTTTCGGTCGTTGGACCGGACGGCGCGGAGCATCCGCGTTGTCACGCGACGTTGGCTTTTCCATTCCTGCGTCAGGGCGTGGTTGAGATCAGAGAAGACAAAGGGGAAGACAACGGCCTGACGAATCCGCTCTTCCTCACCAATCCCGAGGGACTGGATGAGGAAAGCCGGCACGCCCTGGACGAACACATGCGCACACACCGGATTGTACCAATCATCGAGGAAGTTCAGGCGGTGAAGCAGACCACCAACGGAACGCTCATCCACGCAGTGACGGACAGGGGGGCAGACCGATATTGTTGTCAATCGGTCTCACTCCATCAAAAAACACGGCGATACAACGGTCATCATCGACAAGGACGGCGTCCGGTTTGAGGTGAAGGACCTCGACCCGAGGTCGCACGAGAAGATTGCGTGCATCGCGTGAGGGATTCAGTGTTGAGTGCTGACCCGACTGCCTCTGAGGCCACCCCGGCACGGACGGAGATCATGGACTGCCCTCCACTATCCCAATCTCCTCCTCCGTCAACTCATACAACTCATACACCAATCGGTTCCCGACGCGTCGGGACTGGTCGGTAGCTGCGATCTGGCGCTGGAGGAGGTGTTTGTCGTGCGGCGTCTGAGCGTACGCCAGGCGTTTGTGGAGGTCGAGCATCTGTTCTACCAACTCCACCATGCGGTCATGCTTCGCCACGTCGGAAGGGCCTTGAGGCTACCGGGCAACCTGGTAGATCGCGGGGCGATAGCGAGCGCGGGGTATTGGCTTCCGCTCCTGTCGCGCCGCGGTCAGCCATGCCTCTTTGGCTATCTCTACTTCGACCAAAGCTTCCGACGGCGTCTTCCCGAAAGCAGAGCAGGCTTCAAGGTCGGGAATGTCGGCGATATATCCTTGATCTTCATCGCTGTAAAAGATGTTGATGTGATAGTCCTTCATTCGTTGCCTCCCAGCTTCAGGTCGTACTTCTCCACCAGTGTCGGAAACTGGCGAACTTGATAGGGCTTCGCCTTGCCGTCAACTTCCTGCAGATTCACCAACTCGTCTACCTTCGGATGGACAAAAATGTGGTGACTGCCGCTCACTCTCGAGAGCCGGAATCCGAACGCCTCCACGAGCGCGACGATCTGCGCAAAGGGAATGTTCCGCGGTCCCATCAAAGCCTTCCTCAGTAGTTTAACATCCCTCGTGAGATTAAGTCACCTGCCCTCCACAATCCCAATCTCCTCCTCCGTCAACTCATACAGTTCGTACACCAACCGGTTCCCGACGCGTCGGGACTGGTTGGTGGCGGCGATCTGGCGTTGGAGCATTTCCTTGTCGCGTGGCGTCTGTGCGGCGGCCATGCGTCTACGGAGGTCCCATATCTGGTCCACCCGTGCCGTCATGCGGTCATGCTTGGCTTTGTCGAGAGATTACGGATGAGCATTGGGATCGTCCACCGCCAGCCCTTCGGAAGCGGCAGCGGCGATGAGAGCTTGGTCCGCGGCAACGAAAGTGAGAGGCAGCAATTCGCTGAGGCTCAGGAGCGCGTGAAGCTCACAGGCGGCCGACAGTTGCACGGCGTCATAGCCACGCAAGCCGTGCGTTTCTGCCAAACTCATTGCCCGGTCTACCAGCGCTTCCGTTACCTCAAGCACTTGATACTCGTTCTGGAGGTCGCTTTTGAGCTGCGCTATGGCGGAGGCTGCGTCCACAGGCTCAATCGCGCCGCCCCGCGATCGTCGCGTGAGCGCGGAGACTACCTCCACGCCCGTGATGCGAGCGACGTAAATCTCGTGACGAGCCGAGGGATTGGTGATAGCTATCGTCCATGCTGAACCAACTTCGTTCGCATACCGCTTCACGACGCTGCTGCTGTCCATGTAGTAGATGGCCAACTATCTGCGCTCCTCAATGATCGTTTCTGACAGCGGCTTGCCATTGACTTCAATAAGATGACGTTGATCTGTGACACCGGCGCGTGGCTTCTTGATCGTCTTAACCAAGCCTGACGCCAGTAAAGCCTGATGGAACGCTTTCATCCCGGTGGTTTCTGCGCGCCGCGCTGAACTCTCTTCCAGTCGCTCGCGCAACTGCCGCTGGTCATCCGGCGACAAAGTTTCCAGGGTCTCCCAGATCGAGTCCAAAGTGCGTGGCATCCCGAACCCCTCCTTCTCGGTAAAGCATATCATCGCGTCCCCTCTTCGACAATCCCAATTTCCTCCTCCGTCAGCTCATACAACTCATACACCAACCGGTTCCCGACGCGTCGGGATGGAGGTCGAGCATCCGGTCCGTGGGCGCGAACATGCGGCCATGCTTCGCCACGTCGGAGGGGGGAGGAGAAGTCGATCAGGCCGTCTTTGGCTGAGCCACCACCATCTCCCGGCCGTCCTGAGTCATAAGCAGAGCAAACCCATGCAGTTCCAGGAGCTCTGCTGCTTCTTGTTCAATCTGCAACGCATAGTCCTCCGGCGACAAGCGTTTGTTTGCTGAGTAGTGCCGTGCGCGCTCTTCGTGCAATTCCAGAAGCATCCTGTCGTTTGGCATGAATGTCTCACCTCAATTCACAGTTCAACGGGAGCAACAATTTCGAGTTCATGTTGTTGATCCTCGTAGAAGAGGTCAGTGTTCCTTGGGGTCCTTCTTCTGGAACACAGGCGCTGGTGGAGGCGGAGGAGGAGGTGGTGGCGGGGTCTTGGGGCGAGGGTTCACTCCTGATTCCTCGCACTCCACCGGGACCTGCTTGTGGCCATCTTGTTCCGTGTCCTTCAAAGGTGGTCGCTCCTTTCTTAGCTCTTCTTGGCCAGTGATGGAGGTGGCGGCGGGGGAGGTGGCGGCGGCGGAGGAGGAGTCCTCGGTGGAGGATTCACGCCGCCTTTCCGTATGAAGCTATCATCCGTTCTGATGCTTTGTTTCTTGTCTTGCATTTCCTTTTTCAACTCCTTCCTAGCTGTCTACAAACTGGACAAACCGAATCTTACTGCCGGGCGTCGGGAGAACCAGCATTCCCGACCCAACAACCTCAATCTCGTGATTCTCCTCGTCGAGCCAGACTGCATCGGTGAGAAACAGAGAGCAATCCTCACCAAAATCTGAGAACATCTCAGGCCAACCGCGAAGGCGTCGTCCATCGTCCAAGTGAACAACAACCCAATCAGTTATCGCCTCGAAGGCGCGGTCCCAAGGATGCCTATATCGAGAGCTTTTTACGATGCCAAGACGGCGCATCAACCAGTAATGCCAATCACGGGAAATGACGAATCCAAGCACTAATCCGAGGAGGATGGCGAAAGCAAGCCGAAGGAAGTCGGACTTGAAGGGAAACAGCGCCTGGTTTACATAGCAAAGAGCCAGCGCTACCGTCACTGTACCTACGGGCTTCCCATCCAGATCAGTCTGCGGACGGATCAGGGACCGCATTGAGAGCAGGCTATACTCGTTACGGATGAAAATCCACCTTTCCCCCTCACCCTGCCCTCCCCCCATCGGGGGAGAGGGTCAGGGTGAGGGGGTGTTTTCACCCGTAACGAGTATAACCAAGCCAGGAAAAAGTGTCCGTATGATATCCAGAGTTGCCGAGTCCATTGTTCCCTCCCGTCACCTTCCCTCGTTGCCTGGGTGAATCATAACACCCA
>MNXM01000231.1 GCA_001872605.1 Armatimonadetes bacterium CG2_30_59_28 | reverse complement strand
GGGTTGTTGCATGAACTCACTCAGGACCGACGAACCGCGAACTCCGTTACACAATCACTGTCGGGTTTCAGGCTACAGGCGCCCATGGTTCCGGCTGGGGTGGATTCTCACAAATCTGACTTACACCCGTGCTGTGTGAACTGGTGTGGGTTCTGGACACTGCCTACGGTTTTTCCAAGGAGACATAGCGAAGACTCTGGAGAAACTTCTTGGCACCCGGCAGTTCGAGATTCAGACCAGGCAGGTCGCATGGTTGGCGCTTGATGACTTCCGACGAAGCAAGGCCGATTTTGCAGACTGTCTCATCTCCCGCATCAATATTGACAACGGCTGCCTCACAACCTGCGCTTTCGACAAGGACGCCGGGAAGGTCCACGGACACAGACTGCTTTGCGCCCAAGCTCGTTCCGTTGCGTCACCGTCAGGTCATAGAGTATGATATTTGCGGGTGAGTTGCCGACCAGCTCCGCGGGAGTTTCCGCATCTGCAATTCGGTGAGACTGGCGCAACCAAGGCCCATCGCCCTGCCACCCAATTCCCCAAACCAGGGAGGATTTATGAACTGCATCTGGATCACGACTGACAGCTTCCGCCAGGACCATGTTCACTGCTACCGGCCGGAAGGGACGCGAGACGACTCGGGGCCGAGGCTGCACGTGCAGACACCCAACTTGGACAACCTCGCCACCGAGAGCGTTCTGTTCGAGCGATTACGCTCCGAGGCGCTCCCCACAGTTCCGTGCCGGAGAGGGTATTGGACCGGACGTCGCGTTTTTCCCTGGTCCGACGAACCGTTTTACAAGGGCATGTACATCCATGCGCCCGGCTGGCGGCCGCTCCCGCAGGAGGATGTTACGGTCGCGGAGCATCTCTCGGAGCAAGGCTTTGTGACATCACTCATCTGCGACGTCTACCACTTGATGAAACCTTCGCAGAACTTCCATCGCGGGTTCCAGGGATACGACTGGAGTCGCGGGCAGGAATTTGATCGATGGAAGACTCAACCTCTTCGAGAAGGCCGCATCGACGAGTTCCTCAAAACCGGCGCCCGCGAAAGTGAGCGTCACAGTCAGGTGCTGGTGCAGTTTCTGAAGAACCATGCCTTCCTCGAGAACGATGAGGACTATCCTTCCGCGCGCACGTTCCGCAAGGCGATCGACTGGCTGAAGCAGAACAAAGACCACGAGAACTTCTACCTGCACATTGAGACCTTCGATCCCCATGAACCGTGGCTGACACCGAACCGATACTTCGACATTTACAAACCCGACCACAAAGGGCCGCGGCTCATCTATCCGAACCTCTACAAACGCGAGCAACTGAACGCGGACGAGCACGAGAACGCCCGTGCCAACTACGCAGCCAACTGCACCATGACCGACCACTGGATCGGCCAACTGCTGAACACAGTCGACGAGTGCGGCCTGCGGGAGTCCACGCTAATTATCGTGGTCAGCGACCACGGGAAAATCATCGGCGAGTTCGGTCATTATGGGATGCCGCCGCAGGACACCGGTCTCGCGCTGAACGAAGTGCTGCTGTTCATGCGTCACCCGTCGGGAGAGAAGGCGGGAACCCGTTTCCCGGGCTGGCTTTACAGCACTGATGTCACAGCCACCATGCTGTCACTCCTCGACGTGGCGCCCAAGCCAATGACCGATGGCGAAAGCGTCTGGCCCGCAGTGCGTGACGGCGTAGATGCGTTCCGTAACTACCTCGTCACCGGGCACGCTCAGATGGTCTGCACCTGGCAGGAAGACTGGCTATGCCTCGTGAACACCGAGGAGAACACCGCGTGCCTCTACAACCTTGCCGATGACCCCTGCCGCCAAGACGACGTTGCAGACCGGTATCCCAGTGTGCGGGATGACTTGGCCGCGAAGATGAGACGTGTTGTCGAGCGGTGAAGAAGAGCCGCAGCGGCCTCTACCGAGATTCTACCGCGGTTTTCAGGGTGAGTATCTGGTTGGCCAGTACCCAGCGGTAGATATCGAAGGCTTCCGGCTCCCAGAGATCGTCGTATTTGTACTTGATTTGAACGTGGATGGAGTCCCAGACAAACTGCCGGTCCGCCCGGGCCTTCTCGGCGAGTTTTTTCAGACCGGCCTGCTCGGCGCGCTCGATCCAGCGGTCGAGGGTGGTCAGGTATTTCCCGTCGTCGATCCCCTCCCGGTAAGCTTCCCACAGGACGACGGGAATAGGCTCGCCGTTGTCTCCGGTGCGGTTGAAGAAATCCATCGCGGAACCGTCGAGGTAGTTCCACTGGTCGGCAATGATGGCTTGGTAGATCCACGGGATGAGGGCGCGAAACCCGGACCGCCACAGCCCGAACCCATAGGTCATGCGCGCGCCCTCGACGGTGGTATGGTCATTTTCACCGGCCACATGATTCGGGTAGCTCCAGTATTCGACGCCTCGCTTCTTCATGTCGGCGAGGACGGTGTCGCGGTCCGGATTGAATGGCTGGCAGCACCAGACATCCACGAAAGGACGCATCGGGGCGAACTGGTCGTGCACCGGATCGGCGGTGACGTAGGTGCGGACTCCGGGCACTTCCTTAATGGCTTTCAGCACAGCCGCCATGAACTCCACCGACTCTTTCGACGTGGATGGCTCGTCCACCGGGTAGTAGAGGAACTCCGGCCACTGACGCCGTTTGCGCTCGGTCTCGATGACGCGTACCATGTCGGTCATCTCTCTGAAGAATTCTGGGGGAGGCATCTTCACCAGTCGCAGATGGGATCCCATGCCGCCCTGGACGTATTTCCCATACACGGAGCCGGTGGGAATGCTCAGGGCGATGGGCTGATAGAAACCGTATTTCCGGTACAGTTCGATGCAGACCGCCAACTGGTCGAAGTTGAACCGCCACTTGTCATCCACCGGAGCGGGAGACCACACACCCATGGTGATGGTGTTCATCCCGTGCGCGGCCATGTCGGCGTGTTCCAACTCGGCCTTCTGCTTCCACCAGTTGCTGGAAAAGGCATCGGGAGCGGAAGCCATCCGAGCGTATGGGTGGTGATAGTACTGTCCGAAGATGAGGCTCTGGTCTTTCTCCAGGTCGAAACCCAGGACGCGCAGCTTCAGCGGAACATCGACCACCTTCTGACCTGCAACCGACACTTCCGCCGATCCTTCATACAAGCCATCCGGTGTGTGTCGAGCGCGCTCGCACGGATCGACGTACACCGTCAGCCACACGCTGAAGTTCTCGCCCTTCTGCAAGGCGCTTGGCTGCATGGGCATCAGCACATCCGGCGCGCGGTAGTAGACGCCCTCAACCCGGTAGTTGGGTCGCACGCGCATGTAGCGGACATAACGAACGTCAATGTTCTGACTGAGTATGCTCTGCCCCGCCGTGGAGCGCAGGTCGGTCACTTTCACCGTTACATTGCTGAGGTCCCGCAGCGGAAACAGGACGAAGGTGATTGGCTCATACTCTCCCCACGCGGCGTAAGCGCGCGCCGGGGCTTCCATGTCGGCACGCGTTGGGACGGTGTTCGGCCAGATCGGGTCGAGGTAGTGGCGATGGTAGACGGCAAAGCCGCGCTTCTCTTCCTCGGGGGTGAACGAGGGCAGCGGGGTGTTGTCCGCGTGCGGACGCTCTTTCCATTTCTTTAACTCGTCGTCGGGGAGGAGGAATACTTCCTGCTCCACGCTGTTGAGCAACTCCTGCCGCAACTTGGCCCACTCCGTCTCCGACGCGAGCACGAGGGCGTTCGCCAGCCACCGACTGCGGGAGGAGAACTGGATATCAACCGTTGGGCCGGGAGACGAGAAGCTCAATTCCCCGGTGCGCGACTCCTGCGGGCTGGCAAAGGTGGCGGAGGTCTTCACGTCTCCCACCGCGACGGAGACGTCCCACACCTGCGACCGGTCTCCGCCAGCGGCGCCGCTGAGTACCCAGAGGCGATACTCTCCGGACGGCATCGCGATGCGCAACCTGGCCGGCGCTGAGCCTTCCACGTGGTCCTGCGTGAGATCATTGGTGAAGATGTCCGGCGGGTCGCTGCGCCCGGCTGATTCGTTGTACCGCCTCTCCCGGCTGACCGGCAGGTCTCTCGATGTTCGGTCGCTTTCTGCCACCCACCCGACCTTGGCGCCCGGCGTCCAGGCAGTGTCACGTGTGACCTGCGTGAACCCGCTGCGGATCGGTGACGCGGCCGTGCCGAAATCCACTTTGATGACCTCGGCATCGGCGGCGACCATGAGACCCGCAAGCGCGGCGAGTCCACAGATTCTGCACATTCGGCTTCTCTTCCTCAGCGTTGGAAAAGCTCCCACCTACTTCCCCTCCCACGGCGTGTTGACCACGCGAAAGGGAATGGAAAGCTTCCTCTCCGGTTCCTGCTCAAACGCGGTGAGCGTGTACTCGCCAGGCACGAGCTTCAGCTCGGATACGTCGATGTTCAATACCTGCTGTCCCCGCTTCACCGGCAGCGTCTCCAGTCGGAGCAACTCCTTTGGGTCACGCAATGAGAAGGGAACGCCGCGGCTGATCTTCTCCGGGATACCGACTACGCTCATTTCTACTTGGAGGGACGTCTGGTCACGATACAGCACCGGAGTGAGAATCTTCAACTCGGAGACGCGACACTCGGTGGACCTCACCAGTCGGAATCCGCTGAAGTGGAAATCCACCTTGTCCTTGTCCCGATAGTTCGACTCCGAAGTTGAGAGCTTGACCACGTTGACGTTGTCCACGTACTGCATTTTAGTGATGGGGAATGAGAAGGCAACCCATTCCCCCAGTTTCAGTTCTCGCAGGTCTCGTTGCCAGACGCGGTTCTTGTCGGGGCAATAGACCAGCAGCGCGATTGGCGTCTTGGGGAGCGATGGTCGGTACATCTCGGTGTAGACCGAGAACTCCAACTGGTCATAAGAGGTCCAATCCCGTTCCCACGGGGTCTGAGCGAGCAGATCCATGCGCGGCCAGCCGATGGGGTACTTGAGTTCTCCACCTTGGTGATCCACCGGGACGTGCATGTGAACCACCGGCCTTCCGTTGGGTGATTTCTTATCAGACACGCTCACCGCGCACTCCGCCGGGCGCCAGTTGGCGGGGTCGGCCCAGTGGTCGAGGTACAAAATCTCTTTTTTGCCATCGATGACGGTCTGCGGTAACTCCTGTGCAAATGAGGACGCGCAGGTGATGGTCAGAAACAGACAGGCAAACATCCGTGCATTCATTGGAGCAACTCACCTTGGAGAAGGTTGTAGTTCTTATAACACACAGTCCAGTTCCCCGCAAATTGCCGCTGCATCGCTCGCTGTGGTAGAATGCAGCGTCTCATCCGCATGGAGGTATTGATCATTGGCAGACGTCCGGCCGTTCCAAGGCGCCCGATACAACCCTGACCGCCTATCAGACTACTCGGCGGTCATCGCTCCCCCTTATGATGTCATCTCCGACCGGTATCGCGAGGAGCTCCTCGATCGTCATCCCCACAATGCGGTGCGATTGGTCCTGAGTCAGGAGAGGGAAGGGGACAGCGAAGCAGACAATAAGTACACGCGCGCGGCATCGACTCTGCGGACGTGGATCGCTGACAGCATCCTTCTCGAAGACTCGACCGATTCCTTCTACGTCTACGATCAGACCTACGACACCTCGGCAACGGGACGGAGAACTCGTCGAGGACTGATCGCTGCCGTGAGAGTGGAACCGTGGGAGAAGGGGATCATCCGACCTCATGAACAGACTTTCCCGAAGGCGACGCGGGACAGACTGCAACTACTTCGCGCGTCGCGGGCCAACTTCAGCACAGTCTTCGGGCTGTACGATGACCCGGAACAGCGAGTTGAATCGATTCTGCGGCTCTGCACTGCTGGCGCGCCAGACATGGAAGCCACCGACGATGATGGCGTTGTGCATCGTGTCTGGCGGATGGACTGCGCAAGTGCGTCCGCTGAGGTTCACTCAGCCTTTTCCGAGTGGGAAATCTTAATTGCAGACGGCCATCACCGATACGAAACGGCGCTTGCGTATCGCAACGAGGTCCGCGGCCAGTCTTCGAGCTGGACAGGCGAAGAGCCCGAGAACTTTACGCTGATGACGCTTGTGAACCTCCGCAGTCCTGGTTTGACCATTCTGCCGACCCACAGGCTCCTCCACGGGAACGGCGGAGGGGTGACCGACATCCTGACAAGGGCCGAGATTTTTTTTGACATCAAAGAGCTTCCCGCAACGATCGCTGCCTCGCAGGCGCTGGACCTCCTGAAGCAGAGCGCGGATGCACACAGCTTTGGGTTTGTCACCCCTCACAGGGCGTTTCAGATGACGGCGCGGCCGCAGTTGCTGAGCCATCCTCTGCTCCCTGACGACAAGTCTGAGGCTTACCGGAAGCTGGATGTGACACTGCTTCATGCTTTCATACTGGATCCCGTCCTGCGGCAAAGCGACCCCGTCTCCGAACTGACATACATCAAGGACGCAGAAGAGGGAGTGGCAGCGGTGCGCGACGGACAAGGCTCGATGGTCTTCCTTCTGAATGCAACCCGGCTGGACGAAGTGCTGGCGGTCGCCCGGGCCGGAGAAAAGATGCCCCACAAAGCCACCTACTTCTACCCGAAGGTTTTCTCGGGGATTGTGATGAGGAAGTTGTCCTGAGGCCACAGGGTTCAGATTTCAGAGTTCAGGACAATAACACGGTGACAAGGAGGTGGCCACATGGGCACTGTCATGCGGGTGGAGGACTTGGATGCGTACCAGAAGCTATGTCAACTGCACATAGAGGCGTGCGACGTGAGCCACGGATGGCCTGCGGAGGGAGCAGTACGAGCTGGCGTCGCAGATCCGCATCGCCTCAAATAGCGCCCCTGCGAACCTGGCTGAAACGCACAGTGATCGACACATCAGAAACAAGATCGAGGGTGTGAACCGAGCGAGAGGAGAAGCGCTGGAGACTATCCACCACCTGTTCATTGCCAAACTGAAACGGTATGTGCCGACGACTGTTTACGATCCCTTCAGGGAACGCTATACTCGTTAAGGTTGAGGAATGGCCCCACGGAATCTGATTGGACGCCGTCCTGCCCCAACATGCACCTGCCGTAGGATAAAGCTCCAGCTTTGTCAATCGGCAGACTCGCCTCACCAGGAGACAAAGCGGCAGCTTTATCCTACGGCAGAAAATGTGGACTCTCAACCTTAACGAGTATATGAGGAATGCGTGAGGATGCTGAACGGCCTGGAGAGAAGCCTTGAAAAGCGCCTGCCGGAATCGGAACGACGATTCCCGCCCGGGTCTCCTGCTGTCGCCCATTCTAAGCCCTGAACCCCAAGCCCTGTATACGGAGGACTAAAATGAAAGGGGTCATTCTTGCGGGAGGCACTGGTTCCCGCCTGCATCCATTGACGAAAATTACGAACAAGCATTTGCTGCCGGTTTATGATCGCCCGATGATCTATTATCCCATCGAGGCGCTCGTGGCCGCGGAGGTGCGGGACATTCTCATCGTCACCGGGGGAAATCACGCGGGCGAGTTCCTGAAGCTGCTGGGGAACGGCAAGGAATTCGGCCTGAAGCACATCAACTACACCTACCAGGAAGGCGCGGGTGGCATCGCTGAGGCGTTGGGTCTGGCGGAGCACTTCGCTGCCGGTGAGAAGGTGGTGGTCTTCCTCGGTGACAACATTATCGAGAGGAACATCATCCAGGCTGTCGATTCTTTCGGCACCCAGGAGCGGGGCGCCAAGATTTTGTTGAAGGAAGTTGAGAACCCGAAGGAGTACGGTGTCGCCGAGTTGGCGGACGACCGCATTCTCAATATTGAGGAGAAGCCGCAAGACCCGAAATCCAACCTTGCCGTCATCGGTATGTACATGTACGGCAATGATGTCTTCGATGTCGTCAAGACACTCAAACCCTCCCGGCGCGGCGAGCTGGAGATCACGGACGTGAACAACCACTACATCGCCGCAGGAATTATGACCTACGAAATCCTCGACGGTTGGTGGGGTGACGCGGGAGAATCCATCGATGAACTCCTCCGCGTCAGCAACCTCGTGGCGCAGACGGGGGCGAACCACACGTAAGTCGCGCACCGGTTCAGGTTGAGTGCGGAGCTCGCATTCATGCCGGCCGGGGCGGCGAATGCCAACGGCAATTGGGGCGAATGCGGGATGTGAACCCGCCTGCGTGTTGGTGCCCGTCGACCTCTCTGACGGAAAACTACGTGACCATGCGCTCCCACTATCTGCCTACGGGAACCGGGTCCCTGCGTGTGAACGTCTCGTGATACTCATCTTCGGTGTTGACGTCCCACACATTGTGTTTCTCGCCGATCAGGTTCCGCACGGCCAACATTGCAGTGAGCATGGAGTGGTCCTGGTTATTGTATCGATGGAGTCCGTTTCGACCGCAGCACTGAAGATTGCGGAATTCCGACAAGTATGCCTTCAGTGACTCGATCCGCTTTTGGTACCCGGTGTCGTAAACGGGGTAGGCCTTCAGCACTCTCACTACTGCGCCGTCCTCCACCCATGCGGGTTGCACCAATCCAAGTGAGGCCAGCTCCGCGGTTCCCAACTCAATCAATTCCTGATCGCTTCTATTCCAGAGGTCGTCGTTCTGCGACACGAAATACTCCAGCCCGAGGCAACTTTTCTGCGGATCAGGAACCATTTCCGGACTCCAGTTCTTGTAGTTCTGAATCCTCCCGACCCGGACCGCGGGTGAATGCACGTATATCCAGTTGTCGGGAAAGAGGTCCGGCTGATCCACGATCAAAGCGACTGTCAGGAAATCGCGGTACCGCAGAGAGCGGGCGCATTCCAGGACCGAGTCTGGCGGAGAAGGGACGAGACTCAGAATCAGGTCCTGCAACGCCATGCTGGAAATGAAATCCGTTCCTTCATGTTCGCGTCGCGGGTGAGAGTCGCTGGCGGTTTCCACCGCCCGGACTTGCCAATCGGCATGGCGTATCGCGACGACTTCCTGCCCCAACTCCACCCGTTGCCCTCGCTCCATGACGATCTGCATACAACGGTTCCACATCATACCCGGACCAAGTCGCGGATAGCGGAATTCATCGATGAGGGTTGTGATGACTTCTCCTCGCTGTTTGAAAAGGCTGCTTCTCAAAGCCGCCGAAAGAGAAAGGTTCTTGATGCGCTGGGCGGCCCAGTCGGCCCCGATTTCGGAACAGGGAATCCCCCACACCTTTTCCGTATAGGTCTTGAAGAACAGGGAATAGAGGCGGTGGCCGAAACGGTTTGCCACCCAGGCCTCAAGGTTATCTTCAGGGCGTTTGGGGAAGAGCCGAGCGGAGAAGAAGCTCGACAGAATTCTTGCCGACTCAGCAGGGCCGAGATTGCGCAGGGCCTCAAGAGGCCGCAAAGGGTAATGAAAGAAACGGTTGTTGTAGTAGATCCTTGACAACCGGGGCCGGATCAGAAACGCCTCTCCCAGGATTTCGTCCCACATCTGGTCGACTTCTGGAACCTTGGTGAAGAAGCGGTGTCCGCCAATGTCGAAGCTGTATCCCTTGTATTGAACGGTTCGAGAAAGCCCGCCTGGAACCGCGTCGCGCTCCAATACAGTCGCGTTCAGTTGCTGCCGTGTCATTTCATAGGCGGCAGCCAGTCCGGCAGGACCGCCGCCGATTACAACTACGTGATTGTCCATGCGATACCTCTCTGATCGTTTGTCAGGAAGAGACCTCACTTGGGTCCGTATAGCGGATTTAGGTAGGACACCAGATTGTAGATGGAGAGGGCGTTACAAACCAGCAGCAACACCAAGATGCAAATGAGTGCAAGGTTGCGCCAGAGCCTGACCGGAAGTCCTCCCAGCCCCACAGCGAGCAGCGTCCCCGTGGCTCCGACAACCATCAAGGCGTAGCGTCCTCCCTCGAACCGACCGGGGTTCACAAAAATGGCGCTGTGGATGAGTGCCCCATAGGTAACGATGCAGGCTAATCCGAGTACCAGAATTCCATTTCGCTGCGACCAGCTATTCCCTGTCTCGGAGAAGCATTCCCTGAAGCGCAGCATCAGCCCTCCCAGGCTCATGACCAGAATGAGCAGCAACAGACCATACACAATTGGCTCCGTTCTGGACGGGAGCCAGCCTACCTGCGACCATGTGGAGCGGAAAAGTCCTCCGATCGCCCGAAGACTGCGCGCGGCAAGAGAGGGATCGGGCCAGGCCCAGAGGGGCCAAGGAGGATCTGAATCAAGACGCCCATACTTGCCGATGTACTGGAGAATCCACCAACCGGACAGAGCGAACCACGCAAACAGCGCCGCAAGAGCGTTGCGGAGAAAAGTCTCATAAGGGCTGATCCTCGACGATGTTGCATCCTGATGTTGCTCTCCGTCTTGAGCATGGCTCCACCAGGCCCCGAGGGCCACTCCGGTTAGTGCGGGGATCAACAGCAGGATGCCCGTATTCTTGGTCAGACAAGCCAGTCCCACAGTGCCCCCAAGCAGCGCCGCGCGCAAGGGTGAAGTTCCGCGAGAGGCCACAGACACGCTGACCAGGAGAACCCAGGTACTCAATGCCGCCAAGAGTATATCGTTGTTGATGACGCTGCTGATAAGTTGAAAGTGTGGCAGCCAGGCTACACACGCAACCGCGGCCAACGCGACATGGGGTTCTGCGGGAACGAACCGGATTGCCATGCACCACACCAGGAGGAGAACCCCCGCTCCCAGGAGGGTGGAGAAGAAGCGGAGAGCATGTCGTCGAAGCTCCTCCGGGACGTGTCGCAGTGCGTGGTACAGTGGAACGCACAAGGCATAGTAGAGGGGAGGATGATGCGCGATGGCCTGTGTCGAAGCCTCGTCGGGAGGCAATTCGTGGTGGAGGGCCATGTATGCGTAGTACTTCTCGTGGCGCGGTTCATCCGGGCCGTATCCCAGGGGTATGATCCAGTTATACAAAACGGACAGACCTAAATGGGAGACCAGTATGAGACACAGAGAAGTCCTGGTAGCGAGTGACGTTCTCGCTACCGACGGATCAACGCAATGCATTCAGGGCGCTCCAAGGAACAGCTCCAGTCGTGGGAAATACGGGCCACCGAGGCGATGAAAGGCAACGACTCACCAATACGATCTGAATTCTCTCCACGGGGGAATTTACCAGAAAGGGACACGCGCGTCAAACATCGCAGGAGTGCTGGGGCACAAGGCGACTCGTCTTAGGGTGTGCGGACATTGCCCTTCCGCTCGAGAAACTGCATTCTCCCTTTCTTTTTTGTATTGGTTGCACTATACTCTCTTCATCCACCGGAGGAATTCGAGGGTGGATGGTTATCTGTTGCCGACAATCGGCGTGCTGGGACTTCGATCCTGCTTCAACGAAAGGGCGGAGGATGTTGTATCCGTAGCGGTCGCGATATTGATGATCGTGTGGAACGTCACCTGCGCGTACAATCTTGTCACCGTTCTGAACCTCCTCTACGCGCCGGGAGGGTAGTTTCTATCAGTTCGTGCTTGCGCGACTCAATGGTGCAGGAAGAAGCCATCATGATTTCTTGTGAAGCTACAAACGAAGAAGGCACACACCGGAACGTACTGACCAGCCTCGTCATTCTGCAAGTAACCGCTGTGTTATGGATGCTTCCCTACCTCAACTATGTTGGGCGTTACATTGGTCCGGGCTATTGTCAGAAAGCCTTTGAGTCCCCTCAGTACTATATCTGGTTCTTCTTCCAGGCGCTGTTGACACTTGGCGTTGTCATCTCCGCGTTGCGGATAGCCCGTGACCCGGAACATGCAAGACGACGCGCGGGTCTCATGGGCGCTTCTCTGATCCCGGTGCTGCTGGCGATGTCCACGATCGATGACCTCTGGCGACTCCACACTTTGGGGATTGCACACCGCCAAATGCCGTTGCACATGCAGCACGACGTTCTCAGCGACATGTTCTTTCGTTGGAGGTCCGTGTGGGTTCTCGGATTGTTCTGCCTAACCCTAACAACACTTCCGTGGATCGTGCGGCTTGCCAAAGCAGAGTTACCCCGTCGGGTCGACTATGCGAACATGGGGATATCCGTGCTTACTATCTTGGCGGGACTTATTGCTCTGGAAGTGTGTGTGCGGGCCGGCTGGATGCCTGAACCATGGAACGTTTCGGAGGGTGGGCTGGACATCTATCGGTTCAATACTCTCTTAGGCTGGAGTCACAAGTGCAATGCTGCGACGGAGATGCGCTGTAGGGATTTCCACATTTCTATTCGGACAAACAAAATGGGTTTGAGGGACAAGGAGTATGCGTACGAAAAGACCGCCGGGAAGTGTCGTGTATTGTGTCTGGGAGATTCATTCACTTTTGGCATCGGCGTAGAAGAATCCAGGCTCTACACGGAGGTATTGGAGCGGCTGTTGGGGAACCGCGTAGACGTCCTCAATGCGGGGGTCACCGGATATGGAACGCTACAGGAGTATCTGTATCTGAAAGAAGAGGGGAAACGATACACACCCGACCTAGTGATATTGGGGTTCTATTCACAAAATGACATGATAGACAATGAGCAGGATCGGGGCATGGGGTTTCCCAGACCACACTGTGAAATCACGGAACGAGGCTTGCTCATCCATTCGTTCGCCGAGTCCGACCGATACGACTACACGTCAGACTTCGATCCATTTACATTTAGGAGGTGGCTGCGTTCGGTGAACTATGTCGCCCGTATCTGGTATGGGGTCACGGAAACTGGCCGTCTGAAGAAGGAGCCCACGAAAAGGACTCCATCTCACCTGACAAGAAACCAACCCGATGCGTCGCGAGGGCAGGAATCCGAGGATTGGATTGAGGACAACAGATTCGCCCAGAGACCGGAGGGGTTCATGAGCACCGCTCTGCTGATTCAGTCACTTCAAGAGGAATGTCGGCAGATTGGGGCCAAGTTGCTTGTTCTATTGATCCCACCAGAGGGAATCCTAAGTCCCGTCTCAGTGAAGGGATCCAACGGATCGTTTCCAGATGCCTGCAGCCACCGCGGAGCAATGGACATCTGTCGCGCGCTGAACATCCAGTACGTCGATTGTCGCGCGTCTCTCAGTAAGCTGGCCGCGCGTGGCGCGAACCTCTACTTCGAGAACGATGCTCATTGGCGTCCGGAAGCACACAAGGCAGCAGCAGAGCTACTGCTCGAAACGATACGGGCCCGTCGGCTGCTCCCCAACGAGTGCCGGTAAATGTCATTCATCTCCGGGTGTCGTTTGAGGAGCATGGAAACTCACCTTGTGACAATTAGTGGAGAGAAGGCCGAAAAGAGAAGAGAGATGAAGATACGTTTGTCGCACCTCTGGGACAAGTGGAAACCCATTGCCCGCAAGATCGGCGACTTTCAGGCGCGGATGCTTCTGGCGGTGCTGTACGGTGTCGTGATCGCCCCCCTTGGGCTGCTTATTCGCATCGTGTCCGATCCACTGGGACTGCGCGCGCGGAGAAGGGACTCGTACTGGATACCGCGGGATGAGGCCGATACCTCTCTGCAAGCGGCGGGGAGGCAATACTGAGATGCTGATACTCGGTATTTCCTGCTTTTTTCACGATGCCGCTGCTGCCCTCCTGGACAACGGCGTGCTTGTTGCCGCGGCGGAGGAAGAGCGTTTCTCCCGACGCAAGCACGATTCCGGGTTCCCGGAGTTGGCGATTCAGTTTTGCCTCGATCAGCGCGGTATTTCGCCCCGGGACCTGGACTACGTTGTTTTCTACGAGAAACCCTTCATCAAATTCGAGCGAATGATGATGACAATCCTCGGCACATCGCCTCGATCCTTGCGTCTCTTTCGCGAAGCGATGGTCAAGTGGGCGGAAGAGAAGCTGTGGGTCAAGAGCCTACTGAAGACCCATCTCGGCATTGGCGACGAGAAGCTGCTTTTTGTCGAACACCATCTGTCCCATGCGGCGAGCGCCTTTCTCTGCTCGCCGTTCGACGAAGCGGCAATCCTGACGGTCGACGGATTGGGGGAGTGGACCACGGCCACGATGGGAGTTGGCCGGACGACCCGAGACAACGGCAGCGAAACGACAACCCTCAGCATCCAGAAAGAGATGCGGTTCCCTCACTCTCTCGGTTTGCTCTATTCGGCCTTTACGGCGTTCCTCGGTTTTGAGGTCAACGAAGGCGAATACAAAGTCATGGGCATGGCGCCCTACGGTGAGCCGAGGTTCGTGAAGGAGATCATGAAGCTGATCGACCTTCGGGGCGATGGCAGCTTTGCGCTGGACCTCTCGTACTTCACCTATCACCACTCCCCCGACCAGACCTTCAGCCGCAAGTTCGAGGCATTATTCGGCGAACCGCGCGACCGCAGGGCACGGTTTGTAACGCGGCAGACGAGTCCCTTCGACGACCCGAACCCACCCACCCAGGAGGAGATGGATCGCAACCAACGCTACGCCGACATCGCCGCCAGCATTCAGCACGTGACCGAGGAGATTCTGCTGAAGATGGCGAACACCCTTCACAGCGAAACAGGAAGCAGGAACCTCTGCATTGCCGGTGGTGTCGGGTTGAACAGTTGCGCTAACTATAGAATCTGGCGGGAGACACCGTTCGAGAATCTCTACGTCCAACCCGCCGCCGGAGATTCGGGTGGTGCGCTGGGCGCGGCGCTATACGCTCAAAACATCCTGCTTGGTCAGCGTCGGCAGTTTGTGATGGATCAAGCCTACTACGGGCAGGCGTATGATGACGACGCCATCGCCGGGTTCCTTTCCGAGCAGAACCTGGCTGCGGAGAAGATAGAGGACGATGAGAAACGGATGGACAGAGTCGTCGAAGCTTTGGTGAACGGGCAAGTCGTCGGCTGGTATCAGGGGCGTTTCGAGTGGGGACCGCGCGCGCTGGGGAATCGCAGCATCCTCGCCGATCCCCGCCGCGCCGACATGAAGGACATTGTCAACATCAAAATCAAGTTCCGGGAGGCCTTCCGGCCCTTTGCTCCCTCTATTCTCGCGGAAGCGACGGAGGATTACTTCGATCTGCCCAATGCAATCAATCAGTTACCCGCTCGGTTCATGCTGCTGGTGACTCCTGTGAAAGCTGAGAAGCAGGGGGCGTTGCCCGCCATCACTCACATTGACGGTACCGGCAGGCTGCAGACGGTTTTCAAGGAAACGAATCCACGCTACCATCGGCTCATCGAGAAGTTTGGCGAAGCAACGGGCGTGCCGGTGGTTCTGAACACCTCGTTCAATCTCAAAGGCGAGCCGATCGTCAACACCCCAGCCAATGCCTGGAACACGTTCTCAAACAGCGGGATGGATTTGCTGGTGCTGGGGCTGTATCTTCTGAAGAAGGATTGACCGGATGAAGTTCATCGAACGAACAAGGACAAAGCTCGGGATCATCGGGGAGTTGTTCCGATTCCTGATGGCGCGAAAGCTATGGTGGATGATTCCGCTCATCGTTGTTCTGATTCTCTTTGGGGTGCTGATCATCCTGGCGCAAAGCTCCGCCATCGCGCCGTTCATCTATCCGCTGATTTGATGGTAGAGTTGGAGTGGGAAATGCCCGGCTACGCGGTCTTCCTCATGGCAACAACCTCCCGAAACTCGATAAGGACCTTTGCTGGAGGGAAAGGGGGAACATTTGTACCGTGTCCGTGGAACGGTTCCAGCATCTCATTGCGGTTCGCATACCGACGGGATTCCCTTTGGTAGGCTCGAACCTGCAGGGCTCGCATCGGACTCTTTGAGTCCGCAAGGCGAGCAGTGCGTACACGAGCAAAGCGGTTAGCCTGTGGCGGAGCGTCTCCGGGTTGCGGGGGTCTTCAATCTGTTCGAACTCGTGAGTCCGCGCAGGTCCTTCCTATCGTACTGTCTCACATCGCTCCTACTCTGTTCCGTCCCTTAATGCTGCAAAACATCCACGGCCCTGAACGACAGCGCCATAGTAAAGACGACCGGGCATGCGTGCGTCGGGACTGGTTGTTTCTGTCCACTTAATCAGGGGATGTCCGGTTCTGTGTGTTGCCGGGCACGGAGCTTGGAGGGCGCTCATCTCAGAGTTCCACGCCTCCCCCTGCGCCGTCCAACTATTCAACCTTCCTCTTTCCCGCGAGTCGATTCATCGCTCTGCCGTGACCGACAACCGCCGACCGAGACCGGTCAGACGCGAGCAACATTGCCCCCTCCTCCCCGATTACGCTATAATGCCTGCTGGTTGAGGGTATTGAGATGACACCAAAGAGATCGCGACAACTGCTCTTCGTTGTGATAACCGGCCTGTCCGGCGCGGGCAAGTCGCTGGCGAGCCACCAGTTCGAAGATTTGGGATTCTTCTGCATCGATAATCTTCCGCCGGAGTTGATCCCGACCTTCGCGGAGTTGTGCCAGCGGTCAAAGGGCGAGATCGACCGCGTGGCTCTGGTCATCGACGTGCGTGGTGGGAAGTTCTTTGCCCGCTTGTTTGAGTCACTGGATTGTCTTCAGGATATGGGCGTCACCTACCGGATTCTTTTCCTCGACGCTGAGGACGAGGTAATTCTCAATCGGTTCAAGGAAACCCGACGCCGTCACCCTCTGGCGGATGACTACGAGGACCTGCTGGAGTGCATTCAGCAGGAGCGACAGGAGCTGTCGGAGATTCGTGAACGCGCCGACAAGATTATTGACACCACCTCGGCAACTCCCCGCGTGCTGCGGGATGAGATCGTGCACAGTTTCCTCGAAAGTGAAGACCTGAACCACATGATTGTGAAGATCATCTCGTTCGGCTTCAAATATGGGATTCCGCACGATGCGGACCTGGTTCTGGACGTGCGGTTCCTCGTGAACCCGCACTACGTAAAGGAACTGGGGCACCTCAACGGAACCGACCGCAAGGTTGTCGAGTTTGTTATGGATGATAACGACACCCAGGAGTACCTGAAGAGGCTGTTCGAGTTACTTGATTTCACCATCCCGCGATACGTCGAGGAAGGGAAGGTCTATCTGACCGTCGCCGTTGGCTGTACCGGAGGACGGCATCGATCTGTCGTCATCGCGAACGAGTTGGGCGTCCATCTACAGACCGACGATCTCCACTGCGTCATTCAACATCGCGACATTTCGAAGAAGAAAGAGATTGCTGCGGAGCTGATGGGGGATTCCTCCACGTCCTCCGAGATGAGCGCGCTGGAATACACTCAGCCGCGGTTGTTTCTTCCGAAACCGAGGGAACCCCGTGAAGTGGTATAGGTGGCTGACACCCGGACTGCGAGTCAAGCGCTGGTTTGCCCTGCTGGTGGCGGGGGTTGTCGTCGCGGCGATCGGCGCGGCGGTGGCCGTGGATATCGAGGGATTCGACCCGAATTTCTTCCTGACCGATTTCATCTACCTGTACACCAAACAGTACTTCTCGCCCCTGGTTGCCGGGACGGTTCTCGCCTCTATCGGTATGGTGCTGCTTTTTACAGGACTTCGAGGTTATGTCCGTTCCATTGCCGGCGCGATCTCGCCGGATGGTTCGCAACCGCTCATTGACGTGATCTACCGCCGTCGGCATCTGGAGCAGGGAGCGAGGATTGTCGCCCTGGGAGGCGGCACGGGTCTGCCAGTGCTGCTGCGTGGTCTGAAAGAATTTTCAAGCAACATCACCGCCATTGTCACCGTGTCCGACGATGGAGGAAGCTCCGGGAGGTTGCGGAAGCTTGGTTTTCTTCCCCCCGGGGATATCCGCAACTGCCTGGTGGCACTGTCGGACGCTGAGGAGATGATGGAAAGGCTTTTCCAGCACCGATTCCAGGGGATGGGAGCAGACCTGGATGGGCACTGCTTCGGGAACCTGCTGATTGCCGCAATGACGGAAATCTCCGGCGACTTCGACTCCGCTGTCAAGGAAACCAGTAAAGTGCTCGCCATTCGTGGACATGTGCTTCCGGCGACTCTGGAGAACGTGGTTCTCTGCGCGGAATTGGTGAACGGAGAGACCGTCCGCGGGCAGGTGGCGGTGAGCCTCGCTCCCGAGAGAATCCGTCGCGCGTATCTCGATCCCGCCCGCCCCCGCGCGCTTCCCGAAGCATTAGACGCAATCCGGAACGCCGACGCCATTGTCCTCGGCCCGGGCAGCCTGTTCGGTAGCGTCCTTCCCCACCTGCTGGTGGAGGATATTCGGAACGCCATCGCTGTATCTCCTGCCCCGCGCATCTACGTCTGCAATGCCATGACGCAGCCAAACGAAACCCTTGGTTTCATTCGAGCCTCGGATCATCTGCGAGTATTGGAGCAGCACGCAGGCCCCGGAATTGTGGACTACATCATCGCGAACGGCAGGCGTCCATCTGCGGCTATACTCCAGAAGTATCACGAGGAGGGAGCAGATTTTGTTGAGGCCGATGAGCGGCGGCTAATGTCGATGGGGGTCCAGCCGGTTATCGAGGAGGCCATCATCGTCGACGGGTACGTTCGACATGATCCGGCGAAGCTGGCGGAGATTGTGCATAGAATCTATGAGCGATCCCGCGCGGCTCACGGGTCTCGCTTGGCTGCCAGCATCGAAATCACCAAGGCGGCGGCATAACGTTCGGCAGCGCGGCAGTTCCGCGCCATCCTCGCCGAGGGAAAAAGGAAGGATTCATGCAGAGAAAACGTTGTTGGATCGTCAGCGGCGACTGCCAAACAAACAGGCACCAACAAGTTGAAGCAGAATCTGTCCCCTCTCACATATGAGCAGACGAGAATGAAGCAATACATGTCAAGCATGTTCACCGAGGATCATAAGATATCAGACACATTCTCCCTTTCGGAACGCATCGTCGTCTATCCGGGCGACTGTCTGGAGATGCTGAAGGCAATCCCGGCTGAATCCATGCAGCTTATTGTCACCTCGCCTCCTTATAACATTGGCAAAGAATATGAGAAGCGACTGCATCCTGACCTTTATCTCCAACAGCAGGCCCAAGTCATCACCGAGTGTGTGCGCACGCTGTCCCCGATGGGGAGCATTTGCTGGCAGGTCGGCAACTACGTCGATGATGGGGCGATTGTTCCCTTGGACACGGTTCTCTACCCGATTTTCGCTGGGTTTGGTCTTCGGATGCGCAATCGCATTATCTGGCACTTTGAACACGGCCTGCATTGCAGCCGCCGCTTCTCAGGGCGATATGAAACCATTATCTGGTTCACCAAGTCAGACGAATATGTTTTCAATCTCGACGCCGTGCGCGTGCCCCAGAAATATCCTGGCAAGAAGTATTTCAAGGGTCCGAAGGCTGGCCACTATTCATGTAACCCTCTCGGCAAGAACCCGGGGGACCTCTGGGTGATTCCGAATGTCAAGAGCAACCATGTCGAGAAGACCGAGCATCCCTGCCAGTTCCCCGTGGAGCTGATTGAGCGACTGGTCCTCTCCCTTACAAACGAGGGAGATTGGGTCCTTGATCCCTTTCTAGGCACAGGGACCACAGTTATCGCTGCCATTCGCCACGGACGCCGAGGCGCTGGCGCCGAAACGGTCACCAAGTATGTGAAGCTTGCATGCGAGAGAATTCAACAGGAGATCGAAGGCACCTTGCGGACCCGCCCTATGGACAGGCCAGTCTATGACCCCGTTGCGGCAGGAAACAGTCTCACCACTGCTCCATGGAAGAAGAACACCGGACAGAGCGCCCTGTTTGAGAGAAGCCCGAAATATGGAAAAACAACGAAACAATGAAGATTGCCGAAACCTACTCTCATCTCAACGGCCTTGAATTTCTTCTCGTGCACAAGCCAAAACTCTGGCAGGAGATTCAATCCGTCATTACTGCCGTGGACGCAACCCAGTGTCGGACCAAAGTCTCCAAAGAAAAGACGATGAAGGGCAAGCTCCTGTTTAGCCCCATTGAGATGAATGCTGCCTTCAAGCGTTTGCTTCGGGAAAGCTCCTGGGAGGAGAGCCGTGTGAGCTACTGGGTTACCCGAAGCGAGAAGTTGATTCGGAAGACGCTTACCATGTCAGCCGAGCAACAGAAACGGGAAATCGAAGCGGCTGGCGAGACACCGATCTTTAGTTACAACCAGACAGATTTCGTTAAGGACCGGGTGGCCGTAGAGGTTCAATTCGGCAAGTATGCGTTCGTTGCTTATGATCTCTTCGTAAAGCATCTGGCCTTCTACGTCGGTGATCGTATTGACGTCGGAATCGAAATTCTCCCGATGAAGTCCCTGCAAAGCCAGATGAGTTCAGGCGTCGCTTACTACGAGGGCGAGTTCTACAATGTTGTTCGCCAAGGCCGAGGTGTCCCGGCAGTGCCACTTGTGTTGATCGGCATTGAACGGTGAGATTGCGGTTGACGCAACCGAGCGGTTACCGTGGTGGGGTCTGCGCTGTGTCCCAGCATGGTAGCGTGCCGCGGTTACGACAGTTATACAATATACGCATAATGCCTGCTGACTTAGCTCCCAATCGGTCGAATCCCACCGAAGCGAGTTCGGTGGGATGAGGAGCAAGGTCCAGAAGCATTATACGAAAATCAAGGAGGACAAGAGATGGCAGTAAAAGTAGGAATCAACGGCTTTGGCCGCATCGGACGGATTGCGTTCCGCGCCATGGCAGAGCAATATGCTGACGAGATTGAGGTGGTCGGCATCAACGATCTGGTCAGCGCCGACACCAACGCGCACCTTCTCCGTCACGACACCAACTACGGCGGCTTCGATGGAACCGTGGAAGTGGCCGGTGACGCGCTGGTCGTCAACGGCAAATCCATCAAGGTCTTCTCGATGAAGAATCCTGCGGATATTCCGTGGGGGGATATCGGCGCTGACATTGTGCTCGAATCAACCGGCGTCTTTACGAACGCCATCGGCGATCCAGAGAAAGAAAAGCCGGGGGCAAATGCCCATTTGAAGGGTGGAGCGAAGAAGGTCATCATTTCCGCTCCGGCAAAGAACGAGGATGTCACCATCGTCCTCGGTGTGAACGACGGGGACTATGACCCGGCGAAGCACAACATCATCTCGAACGCGTCGTGCACGACCAATTGTCTCGCGCCGGTTGCCAAGGTGCTCCTCGACAACTTTGGGATCGAGAAGGGCTTCATGACCACGGTTCACGCCTACACCAACGACCAACGGATCGCCGATGCGGAACACAAGGACCTGCGACGCGCCCGCGCGGCGGCGATGAACATCATTCCGACGACCACCGGCGCAGCGAAGGCCATCAGTCTCGTCATCCCCGCGTTGAAAGACAAGATGGACGGGCTGGCTCTTCGCGTTCCCACCGCTACCGTTTCGCTGGTAGACCTGGTCATCGATACGGAGAAAAAGGGTTTGACGGCGGAAGGCGTGAATGCGGCCTTCAAGGCCGCGGCCGACGGCCCGATGAAGGGCATCCTCGGATACACCGAGGAGAAACTTGTGTCTTTAGATTTCCGTGGCGACGCGCGGTCGTCGATCGTGGACGGACTCTCCACACTGGTCCTGGGCGAGGACATGGTCAAGATCCTTTCCTGGTACGACAACGAGTGGGGCTACTCCTGCCGCGTTGGCGACTTGATCGACTTCATCGCCTCCAAGGGGCTGTAGATTCATTCGGGGGATCCATCGGTGGAGGCGAGGAGACCCGCCTCCACCTTCCTCTTGGTTGCGTCCCTGCCAACGGCACTGTCAAGCCCCCCGTTGCCGTCGCACCACACCGCCCGTCATCTTCCATTGGACAGGAGCAAACGCTATGAATAGGAAGAAGTCTGTTTGCGACATCGATGTCAAAGGCAAGCGCGTTTTCGTCCGTGTCGATTTCAACGTCCCTCTGGACGAGAATCAGAAAATCACCAGCGACTCCCGCATCGTTGCCAGCCTCCCCACCATTCAGTATCTTCTGGATCAGAATGCGCGCGTCATCCTCGGCTCCCATCTCGGTCGTCCAAAGGGAGAAGTCAGAGACGACCAACGCCTGACCCCGGTGGCGCGCCGCCTGCATGAGTTGCTGGGCCGTCCCGTCAAAATGCTGGACGATTGTATCGGCGATAAAGTGATTGCCGCGGTCAACGCCATGCAGGACGGCGACGTTGTATTGCTTGAGAATCTTCGCTTCCACAAGGGAGAAGAAAAAAACGATCCGGAGTTTGTGAAGGAACTCGCATCGCTTGCAGAAGTGTACGTGAACGATGCGTTTGGCACCGCGCACCGCGCACACGCATCCACCGAAGGCATCGCCCGCCTCCTGAAACCTGCCGCGGCTGGTTTCCTGATGCAGAAGGAACTGGAGATGCTGGGCGGGATGCTGGCAAACCCCGAACGGCCCTTCGTAGGCATTCTCGGCGGGGTGAAGGTGTCAGACAAGATCAAGGTCATCAGGCACCTCATGGACAAGGTGGACAGCCTGCTCATCGGCGGAGCCATGATGTTCACATTCTACAGAGCGCAGGAATTGGAGACTGGCAGGTCGCTGGTTGAGGAGGACAAAATCGACCTTGCGAGGCAACTGCTGGAGTCGGGGGGAAGCAAGCTGTGCCTGCCGACCGACGTGGTTGTTTCGGAGAGCCCGGACGAACCTGTCAATCTGCATGTCGTCCCCTGTTCAGCGATTCCGGAGAATGCGTTGGGGATGGACGTGGGGCCCGAGACGGTGAAAGCCTTCGGCGAGAAGATCGCCCAATCGAGGACCGTCTGTTGGAATGGCCCGATGGGTCGCTTTGAGGTGGAAGCCTTCGCAGCAGGTACGCGCGGCGTCGCCGAAGCCATTGCTAACAGCGATGCTACCTCCGTCATCGGTGGCGGAGATTCGGCATCGGCTGTCACGAAGATGGGATTGAGTGACAAGATCACCCATGTCTCCACCGGCGGCGGCGCGTCGCTGGAGTTCCTGGAGGGCGTCGACCTGCCCGGCGTCGCCGTACTGGAAGACGCGTAACTGACACCAAACACAAACGGAGGAAGAACTTGCGAACACCATTCATTGCCGGCAACTGGAAGATGAACAAAACCGTCGGTGAGGCGATTGCCTTTGTGGACGAATTCCGGGGCCTGGTGGCCGGTGTCGCCGGCGTGGACATTGCCCTTTGTCCCGCCTTTATTGCCCTGGAAGCGACGGTGAAGGCAACCGCAGGCACGAACATCGCCGTGGGCGCTCAGGGGATGTTCTGGAAGGAAAGTGGCGCTTACACCGGAGAGGTGTCGCCCTCCATGGTCAAGGATGTTGGCTGCAAGTACGTCATCATCGGCCACTCCGAGCGACGTGGCCGCTTTGGCGTTCCCGAAGCGGGAATGACCGAAGACCTTCTCAAGGTTTTCGGTGACACGGATGCAAGCGTCAATGTCAAGTCCAGTGCGGCGCTGCAACACGACCTGACACCCATCATCTGCGTGGGAGAGACTCTGGATGAGCGTCAGGCTGGCAACGCCGACGCGGTCGTGCAGTCGCAGGTTCGCGCCGCTCTGGCCGGTTTTACTGCCGATCAGGTACCGGGAGTCGTGTTGGCCTATGAACCAGTGTGGGCCATCGGCACCGGCGAGACCTGCGAATCCAACGAAGCAAACCGTGTGTGCGGCCTCATCCGTCAGACGATCGCAGCAGTAGCAGGCCCGTCCGTAGCGGACACCGTGCGCGTGCAGTACGGCGGCAGCGTGAAGCCGGACAACATCGAGGAACTGATCGGCAAGTCAGACATTGACGGCGCCCTCGTCGGCGGCGCGAGTCTGAAGCCGGACTCGTTCGCGGCGCTGGTGAAGGCCTCCGCGCTGTAATCCCCGACGCAACGCCAAGTGCCTCCTGCACGGCTGGCCGTCCCCCGAAACGATGAGCAGCCGTGGCGGGGGGCTCGATCTCGTTACACCCACCGCAATTTTGTTCGGTCATGCGATCCCGGTATACCGTGGGACCTGTATGGGATTGGTCTGGATCGCAACCCCCTTCCGCAGGATTGACCGCTGCTGACAGGAGCCCCGACAGTCCATCGGCAGCGGCGACCATAACGGCCCGCGCTCCGCTGCTTCCCGCGGCGTTGACGAGCCTGGAAAGGTGGGAGTATCCTTCACAGCAGCGTAGTGACGCGAACTCCGCGTCGCGCGGGAGGGCAGTGCACCCATGACCTCGACGGAGAAATCTCTCAACATCATCGGTTGCGGAAAGGTTGGGAAGACGCTCGGGAAACTTTGGGCGGAATCGGGAGCATTCCAGATCAACGACGTGCTCAACCGCTCCATCGAGAGTTCGAGAGCAGCAGTACGGTTTGTCGGAGCGGGGAGACCTGTCGCGCGACTGGACAGGATGTCCGCTGCCGATGTGTGCCTGATTGCAACTCCAGACGCGTCGATCCCCGAATGCAGCCGCGCGCTTGCCGCGTCGGGGTTGCTTCGACGCGGCGACATTGTTTTCCATTGCAGCGGCGCTCTTCCCTCGCGTGAGATGGCTGCCGTTAAAGGAAGCGGCGCCCTCGCCGTTAGTGTCCACCCGGTGAAGACGTTCACCGATCCAGCGTTGGACGTCGAGACCTTCGCGGGCACCCATTGCGGCGCGGAGGGAGACGCTGAAGGCCTCGGCGTTATCTGTGACGCGTTCGAGCGAATCGGCGGCAATGCCTTCCGCATCAATCCCGACTCCAAGTCCCTCTATCACGCTGCCAGCGTCATTGTCTGCAATTACCTTACGGCTTTGATGGAGGTTGGAATTCAGACCTTCACGCAAGCCGGCGTTCCCCGGGAGACGGCAATGCAGATCATCGATCCCATCGCGCGACAGACGGTGCAGAACGTCTTTGATGTCGGCGCCGCGCGCGCGCTTACCGGTCCCATCGCTCGGGGAGACAGCGAAGTTGTCGACAGCCAACTGACGGCAATGCGGGAGTGGAACCCGGCGTATGCGGAACTCTATCGACTCCTCGGAGCGGTGGCACTCGAGCTGTCGCGCGAACAGGGAAGCGCCTCTGCAGAGAATCTCGCGGCGCTTTCGCGGATTCTTCGGAAGGACAGGTGACCCATGGCAGACCTCATGATTCGCGTTTTCTCGATCGGTAAATCTGAGCCAGATACAACGATCAGAATACCGAGCGCGATGCTTCGCATTGCGTCGAAGTTCCTCCCGAAGCAAGTCTTGGGCGCCCTTTCGGAACACGGGATTGAGGTCGACAGTATCGTTGAACTCTCACAGAATCCGGAGGCGCTCGGCACTATCGCGGAGATTGATGAACACAACAAGGGCAAGAAGATTGTAATTGCGTTGGAGTAGAACGGCCGCCTCGCGCCACCCAAGCGCGGGATGGAGCTGGCAGTCGGCGGTGGTGAGTGAGTGAGGGCACGAACGCAGTTGGGTGAGAACCTGAATAAATCCTTGCGATGGATCGCCTCCAAGGTCGAGTACCTGGAGGAAGTGGCTGCGCGGAAGAGCGTGCCTGTCGCCAACATGGAGTGCAGGAGTCAGGACTATACTCGTTACGGATGAAAATCCACCTTTCCCCCTCACCCTGCCCTCCCCCCATCGGGGGAGAGGGTCAGGGTGAGGGGGTGTTTTCACCCGTAACGAGT